>DATMAP010000001.1:0-6713 GCA_035559835.1 Gaiellaceae bacterium
GGGGGTCGCTCGATCTCACCGCCCGCCCGGCGCAGCGCGCAGGCACCCAAGTGACAAAGTGTCACAAGCGCCCTGGCAAGTTGACGAGCAGAGTGTCCGAGCGACGAAGTGCCACAACGGGCCAAGTGACAAAGTGTCACAAGTGGCGTGGACACGTCGGATCCGAGCGGCGGGTTGGGTGCTGCTCGGAGCGGGTTGGGTGCTGCTCGGAGCGGGTGGGGTGCTGCTCGGAGCAATCGGAGTCGTGGGTGGCTCTCCGGCCGTGGACACGTCGCATCGGAGCGGGTGGGCTGCCGCTCGGAGGACGCAAGTGACAATCTGTCACAAGCCCAGGTGCTGCTAGGCTTCCCGAGACCGCGGTCGCGGCCTTGGCGTGTGGCTTCCTTCACGCAGGGCGGGGATCGCGGAGACGTCGACGAGGAGGAGCTGCGTGAGCCTCACCAAGGAAGTCAAGCTGGAAGTGATCGGGAAGCACGGGCGGGGCCCGGCGGACACGGGCTCCCCGGAGGTGCAGATCGCCCTCCTGACGCGCCGGATCGAGGATCTGACCGAGCACCTGCGGCAGCACCCGAAGGATCACCACTCCCGGAGAGGGCTGCTCAAGCTCGTCGGCCGGCGCCGCCGCTTCCTCGACTACCTGCAGCGCACGAACATCGAGGGCTATCGTGCCCTCATCAAGGAGCTCGGCCTACGCCGGTAGCGGGCTCCCAGCAGAGGGAAGGTGGAAGTTTGAGCGAGCCCCGCAGGCACGGGGTTGACTCAAACCTCCACCTTCCGAACGCAACGGAAAGGTGAAGGGATACCCACAATGAGCACAGTCACCGGGCGAACCGCCACGGTGTCCGTCGACGTGGGCGGTCAGGCGATCGTCTTCGAGACGGGCAAGCTCGCCAGGCAGGCAGACGGCGCCGTCATCTGCCGCTCGGGCGAGACGATGATCCTCGCCACGGCCGTCGGCCGGCCCGACTCGCGGCCGGACGCGGACTTCTTCCCGCTCACGGTCGACGTCGAGGAGCGGATGTACGCCGCCGGGAAGATCCCAGGCGGCTTCTTCAAGCGCGAGGGGCGCGCGAGCGAGCGGGCGACCCTGACCGCGCGCATGATCGACCGGCCCATCCGGCCGCTCTGGCCGAAGGGCTTCCGCAACGAGGTGCAGGTGATCTGCACCGTCCTCTCGGCCGACCTCGTGACCCCGCACGACATCCTCTGCATCAACGGGGCCTCGGCCGCTCTCCACATCTCCCCGCTGCCCTTCCTCGGCCCCATCGGCGCCGTCCGCATCGGGCAGCTCGAGGGCGAGCTGGTGATCAACCCGACGCTGGAGGAGCTGGAGGAGTCCGCGCTCGACCTGATCGTCGTCGGCACCCGCGAGGCGCTGACCATGGTCGAGGCGGGCGCCGACCAGGTGCCCGAGGAGACGATCCTGGAGGCGTTCGAGCTCGCCCACGGCGAGATCCGCAGGATCTGCGAGGCGATCGACGACCTGCGCCGCGAGATCGGCAAGCCGAAGTGGGTCGACCTCGACCTGACGGCCGAGCTGGAGGCCACCCACGGCGCCTCCGTGCGCGCCGCGATCGCGGAGCACGGGCTGCGCGAGGCGGGAAGCGTGGTGGAGGAGCTGATCGCCCAGGCCTCGCCGGCGATCACGATGGCCTCGACGGAGGAGGACATCGTGCGGCGCACGCAGATCCGCGCAGGCTTCGCGTCCATCCTCGAGAAGGCGCGGCTGGAGGCCGTCGAGGGGCCCGTGCGGGAGCAGTTCCTCAGCGAGCTGCGCGAGCTGACCGACGCCGAGCAGGACTCCAAGGAGCTCCGCTCGGCCAAGCGCGACCTGCTCTTCGAGCGGATCGTCGAGGAGCTGGAGCTGCCCTTCCCGGTGGGTCCCGCGCCTGCCGAGGGCGAGCCGCCGGCGAAGGACTCGACCACGCGCCAGTACGTCAAGCGGGCCTGCGAGGCCGTGTACAAGGACCTCGTCCGCCAGAAGATTGCGGTCGAGAAGCGGCGCCCCGACGGGCGCTCGGAGGAGGAGATCCGCCCGGTCTGGTGCGAGGTCGGCGTCAGCCCGCGCACGCACGGGTCGGCGCTCTTCACCCGGGGCCAGACGCAGATCATGACGCTGCTCACGCTCGGCACCGCCAAGGAGGGGCAGAAGATCGACGACCTCTCCCGCGAGCAGCAGCGCCGCTACATCCACCACTACAACTTCCCGCCCTACTCGGTCGGGGAGACGGGCTTCATGCGCGGCCCCAAGCGGCGCGACATCGGCCACGGCGCCCTCGCGCAGCGCGCGCTGGAGCCGGTCGTCCCCAGCGCGGAGGAGTTTCCGTACACGATCCGGCTCGTCTCGGAGACGCTGGAGTCGAACGGCTCCTCCTCGATGGGCTCGGTCTGCGGCTCGACGCTCGCGCTCATGGACGCAGGCGTGCCGATCGCGGCGCCCGTCTCGGGCATCGCCATGGGCCTCGTCAAGGAGGGCGACGAGTACGTGATCCTGACCGACATCCAGGGCGCCGAGGACCACCTGGGCGACATGGACTTCAAGGTCGCCGGCACCCGCGCCGGGATCACCGCCCTGCAGATGGACATCAAGATCACCGGGGTGACGCAGGAGATCATGCGGAAGGCGCTCGCGCAGGCGAAGCGGGCGCGGGAGGCGATCCTGGACGTCATGCTCGCGGTGATCCCGGAGCCGCGCAGCTCGCTCGCCGGCCACGCGCCGCGGATCTCCACGGTCAAGATCGACCCGGAGTTCATCGGCATGGTCATCGGCAAGGGCGGGGAGACGATCCGCGCCCTCGAGGCCGACTACGAGGTGCAGATCGACATCGAGGAGGACGGGACGATCCTCGTCTACGCGACCGAGGGCGACAAGGCCGAGGCGGCCATCTCGGCGATCACGGCCATGACCAAGGAGCCCGAGGTCGGCGACGTGTTCACGGGCCGGGTCGTGAAGACGACCCAGTTCGGAGCCTTCGTCGAGCTGAAGAAGGGCACCGACGGCCTCCTCCACGTCTCCAACGTCGGCCCCGGGCGGGTCGGCCACATCGAGGACGTGATCACCCGCGGGGACGTGCTCGACGTCCTCGTCCAAGAGGTGGACAAGGAGCGCGGCCGCATCGGTCTCAAGCTGATCGCCAAGCACGAGGACGGCCGGCTCGTCCAGCCCGAGGAGCTGATCGAGCGGGCGAAGAACGCTCCTCCTCGCGAGGAGCGCGAGGAGCGCCCGCGTGGCGAGCGCCGCGGCCGCGAGCGCGGCCGGCCGCGCGACCGCGAGCGGCGCTAGGGAGCAGGCAGGCCGAGCGGGGACGCAGGGCGTCCCCGCTCGGACATGCTCCGGCCGGCGCGTGCCCGCTCGGCGCCACGACCTCGCTCAGGCCCCCGGGCTCACGGTGCGCAGGCCGGCGAGGCGGGCCGCGGCTGCCTGGCGCTCGTCGTAGCCGACGAACGCGTCGAGCGGCGAGAGGTCGATCGCGGCGGTGACGTGGATCGCGTCGAGCGCCCGCAGCCCGGGCTCCGCGAGCGCGCCTGCCGCCTCCAGCAGGCCGCGATCGAGGGGGAGGAGCGCGACCGCGTCGAGGAGCTCGCCGGCGCGGTCGATCAGCACGTCGAGCGGCAGCTCGGGATCGTCGGCGGCGGCGCGCCGGATCGCGCGGGGGACCTCCGTGAGGACGAGCTCGCACGAGACGAGATCCGCGTCCGTGAGGAAGGAGCGAAGCGCGGGGCTCTCCGGCTCGTCGCGCACGAGCTTCAGGAGAGCCGAAGCGTCCGCGTAGAAGAGCGGCACGCTCAGCGCTCGCCGCGGATCGCCTCGAGCGCGCGGCTGAGCGCGTAGGGGTCGCCCCCGAGCTGGAGCGGCTCGGGGAGGCCGCGGCGGCGCGGCCGCGACACGCGCCCCTCGGCGATGAGCCGGTCGAGCTCGCGGGCGCCGGTCGGAGGCGGGCCGAGCTCGGCGACCGGCCGGTTCCGGTCGGTGACGAGCAGGCGCTCCCCGCGCGCGACGCGTCGCAGGTACCGGCTGAGGTTCTGGCGGAGCTCGGCGACGCCGACGGTGCTGCTCATGTACACGAAAGTAGCAGATCACGTCGGTGCGATCGGGCCCGGAAGGCGGCTGTACCATCGGCGCGTGCCGCGCCACGAGCTGAGCGAGCTTCCGACCGGCGAACGGGTCGTCTCCGAGCGCGTCCCCGGCGTGCGCTCGGTCGCGCTCGGCTTCTGGGTCGGCGCCGGCTCCCGGGACGAGCCGGAGGCGCGGGCGGGCGTGACCCACTTCATCGAGCACCTGCTCTTCAAGGGCTCGTCCCGCTACTCGGCGCGGGAGATCGCGGAGATCTTCGACGAGCTGGGCGGAGAGCTGAACGCCGCCACCTCGCGGGAGACGACGGTCGTCTACGCCCGCGTGCCCGACGACCGGCTCGAGACCGCGCTCGACGTGATGGCCGACATGGTCTACCGGCCCGCCTTCGCCGAGGTCGACTCCGAGCGGGAGGTCGTGCTGGAGGAGATCGCGCTCGTGGAGGACACGCCCCACGACCTCGTCCACGACCTCGCCGCGGAGGCGGTGTTCGACGGGCATCCGCTGGGCCGGCCCGTGATCGGCCGC
Organism: Gaiellaceae bacterium; assembly: GCA_035559835.1. Classification (GTDB taxonomy): domain Bacteria; phylum Actinomycetota; class Thermoleophilia; order Gaiellales; family Gaiellaceae; genus GMQP-bins7. The sequence goes on from DATMAP010000001.1 coordinate 4,601, forward strand.
GCCGAGGTGATCGCGAGCGTCTCGCGGCGCGCGCTCGCCGCCTACCACCGCAGGGCGTACGCCGGCGAGCGGGTCGTCCTGGCTGCGGCCGGCAACGTCCGCCACGAGCGGCTCGTGGAGCTGCTCCGCGCGCGCCGGAACGGGGCCCGCCCGAGCGGCAGCCTTCCCGGCCGTCGGCCCGTGCGCCGGCTCCCGCCCCCGCGGCTCCGCTTCCAGCGCAAGGACACCGAGCAGTACCACGTCTGCCTGGGCGCGCCCGGGATCTCGCGGACGGACGAGCGCCGCTTCGCGGCCTCGGTGCTGGACGCGATCGCCGGCGGCTCTGCCTCGTCCCGTCTCTTCCAGGAGATCCGGGAGAAGCGCGGGATGGCGTACTCGGTCTACAGCTACGCCTCCCAGTACACCGACACCGGCCAGATCGGCGTCTACGTCGGGACGCGCGAGGAGAACCTGGCCGCGTGCCTGGAGATCGCGACCGCCGAGCTCGCCGACCTCGCGGCCGGGAACGTGCGCCGCGAGGAGCTCGAGCGCGCGCGGGAGAACCTGAAGGGGCGCTTGCTTCTCTCGCTCGAGTCCACCTCGAGCCGGATGACGCGGCTGGGGAAGGCGCTCGTCACCGGCACCCCGCTCGTCTCGGTCCCGGAGGTCGTCCGCCGCCTGGAGGCGGTGACGGGAGGGGAGGTCGCCGAGCTGGCCCGCGAGCTGCTCAGCCCGGAGCGGCTCTCGGCAGCCGGGATCGGTCCCGACGAGGGGCGCTTCCGCGAGGCGGTCGCGCGCGTCAACCCGTCGCTGCTCGCGAGGGCCGGATGAGGGTCGCGCTCTTCGGGGCGGGCGGCAAGGTGGGCTCGGTGCTCGCTCCCGCGCTCGCGGCGGCGGGTCACGAGGTCGTGGACGCGCGCGCGGTCGGGCCGGAAGGCTGCGACGCCGCCGTCGACTTCACGCGTCCGGACGCGGTCGAGGAGAACGTCGAGCGCTGCCTGGCGGCGGGCATCCCGGTCGTGATCGGGACGACGGGGTTCAACGCGGTCGCGGTCGACCTGCGCGCGCAGGAGGCCGGCGTGGCGTGCTTCCACGCCCCGAACTTCTCCCGGGGTGCGGTGCTGATGATGCGCTTCGCCGAGGAGGCGGCGAAGACCTTCCCCCGGGCGGAGATCGTCGAGCTCCACCACGAGGCCAAGCGCGACGCCCCCTCCGGGACGGCGAGGGCGACCGCCGCGCGCATGGGCACCGATCCGCCGATCCACTCGGTCCGCCTGCCCGGCCTGGTCGCGCACCAAGAGGTCATCTTCGGCGGACCGGGGGAGACGCTGACGATCCGCCACGACACGACCTCGCGCGAGGCCTTCGTCCCGGGCGTCCTCTTGGCGCTCGAGCGCGTGCGCTCGCTGCCGCCGGGGCTCACCGTCGGGCTCGACGCGCTCGCCTGAGGCGCCGGCGCTACGCTGGCCGGGTGGCGACGCTCGGCAAGATCCTGCTCGCCGCCGGAGTCGCGCTCGTGCTGCTCGGCGCGGCGTTCCTCCTGCTCGCCCGGCTGGGGGTGACGAGGCTGCCGGGCGACCTCGTCGTCCGCCGGGAGAGCTTCACCCTCTACGTCCCCCTCGGCCTCATGATCGTGCTCAGTGTGCTCCTGACGATCGCGCTCAACGTCTTCCTGCGGCGATGATCACCTTCGTCGTCGGTGACCTGACGCAGCAGCGCGTGGACGCGATCGTCAACGCGGCGAACGAGGCGCTCGCGCCCGGCGGAGGGGTCTGCGGCGCCATCCGGCGGGCAGGCGGCGACGAGATCTTCGAGGAGGCAGCGCGGCTCGGCGGCTGCGCGACCGGGGATGCGAAGGCGACCGGGGCCGGGCGGCTTCCCGCCCGCTACGTCATCCACGCGGTCGGGCCGGTCTGGCGCGGGGGAGAGGCAGGCGAGGAGGAGCTGCTCGCCTCGGCGTACCGGCGTGCGCTCGAGGTGGCGGCGGAGCTCGGCTGCAGGACGGTCGCCTTCCCGGCGCTCTCGACCGGCGTCTACGGCTACCCGCCCGAGCTCGCCGCGCCGGTCGCGGTGCGCGCGGTGCGCGAGCTCGAGGATCGCTTCGACGAGATCCGCTTCGTCTTCCTCGACGAGG
>DATMAP010000002.1:0-5616 GCA_035559835.1 Gaiellaceae bacterium
GATCTCGCCGAGGTCGACGCCGAGCCGCTCCGCGATCCGCTCCGCGAGCGCGGGATGAGAGCGGCCGGAGAACACCATCAGCCGCTTCTGCGGCGTCAGCGGCAGCGCCCGCCCGGTGGTCATCTGCGGGCTCGGCGAGGCCGGGTCGAGCCCCGGCAGGGTCTGCTCAATCGTCGCGCTTTCCACCTCGGCCTTCCTTGTTCACCTGCCGCGCGCGCGCGATCGCGAGCGCACCCGCGGGGACATCCTCCGTGATCACCGAACCGGCTGCAATCCATGCGTCGTCGCCGATGGTCACCGGGGCGACGAACGCATTGTCGACACCGGTCCTGACGTTGCTCCCGATCACCGTCCGCTCCTTGCGCCCCGTGGCGTGGTCGAGATTGGCTGTGATGTTCCCTGCGCCCACGTTCGTGTCCGGGCCGACGTCGGCGTCGCCGAGGTAGGAGAGGTGCGGGACCTTCGTCCGCTCCCCGATCCGGGAGTTCTTGATCTCGACGAACGTGCCCGCCTTCGCTCCGGCCTCGAGCACCGTGCCCGGACGAAGGTAACAGAACGGCCCCACCCGGGCGCCGGCACCGACCTCGGCGTCGACGAGCACCGCATGCGGCCCGACCTCCGCTCCGGCGGCGACCCGCGAGGCGCCGCGGATGACCGTGAAGGGCTGGATCACCGCGTCCGCCTCCAGCACCGCGTCGGCGTCGATCCACGTCGTCGCCGGATCGACGATGGTCACCCCGGCCAGCATGTGCGCGCGGTTGATGCGGTCGCGGAGGCCGGCCGCGGCCTCCGCCAGCTCTGCACGGTTGTTCACGCCCTCCACCTCCTCCGGGTGGGGAGCCGCGTACACGGCCACCCGCCGGCCCTCCTCGACGAGGAGCGAGATCGTGTCCGTGAGGTACAGCTCTCCCTGTGCGTTGTGGGGCGTGAGCCGGTCGAGCAGCGGCCAGAGCACGGCGGCCTCGAAGACGTAGATGGAGGAGTTCACCTCCCGGACCTCGAGCTGCTCCGGGGTCGCGTCGGCGGCCTCCACGATCGCCGCCAGCCCCCCGTCGCTCTCCCGGAGCACCCGCCCGTACTGTCGCGGGTCGGCGGGGACGAAGGAGAGGACGGTCGCGGCGGCGCCCTCCCGGCGGTGCGTCTCGAGCAGCTCGCGCAGGAGCTCCGAGGTCAGGCGCGGCGTGTCGCCGGAGAGGACGAGGACGTCCTCGGCGCGTCCCTCGAGCGCCGCGCGCGCGCTGCGGACGGCGTCGCCCGTCCCGCGCGGCTCAGCCTGGATGGCGACCTCGACCCCAGCGAAGGCCCCGGCCGTCGCCGGGGAGGCGACGACGACGAGCGGCGCCGCCTCCAGCTCGCGCGCGACGGCGAGCACCCAGTCGACCAGCCGGCGCCCGAGCAGGGGGTGCAGGTGCTTCGGCACCTCCGAGCGCATCCTCGTGCCGAGGCCGGCGGCCAGGACGACCGCGCCGAGCGTCCGCTTCCCTCTCCGAGGCATCGTGGCTGGGGCGCCAGGATTCGAACCTGGGATCACGGGACCAAAACCCGTTGCCTTACCGCTTGGCCACGCCCCAGAGCGGGACCATCTTGCCACTCGAGGCCGGGCGTCACCGCCGCTCCCGGGGCCGGGTGAGCCAGATCCGGCCGGCGTGCTCGAGCCGCTCGCCCGCAAGCGCCGCGGTCTCCGCCCGCTCGAAGAGCCCGTACACGACCGGGCCGGCCCCGGTCACGTCCGCCCGGAAGGCCCCGAGCGCTCGCAGCTCCGTGGCCAGCGGCGAGGAGGCGAGGTCGTTCCCGGGCAGCGCTGCGAGGTCGCGCCCGCGCTCCACCCGGGCGAGCGCGGCGAGGAGGGCGGCGCGGCGCTCCTCGAAGCCCCGGGCGCCATGCCGCTCGGCGAAGCGCCGGTAGACGTCCGCGGTCGAGCGCTTCTCCTCCCCGTGCGGGAGGAGGAGGAGCACGGCGTAGTCCTGCGGCAGCTCGAGCGGCGTCAGCTCGGAGCCGTCGCCGTGGCCGAGCTGCGGGCCTTCGCGGAGGAAGAAGGGGACGTCGGCGCCGATCCCGGCGGCGATCCGCTCCAGCTCATGCTCCTCTCGCGGCGCCGGCAGGAGCGCGTTCGCGAGCCGCAACGCGGCGGCCGCATCGGAGCTACCCCCTCCCAGCCCGGCCGCGACGGGGATGCGCTTGCGCAGGCGGACGCGCCAGCGCGGCTCCACCCCGGCCGCCGCGGCGAGGGCGGCGAGCGCGCCGCGCACGAGCGTGTCGGCCGGGAAGCCCTCGACCGCGAAGGACGGCGACTCCTCGAGCTCGACCTCGTCGCAGAGGTCGAGAGCCTGCAGGACGGTCGCGACCTCGTGCTTGCCGTCCGGGCGGCGAGGCCCGACCACGAGCGCCAGGTTCAGCTTCGCCGGCGCCTCCGTCCGTCTCACGCGAGCTCCTCCGCGAGCGCCTCCGCGAGCGCGACCAGCTCCTCGGGCGCGAGCTCCTCGGCCCGTACCCGCTCCGAGCGCCCGATCGCCGCCAGCGCCGCCTGCGCTTGGGCGCGGGAGGCGAGCCCCGCCAGCTCGAGGCTGTTCGCGAGCGTCTTGCGCCGGTGCGCGAACGCCGCCTCGACCAGGCGCCGCACCGGCGCAGGCGGCGGGGGAGCCGTGCGCACGAAGGCAACCAGGGCCGACTCGACCCGCGGCCGCGGCCGAAACACCGTCGGCGGCACCGGGTGGAAGCCGACCCGGATTGCTTGGAGACGGACGAGCACCGAGAGAGCGCCGTACGCCTTCGTCCCCGGAGCAGCGAAGAGCCGGTCCGCGACCTCTCGCTGCACCATCACGCACCAGCGCTCGAGCGACGGCAGCCGCTCGAGGCTCTCCAGCAGGAGCGTCGTGGCGATCCCGTAGGGCAGGTTGGCGACGAGCTTGCCGGGCGCGGGCTCGAGCGCGCCGAGGTCGGCCTCGAGCGCGTCCGCGAAGACGAGGCGGACGTTGCCGTGTCCGGCCAGCGCTTGCGTCAGCGGCTGCTCCAGCGAGCGGTCGAGCTCGATCGCGTGCACGAGCCGGACGCGCTCGGCGAGGTACCGGGTCAGGACCCCGAGCCCGGGGCCGACCTCGAGCACGACGTCGTCCGCCCGCAGGTCGGCGAGGCGGCCGATGACCCCGAGGATGTTCGGATCGACGAGGAAGTGCTGGCCGAGCTTCTTCTTCGGGACGACCGTCACGGCAGGCGGAACGCGGCGGCTGCGTTCAGGTGCGTCCGCGCGGCGAGCGCCTCCGGCTCCACCCCGCGGGCCTGGGCGAGCACGGCGATCGTGTGCGGCAGGAAGGCGGGCTCGTTGCGGCGGCCGCGCACCGGCTGCGGCGCCAGGTAGGGGCTGTCCGTCTCGGTCAGGAGCCGCTCCTCGGGCACCACCGCCGCTGCCTCCCGCAGGGCCGCCGCGGCCGGGTAGGTGACGTTGCCCGCGAAGGAGACGAAGTACCCGCGCTCGAGCGCCGGCTCGAGCAGCTCGGGCGTGGAGAAGCAGTGCAGCACCACGGTCCCGGTGAAGGACGCCAGCGCTGCCGCCGTCTCCGCCGCCGCCTCCCGGCTGTGGACGACCACGGGCAGAGCGAGCTCGTCCGCGAGCGCGAGCTGCGCGTCGAGCAGGCGGCGCTGCTCGGCCGGTGTCGCCTGCGACCGGACGCCGTCGAGCCCCGTCTCACCGACCGCGACCGCCTTCGGGTGGTGGAGCAGCTCGCGCAGCTCGTCCAGCCTGCCTGCGTCCTCCGACCCCGCCCGGTGGGGGTCGATGCCGAGCGCCGCGAACACGCCCTCGTGCGCCTCCGCGAGCGCGAGGGCGGCGCGGCAGGAGTCGATCCCCGTCCCGATCGTCACGATCCGCGTCACGCCGGCGGCTCGGGCCCGGGCGACGAGCTCTCCGGCCGGCGCCTCGCACGCGTCGAGGTGCGCGTGCGTGTCGGTCACGCGGCCGCAGTGGGCGTGTCGATGCGCGGGTAGAGCGGAGGCGCCGCGGTGATGCCCGAGCGCGCGGGCGTCAACCCGTAGGCGACCTGTTCCCAGCCGATCGCCTCCGGATCGCCGCCCAGGGCGGCCAGGATGCGCGGCGAGGTCTCCGGGAGGTACGCGGCGAGCGCGACCGCGACCGCGCGCAGCCCGTCGGCGAGGTCGTAGAGCGTGCGCTCGAGCTCGTCCCGCCGGCCAGCCTCCCCGGCCAGGCGCCACGGCGCCTGAACCTCGACGTGCCGGTTGAGGCCACGCACGGCCTCCCAGATCCGCTCCAGCGCGCCGGTCAGGTCGTAGCCGTCGAGACGCGTCGCCACCTCCGCGCCGAGACCGTCCAGCAGGGGGCGCACGGGCGAGTCGTCGCTCGGCCGCTCCGGCAGCTCGCCGTCCAGGTAGCGCGCGATCATCGCCGTCGTCCGCGAGAGGAGGTTGCCGAGGTCGTTGGCCAGCTCCCGCTCGTAGCGCTCGTGGAGGCTCTCGATCGCGACGCTTCCGTCTTGGCCGAAGGAAACGGCGCGGGCGCACCAGAAGCGAAGGGCGTCCGCCCCGTAGACGTCGATCAGGTCGAGCGGGTCGACGACGTTCCCGAGCGACTTCGAGATCTTGCGGTCGTCGAGGAGCAGGTAGCCGTGCACGAAGAGCTGCCGCGGCACGTCGTAGCCCGCGGAGAGCAGCATCGCCGGCCAGTAGACGCAGTGGAAGCGCAGGATGTCCTTGCCTAGGAGATGGCGAGCGGCCGGCCAGTAGCGCGCGCGCAGGTCCTCGCCGGGGCGCGCGTACGAGAGGGCGCTCAGGTAGTTGACGAGCGCGTCCGCCCAGACGTACGCCACCTGCTCGGGATCCCACGGGATCGGGATGCCCCACGGCTGGCCCGCCCGGCTGATCGAGAAGTCCTGCAGCCCGCCGGCGATGAAGCTCCGCGCCTCGTTCGCCCGGAAGGCGGGCAGGACGAAGTCGGGCCGCTCGTCGTAGAGCGCGAGCAGGCGTTCCTGGTAGGCGGAGAGCCGGAAGAACCAGTTTCGCTCCTCGATCCATTCGGGCTCCGTCTCGTGGATGGGGCACCGGCCGTCGACGAGCTCGGACTCCACCTTGAACGCCTCGCACCCGACGCAGTACCACCCCGCGTAGACGTCCTGGTAGACGTCGCCGGCGTCGTACATCCGCTGCAGGAAGTCCTGCACGAAGTCCTTGTGGCCCTGATCGGAGGTGCGAATGAAGAAGTCATGCGTGGCGTTGAGCCGTCGGGGCAGCTCGCGCCAGACCTCGACGATGCGATCGGCGTACTCCTGCGGCCCGAGCCCCTGCTCCTGCGCGACGCGCGCGACCTTCGAGGCATGCTCGTCCACCCCGGTGAGGAAGAAGACGTCCTCGCCCCGCTGCCGGTGGTGGCGGGCCAGGATGTCCGCCGCGATGGTCGTGTACGCATGCCCGATGTGGGGCGTCGAGTTCACGTAGTAGATCGGCGTCGTCACGTAGAAGCTCATCGGCGCCAATCATAGGGAGTGCCCTCCGCCGGCCCGGGCGAGCGGCGAGCGCGGAAGCAGCGAGCGCGGAAGCGGCGAGCGCGAGGGCGGCGAGCACGACGGGGCTGGCGAGCCAGGGCAGCGGCCACCTGCCCGCAGGCCCGCC
>DATMAP010000003.1:0-18043 GCA_035559835.1 Gaiellaceae bacterium
GGCACCATCCAGCGCAGGGCCTCGGCGGCAGCGTCCGCTGCGGCGAGCGAGCCTCCGCCGGTCAGGAGCCGGGCGAGCGGGCCTGCGGCCAGCTCAGCGGCGAGGACGAGCGGAACGGCGACCGCGGCGAGCGCGACGGCGTAGCCGGCGATCTCTCCGGCGAGGCGCCGCTCCCCGCGCGCCCGCGCAAGGTCGGGGAGGACGGCGATGCGGATCGCCTGCGCCGCCAGCACGAGCACGATGAAGAGGCCGTAGGCGGCGAAGAAGCCGTCCGTCTCCTCGCTGCGCCCGAACTTCCTCGCGATGACGACCCCGACCACGGCCGCGAAGGCGGTCACGACGAGCGTCGCCGCCGCCGTCAGCCCGGCGCTTCCGAGGGAGCCCAGGCCGGGTGACGCTGTACGCTTGCTCACCGACGCGGAAGCGTACGCACCATGCCGAACGACAGCCTCTGGACAGGCGCCGCTCTGGACGACCTCCGCCGCGAGGTGGGGGACGTCTACGAGGGCCGCACCGTGCTCGTCACCGGAGCCGACGGCTTCATGGGCTCGCACCTGACGGACGCCCTCGTCGAGCTCGGCGCGACCGTGCACGCCTTCGTGCGGGCGAACTCGAGCGGGGCCCTGAACAACATCGCCCACCTGCGCGACCGGCTGAAGGTGCACTTCGCCGACCTCACCGACCGGACCTCGGTCGACTACCTCGTGCGCGAGCTGAAGCGGGCGCCGGACCGCCCCTTCGTCTTCCACCTGGGCGCGCAGGCGCACGTGGGCGAGTCCTGGCACCGGCCCTATGAGACGGTGGCGGCCAACGTCCTCGGCACGCTCAACCTCCTGCAGGCGATCGTGGACTGGGAGCTCGAGGTCGAGAAGTTCGACACCGCGGGCACGTCCGAGGAGTACGGGAACGTGCGCGAGGCGGTCGTCGAGCACCACGACTTCGACCCGGACGGCGGGCTGATCCTGCACGAGCGCTCGCCGATCAACCCGAAGTCGATCTACGCCACCTCCAAGGTCGCCGCCGACTTCCTGACCATGAACTACTTCGACGCCTTCGGCGTCCCCGGGGTCGTGACGCGCATGTTCAACAACTACGGCCCGCGCCAGAACCCGCGCTACGTGACCGGGACGATCGTCACCCAGGCGCTCCAGCGCGAGACGGTGGAGCTGGGCAACCTCGAGCCCCTGCGCGACTTCTGCTACTGCACCGACGGCGTCCGCGGCCACCTCGTCGTCGCGGCTCGGGGCACTCCCGGCGACGTCTACGTGTACGGCCAGGGCGAGAACATCGCCATGCGCGACTGGGCGGAGCTGATCCTCCGGCTGGGGGCCGAGCACGGCTTCTGGCCCGACGACCGGCGGATCGTCTCGGTGCCGACCCGTTTCCGGCCGGGGGCGAGCGACGTGCTCGCGCTCCGGGTCGGGCACGAGAAGCTCACCCGCGAGACGGGGTGGGAGCCGAAGGTCTCGTGGGAAGAGGGCCTCCTGCAGACGATCCGCTGGTACGCGGAGAACCGCGCCCGCTGGATCGGTCGCGTGGACTGGCTGCCGACCGGCACGCCGCTCAGGGCGTAGGCGGCGGCCCGACCGCACGCAGGACCCGGTAGTCCTCCCAGCGCGCGATCTCCTCGCAGGCGAAGTCGCACTCCTGGAAGCGGAGGAAGACGGTCGCCCCCACGGGAGGGACGCCCCCGTCGGGCAGCACGACCACGCGGTCCCGCGGGAGCCCGGCCTCCGCCGCATGCCAGCGTGCCTGCGCCTGCGCTCCGCGGTCGTCGTAGTCGGTGTACACGACCTGGCCGCCTGCGAACGCCCGCTCGAGCAGCGGTCCGACCCCCGCGTCGAAGAGGACGGTGCGCGCCGGCCCGCGGTAGCGGTACTGATCGAGGAACTGGCCGAGCTGGACGCCGACCGAGAGCGCCAGCACGGCGAGCGCCGCGCGCGCCGCCCAGCGCCCACGGGCGAGTGCGAGCAGGCTCGCGAGCGCCGGAATGGCGAGCACGGAGAGCAGGACCGGGAGCGCCGCGAGCCGGATCGCGTTGAAGCGGTCCACCGTCAGCGCGGCGGGCACGGGCACGAGCAGCGTCGCGAGCAGGACGTACCGCCACCACAGGTCGCCGCGGCAGCGGACGAGGACGTGCGCGGCACCCGCGAGGGCGAGGCCCGCAGTCCCGAGGAAGATCGATCCGTAGCCGTAGACGTGGATGTACGGAGCGGGATCGCCGGAGGTCGCCCAGTGCCAGAGGTTGAGATCGTGGGCCCAGTTCGAGACAGCCTGGCCGACGACCGCCGGGAGGGAGGCTCCCTCGCCGGCGATCGTCGTCGCCTCGTAGCGCGCCGTCAGCGCCCCGGGATGGCGCAGGGCGTAGACGCCTGCGGGGACGAGGAGCCCGGCGAACGTGCCCCACGCGGAGAGCAGCCAGCGTCCGCGTCCCGGGCCTGCGAAGACGGCGAGCGCCGCCGCGAGCAGCGGCCCGAGCAGGCGGCTGCCCGTGTACGAGTACGTCAGCAGCCCGAGCAGCACCCCGGCGGCGGCCCCGTCGGCGACCGACCAGCGGCCGCGGCGCACCGTGCGTAGGAGCGAGAGCAGGAGCAGGGTGATCAGGAGGGGCTGGGTGGAGGCCTCCAGCGCGACCCGGCCCAGCTCGAAGAGCCAGGGCGTCAGCCCTGCGAGCGCGACCACCGCCGTCGCCGCCGGCGCGCTGCCCGTGAGCCGGAGGGCGAGCAGCCCGAGCAGGAGGACGGCGGCCAGGACGAGCGCGGCCGAGAGCCCCCGCGCGACCTGGGCGCTCGGCCCGGTGAGCGCGAACACGCCTGCCAGCACGTACGGGTAGAGCGGGCTCTTGTAGTCGCCGAACGAGCGGAAGAAGAGGGGCAGGAAGGCACCGTCCTCGTCCCGCAGGCTCGTCGAGAGCGAGTAGGCGTTGTAGGCGAGGGAGGCCTCGTCGCGGTGGAACCCGGGCGGGTTCGTGGGGGTGATCCACGAGTGGAACGCGGCCACCGCGACGACCACGCCGAGCGCGAGGAGCACCTGCGGGCGGCGGGCGGCCGAGGCAGCGGTGCCGACACGGCCTGCACCTCTCACACCGGCCGATGCTAGAGCGGCCGGCGGAGGCCGGGCCTCGCGGTACCCTGCCCGCGTGCGCGTCCTCGTCACCGGCGGCGGAGGGTTCCTCGGCTCGCACCTGGTCGAGCGGCTCGAGAGGGACGGCCACGACGTGGTCGCCGCGCGCAGCGCCGACTACGACCTGACGCGCATGGAGGACACCGCGCGGCTGTTCGCCGAGGCGGAGCCGGAGCTCGTCTTCCACCTCGCAGCCGAGGTGGGGGGCATCGGAGCGAACCGGGCCAACCCCGGCCGCTACTGGTACGCGAACCTGATGATGGGCGCGCACGTGCTCGAGCAGGCGCGCCTGCACGGGACGCCGAAGCTCGTCCTCGCCGGCACGATCTGCGCCTACCCCAAGCACGCGCCGATCCCCTTTCGCGAGGAGGACCTCTGGTCGGGCTACCCGGAGGAGACGAACGCGCCCTACGGGATCGCGAAGAAGGCGCTCCTCGTCGGCGCCCAGGCCTACCGCGACCAGTACGGGCTGAACGCGATCTACCTCCTGCCCGTGAACCTGTACGGCCCGCGCGACAACTTCGACCTCGAGACCTCGCACGTCATCCCGGCCCTGATCCGGAAGATGGTGGAGGCAGAGGAGACCGGCGCCGGGGAGATCGTGCTCTGGGGCGACGGCTCGCCGACGCGGGAGTTCCTCTACGTCGACGACTGCGTCGAGGCGCTCTGCCTGGCGGCCGAGCGCTACGACGGCCCGGATCCGGTCAACGTGGGCACCGGCGAGGAGATCGCGATCCGCGATCTGGCCGCTCTGATCGCGGATGCGACCGGGTACTCCGGCCACATCCGCTGGGATGCCTCGAAGCCGAACGGGCAGCCCCGCCGCCGGCTGGACACGACCCGCGCCGAGCGCCTCTTCGGCTTCCGGGCCCGGGTGCCGCTGCGCGAGGGGATCGAGCGCACGGTCGCCTGGTACCGCTCGGCCCGCGTCGCCGGTGTCGGTCGCTAGCGCGTCCCTCGCCGCCGCGCGCGGCGCGGGCCGGACGGCCGACCGCCTCCTCGAGCACCCGCGCGCCGTGCTGGGCACGCTCGTCGCGGCCCAGGTCGGCGCCACCCTCGTCCTCGCGCTCGCGATCGAGCACAACGGCTGGGTCTTCTTCCAGGGCGGCGACCAGATCTGGCTCGCGACGCAGGGCTGGCTGCTGGGCGGGCTCGAGCTGCCCCCCACGGAGCTCGGGTACCTGTGGTCGGCGCTGCTCGCCCCCGTCATGTGGATCACCGGCCCGACGTACGTCCAGGCGCTACCGCCGCTCGTCGTCTTCCAGGTGCTCGTGCTGGGGCCGATCGCCCTGCTCTGCGTCTACGGGATCGCCGCCCGGATCGGGGGGCGCCTGCTCGGGTACTGGGCGTCGCTCCTCTGGGTCGTCGCTCCCTACGCCGCCATCCCGCTCTTCGTCGATCGCTACCAGGAGCGCTGGTCCGAGCACTTCCTTCCGCAGGCGCTCGGGCTGACCGCGATGTCCGACTACCCCTCGCTCGTGCTCGTCCTCGCGTCCGCCTACTTCCTCGTCCGCTCGCTGCGCGGCGTCCTCGCGGACGCGGTGATGGCGGGCCTGCTGCTCGGAGCCGCGGGCTCCCTGAAGCCGCCGAACCTCCTGCTCGGAGCGGGAGCCGCGCTCGCGTACCTCGCCGCGCGCCGGTGGCGGGAGGCTGTGGCCTTCGGCCTCGCCGTGGTCCCCAGCCTGGTCGTGCTCGCGCTCTGGAAGGAGCGCGGGCTCGGTCGCATCCCCGCCTTCGCGCTCGATGAGGCGCGACTCGCCGCCGGCACGGGGCTCGCCGCGCTCGACCTCTCGCTCGACCGGTACCTGGAGCTGGACGTCGATCACTGGCGCCAGCAGATGGACTACTTGCGCGAGTTCTTCTGGAGTGCCCGGCTCGCGCAGTGGGCGCCGTTCGCCGGGCTCCTGGCCGTGCTCCGCGTGCGGCAAGGCGCGATCGCCGGGCTCCTCGCCGGCTGGCTCGGGGCGTTCCTCGTCGTCAAGGGCTTCTCGACGCGGGCGGACATCCAGGCCAACACCTTCTGGCGCCTGCTCATGCCTGCGTGGCCCGCCTACCTCCTGCTCTTCGCCTCCATCCCGCTGCTCGTGCCGACGCTGGCGCGCAGGCTCGGCGACCGCTTGCGCCCGCCGGAGGCGCCTGCCGTCGCGTGGCGCTGGATCGCACTGCTCGCGGCCGTCGCCGTGGCCGTCCCCGCGATCGCGATCGCAGCCGCCGACCCCGTCCAGACGGGCGAGCGCGCGCTCTTCCAGGGCGACGTGGACAACACCATCCTCACCCCGGTGGACGAGGGCATCCTCGTCCGGGTCGAGCGCGCCGGCTCGGGGCAGCGCCTGACCTGGACGGACGGCGGCCCGTGGCGCGCACGCGTGTTCTTCCGCGTCTACCGCGACGACGAGTCGGGCCCTGATGTCGCGTGCGGCCACCCGGACCGAAGCCGCGCCGCCTACTGCACATTGCAGGCAGTGCCGATCGCGACCACGCGGGAGCGCGAGTACGTGGACCCCGCGCCCCCTCCGGGCGCGACCTACCGCGTCGGGGTGGCGACGAACTGGGCCGACGACCCCGAGCAGGGCGACGTCTTCGTCTTCAGCCCTCCGGTTCGGTCGGCTCCCTGAGGACACGCGCGACGCGCTCCTCGAGCAGCGCGATGCGCTGGGCGAGGTCGACGTTCTCGTCGGTCAGCCGGGAGAGCACGGTCGAGTAGTGGAGGAGGACGAGCAGGACGAACAGGATCGCGACCGCGAAGAGGACGGCCGGCGGGTACGTCTCCACTCCCAGCCAGCCCGCGATCGTGTTCAGGCCGTCCCGCCAGGCGGAGAGGACGAGCAGGACGAGGCCCGTGGCGAGCCAGAGCAGAGCGTAGCGCTCCTTCAGCCGCCGGCCACGGATCAGCTCGAGCACGACGAGCAGGAGCAGGATCGACGCGACCGCGCCGGCGATCGAGACGCGGAGCGGGGTCACCGGCGGGCCTCCCCGGCGCGGGGGTAGCGGCGCAGGCTGGCGACGAGCAGCGCGAGGGTCACCTTGGCCAGGTAGTAGAGCGAGCGGACGAAGGTGATCGAGGAGGAGCCGGTCTCCCGTTCGCGCATCTCGACCTGCACCTGCGCCAGGCGCAGGCCGCTGCGGAGCGCGACGAGCGTCGCCTCCACCTCCGGGTAGTCGTGCGGGTACTCGGCCGCGAAGAGCTCGATCCCCGTCCGGTCGAGCGCGACGAAACCCGAGGTCGTGTCCGTCACCCGCTGCCCGCCGAGCAGCGAGACGAGCCCGGCGAAGACGCGGATCCCGGCGCGGCGCGCGAAGGGAGGCCGGTACGACCCGCCCCCATCGACGAAGCGCGAGCCGACGACGACGTCCGCCTCCCCGCGCTCGAGCGGGGCGAGCAGGCGCCCGAGCTCCGAGGCGTCGTGCTGGCCGTCGCCGTCGAGCCGCACCGCCCGCTCGTAGCCCTCCTCGAGGGCATAGCGCAGCCCGGTCTGGACTGCCCCGCCGATCCCGACGTTGAAGGGCAGCCGCAGCACGACGGCGCCGTGCGCACGGGCGACGGCGCCCGTCCCGTCGCTCGAGCCGTCGTCGACGACGACGACGTCGAAGGAGGGGTGATGGGCGCGGATCTCGTCCACCACCCGGCCGATCGCGGCAGCCTCGTTCCGCGCCGGCACGATCGCCACCGTCCGCACGGCGCTCACACGGCGACTCCGGCGCCCAGGCCGACGAGCTCGAGCAGCCGCCGGGCGCGGTGCGCGTAGGTGTGCTCGTCGAGCACACGCTCTCGCGCGCGCCTCCCCAGCTCCTCGGCCTGGGCCGGGTCGGCGACCAGCTCGCGGTAGGCGGCGACGGCCTGCTCGGCGCTCTCCACCACCAGCAGCTCGCGCCCCGGCTCGAACCAGCGCTCGATCCCCGCGTGCGGGCCGGAGACGATCGCCGCGCCCGCGGCAGCGAGCTCGAACGGCCGGGCGGTGGAGGACGCGGGCGTGGTCGCGTGCGGGCGGCGGGTGATGCTGAGGTTGACGCGGGCGGCCGAGATCGCGCGCGCGAACGTGTTGAAGGGGACGTCGCCGAGCAGCCGCGCGCGGCCGACGTCGCCCTGGAAGTCGCGCCCGCCGAGGGCGAAGTCGAGCTCGGGGGCGAGGCGCGAGGGCTCGCCGATGAGCTCCCGCATCCACTCCCGGCGGAACTTGTCGCCGTAGCCGTAGAAGAAGACGTCCAGCTCCTTCGCCACCGGCTGCGGCGCGAAGAACTCCGGATCGGCGCCCCAGAAGAGCGCCTCCGCGCGGCGGGCCCCCAGCTCGAGCAGGCGCGGGATCCCGCCTTCGGAGTTCGAGAGCACGAGGTCGTACTCGGAGGGGTCGGCGCCGTGGTAGGGGTTGAAGCCCGTGTCCATGCCACCGAACTCGGGCAGGCTCATGGGGACGTCGCCGTCGTAGAAGACGACCGGGATCCCGAAGCGCTCGCGCAGCGCGGCCGGGATCCCGCGCAGGTGCGCCATGGGGACGGTGAAGACGACCACCGCGTCCGGCCGCTCCCGCTCCACCAGCCGCTCCAAGTGGCGGCGCCAGCGCGGCGTCACGAAGCGGCGGATCGTCTCG
This sequence comes from Gaiellaceae bacterium, assembly GCA_035559835.1. Lineage (GTDB taxonomy): Bacteria > Actinomycetota > Thermoleophilia > Gaiellales > Gaiellaceae > GMQP-bins7. Next base: position 7,710 of record DATMAP010000003.1, read on the forward strand.
CGCGTGATGCGATCGAGCGCGCTCTCGCCCGGGTGCGCCTCCGCCCGGCGCAGGTAGCGGTCGCCCTTGAGCCGAGCGAGCACGGTTCGCGCCGCCTTGTAGGACTCGCCCTCGCGGTAGGTGGGATTCGGCGCGACGCGCCACCAAGGCGACTCCACGGGGCGGCCGCGGTAGGGGGTGACGACGAGGTCGACCCCCGCCTCGTACATCCCCTTCCACAGCTGCCACCAAGCCGGGGTGCAGCCGTAGCGGAAGTCGAGGTCGATCGCGGACGCGACCGCGACGATCTTCGGCGCCCTCATGGCGCCTGAGTATGGCGATGCCACCCGCGGGCGCGAGCCGCCGGGAGAGTCGCAGGGCCGACCGACCGGTGGGCGGCGCGGCCCTCCTACGGTTGACTGCCGCCGGCCGAGCCGAGCAGAATCGCGCCGTGGGCGCCGCTCCCTTCCTCGCCATGTGGGTGCCCGCGAGCGCGGCGATGATGCTCCCCTCGACGACGCCGCTCTTGCGCCTCTACCACGCGGTGACCGGCTCGTGGCCCGCGACCGCCTCGTTCGCCGCCGGGTACCTGAGCGTCTGGATCTCGTTCGGCCTCGTCGCGTTCTCGGCCGGCGCTCTCGGGCCGTACGGGCGGACGGCGACGGCTCTGGCGCTCGGGACGGCCGCCGTCTACCAGGTCACCCCGCTCAAGCGGCGGTCGCTCGCGCGCTGCCGGGCGCCGCTCGGCCGCATCCTCCACGGCCGGCGGGAAAGCGGGTTCCTGATGGGAGCGGAGAACGGCCTTTGGTGCGCGGGCTGCTGCGCGGGGCTGATGCTCGCCCTGCTCGCCCTCGGCGCGATGGACCTGCGCTGGATGGCCGTCGGAGCCGTCGTCATCGCGGGGGAGAAGGTGGCGCGGGGCGGGTTCGGCCTGAGCCGGGTCGTCGCCGTCGGGCTGGCCGTAGGAGCGGTGGCGGTGTGGCTGGCCTGACTCCCTGGCGGATCGCCGGGACGTACCTCGAGTCGTGCAACTGTGAGGCGATCTGCCCCTGCCGGATGATCGGCGACCGGCCAGGCGGAGGGCGCTCGACCTACGGCGTCTGCTTCGGCGCGCTCTCCTGGCAGATCGACGAGGGCTTCGCGGGAGCGGTCGGCCTGGACGGGCTCGCCGTCGCCCTCATCTGCTGGTACGACGACGACGAGGCCGGCTCGCCGTGGCAGCTCATCCTCCACGTCGATACCCGCGGCGACGAGCTTCAGCGGGAGGCGCTGACCGGGATCTTCCTCGGCCGGCTCGGAGGCGAGGGCGTCCTCCGGCTCCCGTGGGTGCGAAAGACCAGCCGTCTGCTCGACGTCCGCCCGAGCCGGATCGAGATCGAGCACGGGCCGGGCGGCCACGAGCTGAGGGTGGGCAACGCCGTGACGCTCCGGGCATCCCGACCGGTGGAGACGGTCGAGCGCGTCGCCTGCGGGATCCCCGGGTACCACATCGCGGGCACGGAGCTCTATGCCGACGAGCTCGTCGTCGAGCAGGAACCCTTCAGCTGGGAGCTCCACGGCAACTGCGCGTACGTCTCGAGCTTCGCCTACGAGTCGTAGCCGCGTCCCTAGTAGGCCCCCCGGCGCGCGACCACGGCTGGGATCGTGCGCGCGATGATGGTGATGTCGAGCCAGATCGACCAGTTCTCGATGTAGGTGAAGTCGAGCCGCACGAGGTCGTCGAAGGTGAGCCCGGAGCGGCCGGAGATCTGCCAGAGGCCGGTCATGCCGGGGAGCACGGCGTAGCGGGCCCGGTGCCAGCCCTCGAGCAGCCGGTAGTCGCGCAGCGGCAGCGGCCGCGGCCCGACGAGGCTCATCTCACCCCGCAGGACGTTGACGAGCTGGGGGATCTCGTCCAGGGAGAGCCGCCGCAGCACCCGCCCGACGCGCGTCACGCGCGGGTCGTCGCGGATCTTGAAGAGCGCCCCGCCGGCCTCGTTGGCGGCCTCCAGCTCCGGCTGCAGCTCGGCCGCGCCGGCGACCATCGTCCGGAACTTGAGCATCCCGAACTCGCGCTCGCCGACGCCGATCCGGCGATCGACGTAGAGGACGGGCCCGCGGGAGTCGAGCTTGACCGCGAGCGCGATCGCGAGCCAGAGCGGGAGGCCGACGAGGAGGACGAGCGCGCTGACGGCGTAGTCGAACGTCCGCTTGACCGCCCAGTCCCAGCCGGTCAGGACCGGGGGCCGGAGCTCGAAGAGCGGCGCTCCCTCGCCCGGCACGTACTCCCCTCGCTGGACGAGGAGCTCGGTCGTCTCCGGCGCGAGGCGCACGCGGATCCCCCGCCGGTGCGCCTGCTCGACGACGTCGAGGACGGCCTGCTCGTCGAAGCCGGCCTCCGCGAGGATGAGCTCGTCCGGACGCACCTGCTCGAGCACGAGAGGCAGCTCCTCGCGCGTGCCCAGCCGCCGCAGTCCCGGCACGGCCTCGCTCGAGACCGAGCCCACGAGCTCGTAGCGGAGGCCGCCGCGCGCGGCCGCCAGCGCGCGCCGCAGCCGCGCGAGGCTGTCGCCCTCCCCCGCGAGCACGACGCGCCGGCGGATCCCGAGGGCCCGCATGAGCTCGAGGGAGGCCGACTCGTACGCGGCCCGCAGGAGGCCGATGGTCACGGCCGAGACGGCGACGGAGGTCGGGATCAGGCCCGAGGTCTGGAAGTCGTAGCCCGTGCCCACCCCGAAGGCGAGCACGATCAGCGCGACCACGATCAGGGAGGCGAGGATCCGCCCGGCGCCCGGACGCCGCTCGCGCGGCCGGTAGAGGCCGGCCTGCGCGAAGACGAGCACCGTGATCGGGGCGGCGAACTTGAGCCACTCGGCCGGGCCTTCCCGCCAGAGCAGCGCCCAGAAGATCTCTCCCTCGCCGCGAACGAGCTGGCGGATGACGAGCGCGAGGTAGATCCCGAGCGCGAGCCCAGCGACGTCGAGCGCGACCAGCGACGCGACGGAGACCGTCCGCCTGACGAGCGTGAGGACGGGCCCGCGCGAGAGCAGGTACAGACGCGAAGCGCGGATGTCGCCACCGGCCGGCGCCCGGGAGGGAGCCGGGAGCGGCTTCTCCGGCGGCGGCGCGACGGGCTTGCCGGACACCCCTGGATCTTAGAGCCGGGCCACGTCGTCCCAGGGCCGCTCGGGTGCCTCCGAGCGAGCCACGGCGCCGAGCGCGTCGAGATCGGTCGGGCGCGCGAACCAGGCGAGGAGCCGCAGGAGCGCGGGCACGAGCGCGCGGCGGCGCCGGTCGAGCAGGTCGGCGTCGTGGAAGTAGACGTGGACGAAGCGAGGCAGGGCCCAGGGTCGCGCGAGCGCCCCGGCGAGGTCGCCGAGCGAGTGGGTCGTGGGGAGCGCGGCCAGGAGCCGGCCGGAGGGCAGGCGCACGCGCGCAGGCGCGACGAGCGAGGCCCAGCGCTCCCCCGGGGCAAGGTACGCCGGACGCGCGGCCCGCGGCGTGCAGTCCACGTAGCCGAGCTCCGCGCAGGCCTCCGCGACCGCGAGATCGGTGTACCAGCCGCCGCCGCAGAAGAGAGTCGGGGCCAGGCCGGCGGCGCGCAGCCGCTCGGCATCCGCCCGCACGCGTGCGGCCGTATCGCCGCCCGTGGGGCGGGCGTGCGTGGGGCCCGTCCAGTGCGTGTGCTGCCCGAGCGGCCCGCGCGCGGCCGCCTCGCGTGCTCGCTCGCGCCAGCGCCGCTCGTCCTCTCCCGCGGCAGGATCCGCAGGACGCAGGAGCGCCGCGATTCGGAAGCCGCCCGGCCGGCGACGCTGGAGCGCCGAGAAGCGCGCCCACGCCTCGTCGTCGAGCGGCCGCTCGACGTGGCAGGAGACGACCGCGTACCGTTTCCGCCCGGTGTCCTCCATCGCCGCCGAAGTATCCCCGCCCGCCGGTCGGCGGACCTGGCCCGCCGTGCTCGGCGTCGCCCTCGCGGCCGCGCTCCCGCGCCTGGCCGTCCTCGCGCGCGAGCGGGAGACGATCCTCGAGGAGTTCGTCGACAAGAGCGACCGCTTCGCGACCACGCTCGTCGAGCACGGCACCTTCGGCTTCTTGCCCGGCGTGCCCTCCGCCTACACGCAGCCGCTGTACGGCTGGTTCCTGGCGGGGATCTACGAGGTCTTCGGCCGGGACTGGCTCGCCGTGGGGCTCGTGCAGACCGCGGTCGGGGTGCTGACCGCGCTGGTCGTGCTCGAGATCGGGCGGATGCTGCACTCGCTAGGAACCGGCGTGGCCGCGGCGCTGCTCACGACGCTGCACCCCTACGTCGTCTGGCACGACGTGCACGCGAACCGGGAGGTCCTGGACGGACTCGTCCTCGCGCTGCTCGTGCTCGGCTGCCTGCTCGCCTTCGAGACCGCCTCGCTCCCGCTTGCGGCGCTGAGCGGAGGCGTGGCAGGCCTCGCCATCCTCGGCAACGCGCGCCTGGCGGCGCTGCCGCTGGCCCTGGGCGTCTACGTCGCCTGGCGCGTGCGTCCGGGCGTGCGCGCACTGCTCTTGGCCGCGGCCGTGGTCGCCGCTGCCGCTCTCGTCGTCTCGCCCTGGGTCGCGCGGAACCGCGTCGAGGTGGGCTGCTACGCGCTCACCACCGATGCCCGGGCGCTCTGGAAGGCGAACAACCCCAACACCCGCAGCGTGCTCGACCGTGGAGGGTGGATCGACGACGTCCCCGAGCTCCCGGGCGCTCCTCCCTGGCCCGAGCTGGCAGCCGACCTGACCCTGGCCGGCAAGCCGACCGAGGTCGACGAGTGCGCGCAGATGCGCCTCTACCGCGACGAGGTGCTCGCGTTCTGGCGTGAGCACCCGGAGGAGAAGGCCAGGCTCGCGCTCCAAGCCGTCCGCATGCTCTGGAGCCCGGCGCCGCGAGAGGCGGACGCGAGCGGTAGCGGCCTCGCTCGGGCCGCCCGGCGAACGGTCGAGCCGGCGTACATGGTCCTCCTGTACGCGCTGGCCCTCGGGGGCCTGGTCCTCGCGCCGGGCCGCTTCCTCGCCTTGGCCTCCACCCTCCTTGCGTACAACACGCTTGCGGCCGCCGTCTTCGCCGGCACGGTCCGCTACCGGGCCCCGTTCGACTTCTTGCTCGCGCTGTTCGCCGCCTTCGCGGTGAGCGCGGTCGCCGCGCGGGTGCGCGGTCGGCGTCCCTACCCGGCGTCCCCGAGCACGGCCGCGTAGAGGGCCTCGATCCGATCGGCGCAGAGCTCCGGCGTGAACTCGGCCAGCGCGCGCGCGCGACCCGCGCGCCCCATCGCAGCCGCCCGCCCGAGGTCGCCGGCGAGGGCGACGATCGCGTCGGCGAGCGCCTCCGCGTCTCCGGGTGGGACGACGAGTCCCGTCTCCCCGTCGGCGACGATCTCTGGCAGGCCGCCGACCGCGCTCGCGATCACCGGGCGCCCCCGCTCCATCGCCTCCAGCGCGACCATGCCGAAGCCCTCCCCGAGCGAGGGGACGACGACGATCGCCGCCCGCTCGATCGCCTCTTCCACCGGGGAGACGAAGCCGAGGAAGCGGACCGCCTCCCTAAGCCCGAGCTCGCGCGCGTAGGCCTTCAGCGCCGGCCCGAGCGGCCCCCGCCCCGCTACGTCGAGCGTCACGCCGGGGACCCGGGCGCGTGCCCGAGCGAGCGCGCGCAGGAGCACGAGGTGGCCCTTGATCGGGATCAGGCGCCCGATGCAGAGGAGGCGCGGCTCGGCGCCGACGTAGGGGGAGAAGGTGTCCCTGGCCGCGATCCCGTAGTGGACGATCTCGAACACCTCCTCGCGGAAGCCCTCCGTCTCGGCGAGGTAGCGCGCCAGGCCTTGCGAGATCGCGATGTGCACGTGCGCGAGCGAGCCCACCGTGCGGTCGGCCAGGCCGAACCAGCGTCCCTCCCGGAACTCGTTGAAGCCGTGCTTCGTGGACAGGCGGAGCGGGACGCCGGTCAGCGCGCCGGCAAGCTGGCCGTAGACGTCCGCGTGCACGAGGTGGGTGTGGAGGATGCGCGGGCGGATTCGCACGAGGCGGGCCACCACCTCCCCCAGCGCGATCGGGTCGACGTCGGCGCGCAGCCGGACACCCTCGAGCGGGACGCCGCGCCCGCGCAGCTCCCGGGCGAACTCCCACGCTCCCGGCTCCCCTTCGTGCAGCATCAGGAAGCGGACGTCGAGGCCGCGCGCGCGCAGGTCGGGCAGGAGCTGGAGCAGGTGGGCCTCCGAGCCGGAGATGCCCGCGACCTTCTGCGCGTGGAGGACGACGCCGTCTCTCATGTGCCGCCGATGCCAGCCGCGGCGAGGATGCCGCGAGCCCAGGACTCTACGGAGTGCCCGGCCTGCACGCGCTCGCGAAGCCGCCCGCCGAGGGCAGCGCGCTCCTCGGGCGCGAGCGCGGCGAGGGCGCGGATGCGGTCGGCGAGGACGGCGGGATCGTCGCGGGGAAAGCGCAGCTCGGGCTCCAGGAAGGCGTCGAAGACCGGGTTCGAGGCCAGCACCGGGAGGCAGGCGGCGGCGGCCTCGTAGACGACCTTGTCGGGTGCTCCGGCCCGCATGTTGTTGACGAGCGCGTCGTGCCGAGCGAGCAGCGCCGGCACCTCGGCGCGGGGGACGGCGTCCCCGAGCCGGACGCGGCCGCCGAGACCGAGCTCGGCGACGAGCCGCTCGAGCTCCGTGCGGTGCGCCCGCTCCTCGGCCGAGAGCGCTGGCCCGTGCGCGTCCAGGCGGATGTCCTCGCCGGCGGCCGCAACTGCGCGGAGGACGACGGCGAGCCCCTTCGCCGGCGAGTAGCGCCCGAGCGCGAGCAGGCGCAAGCCCCCGGCCTCGTCCTCGCGGGCCGGCGGAGCGCACGGGAACTCCGCGAGATCGATCCCGTGCCCGATCGCGCGCACCTTGTCCGAGGGGAGCGGGAAGGAGCGGACGTCCACCGAGGCTACGGCCGTGGACACGCGCGCGGCGGCGCGCAGGAGCGCGCTCGCCCGCCAGTGCGTGAACCAGAGCACGAGCGGGATCCCTCGCGGCCGGACGAGCGGGGCGGCCAGGACCGCGTAGATGGGGCACATGTGCGCAACGACGGCGCCTCCCCGCAGTCCGGGCAGCTCGCGCGCGAGCGCCAGCTCGAAGCGGGCGCCGCGGCCCACTCGCCAGGGGGAGCGGAACGTGCGCACGCGGGCGCCCGGCGGGAGCGCCGTCTCGACCGCGCCGTCGGCGAGCACGACGAGCTCGTCCACCAGCCGGGCGAGCGCGTGGAGCTTCGGCACCGTCGCCGCGAGCGCCGGGTGCTCCGGGTCGACCTGCTGGGTGATGAACACGAGGCGCCTCACGGCGCCTCCACCCCCGGTGTCAGACACCGAGAGAGAGGTCGGGCCTGACGAGCCCGAGCCACCCCGACCCTTTGCGACATGGCCTTCTCCCAGACATCGAGAAGCGGGGCGAGGCTGCGCTGTGGATAGGTTGTCGTCAAGTTTTCACCCTTTGCCCTTGACAGAAAACGGTGTCTGACACCGGTGTGGCGGTTCAGAAGAAGTCGAAGTCGCCGAGCGTGAAGTGCCAGGACGCGGGCCGAGGGTCGAGCCGGGCGCCGTCTCGAAGGACCTTGCCGATGAATCGCAGCCGCTTGTTCGTCGGCGCGAAGCCGGCGGCGAGGAGCGCCCGCCGGTGCGCACGGGCGCGCGGCGGCAGGACCACGAGCGCGTCGGCGCCACCGCCCACCTCGGCCAGGGCCCGCGCAACGAGCGCCCGCGCCGCGGCTCCGTCCTCCGGCGCTGCGATCAGGTCGGCGATGAAGCCGGCGGAGACCCCGTGCTTGAACGTGTGCCCGACCACCGCAACCCCGGCCAGCTCGCCTCCGCGGTAGGCGGCGAAGCAGCGGTAGTCGCGCGGCGACTCGAGGTAGCGCCAGTTGAGGTACTCGGCGTCGCGGACGAAGTGGCTGCCGTAGCCGGCGGCAGCCCGCCGTCCGAGCCCGTCCAGGTCGGGCCCGAAGCGCTCCACCGGCCTCACCTGCAGGCCGCGCGCGGCGAATGTCTCGGGCGAGGGATCCCGCAGGCGCCCGTGCCTCCCCGGACGCCCGAGCGCGTAGCGCACCACCGCGGCCACGCGGAGCGGGCGCGCCCACAGCCGCAGCCGCGGCAGGTCGGTCCAGCCCAGGCGGCCGACGAAGATGGGGTGCGAGCGGGCATTGGGGAAGGTGACCGTGAGCGGCGAGCCCGCCGCTGCTGCTGCCGCTTCGTTCTCCAGCTCCAGCCTCGAGAACACCCCTTGCCCCCGGTAGCGCGCGTCGGTGGCGACGTTCACGGGAATGGCGAGCCGAGTCGTCTCGCCCTCGAGCGCGGTGCGGAAGAAGCTCATGGCCGCGACGCCGACGACCTCCTCCCCGTGGACGGCCAGGGAGACGATTCCCTCACCGCCCGGGTTCCGCTCGAACCACCAGGAGAACTCCTCTTCGGAGAGCTGCGTCGTCCCCACCCGCGCCAGGAGCCCAACGAGCGCCGCGCGTCGCTCCGGCGTGTAGCGGACCGTCTCGAAGCTCACCGCGTCCCGGTCCCCAGAGCCGCATTCAGCGCCCGCCGGGCACGTGCCCCGAAGACGGTGTCCTTGATCGCGATCAGGTCGCATGCGCCGGCGAGGACCAGCTCGAAGGTTCTCGTCGGATACGGCTCGACGTTGTAGCGGCGAAGCCGGAAGCGGTCGCTGCGGGGGCCATTTGCCCCGGAAACGGAGGTGAAAGCCAGCTTGTAGCCCGCCTGCTGGACGAGGCTGACGTGCTCCGGCCGGTAGTCGGCAAGCGAGCCCTTGACGAAAGCGAAGGCCTCCACCTCCCGTCCCAGCTGCTCCTCCAAACGCAGCTTGGAGAGCGCGATCTCGCGCGCCGCCTCGGCGGGCTCGAGCTCGGAGAGCGGGCGGTGCGCGATCCCGTGCGACTCGATCCGCACCCCGCCAGCCTCGAGCTCTGCCAGCTCCTCCCAGCGCAGGGTCGGGTTGCGGACGCCCAAGGCGTGCAGCGCCTCCTCGTGCGGGAGCGGACGTCCGTCATCCAGGAACCCGATCGGGACGAAGAGCACCGCCGGGTAGCCGTAGCGACGCAGGGTCGGGAGCGCGTGCTCCAGGTTGTCGCGGTATCCGTCGTCGAACGTGATCAGCACCGCGCGCGGCGGGAGGGGCGAGCCGTGCAGGTAGTGGTCGCGAACGGCGTCGAGCGGGACCGGCCTGTACCCCAGCTCCCCGAGGAGCGCCATCTGCTCGGCGAAGACCGCCGTCGGGACCGTTGCCGGATTCGGCCAACGGTCGTTGACCTTGTGGTACATGAGCACGCGGAGCGTGCGCTCGTGCTCACCGTCGAGCGCGCCCACGCCGCTCGCCGCCTCGCCGAGCGCCCGGTAGACGCCGTTCTTGAGCAGCTGCTTCGCCCGGTCCGCCCGCATCGGCCGGAGTGTAGGCGCCGCGCCAGGCCGGCAGCTCTAGCGGCCGACCACGCTCGCGACGTAGCTCAGCGCCACGTCGCCGACTCGTGCGCCGATCAGCCAGCAGCCCTCGCTCGGGAACGTCACGGCGCTCGCCCAGCTTCCCCGTCCGTTCGAGGAGAAGCCCCAGCTGACTGCCAGCACGCGCATGCGCCCCGGTGCGTCGAGGCGCTCACCGCGAACGGCGAGCAAGCCCGTGAGCCCCGTACGCGGAACCCAGGAAAGCTTCTGGAAGAGCGTGCCGTCTGGCTCGCGGCGCGCGAGCAGGTAGCCGCTGCGCCCGAGCCTCGTCGAAAGCAGGCCGTTGCCGTACCGGCCCCGGGGATCCCTCGGGATGGTCGCCGGGCAGCGGTCCCGCGCCGACGGCATGTCGACGCGGAGCAGCGTGCGGTCGGCCTCCGGGAGCCCTGAACCCGGGCCCCCGGGGGTGACGAAGAACGTGATTCCCGAGGAGCACGTTCGGCACCAGCGCGCCATCGTGTAGTCGCCGCTCGCAACCGGCGGCAGCTGGAACGAGAGCAGCCCGCGCCCCTGCCGGTCGGGGACGAGGACGCCGACGAAGTGGATCCGCCGGTCGGCGGGCGAGCGGACCGCTCCGGCGAGCCAGCTGGGGACGAGGTAGAGGCGGAGAGGACGCTGGAGCGGCGGCTCGCGCTGCGCAGGCGTGAACCCTTCGGGCGTCCCTCCGGTACGGACGACGACCTCGTCCCCGGGCCTCGCGCTTGTCGGGGTGAACAGGAAGAAGAAGGCGGCCGAGGCGGACGACGCAACGGCCGCCGCCGCGAACGTCCCGCCGAGGAGGAGCGTCCAGACGCGAGCCACGATCAGTGGATTGTGCCGGATGCGACGACGTGCTCGACGAGGTCGCGCACGCGCCGCGCGTACTCCTCGGGCGTGGCGAGCCAGGGCT
>DATMAP010000004.1:0-12085 GCA_035559835.1 Gaiellaceae bacterium
ACCGCTTTGCCTATCCGACGAGCGCCCATCGCGCCAAGGCGCTCTCCGGCTACCTCAGGTGGTACAACCAACGCCGACCGCACGGCTCGCTCGGAGCCCGACCACCGATCAGCCGCGTCTCACACGTCTGTGGTCAGTACAGCTAGGCGCGCTGCTGGCGCATGGCCTCGACGAGGCTGCGCAGGAACGCGCGCACCTCGCCCGGGCCGACCAGGTGCACGTCCTCCCGGCGGACCGCGGCCGAGCGCGCGCTGGGGACGAGCCCGCCCACGTGGCCGGCGACGGAGCCGGCGGGCAGCGCGTCCAGGAGGTCGTGGTCGGTCCGGTCGTCGCCGAGCCCGAGGACGAAGTGCGAGGCGGCCTTCTTCCCCTCGGGGAAGATGCTCCGGACGTACACCCCCTTGTCCACGCCGCGCGCGCGCACCTCGACGACCTGGTGCCCGAGCAGGATCTCCGCAGGGGCCCCGGCCAGGTGCTGGCCGAGGTCGTTGAGCAGCTCCCGCGCCCGCCAGGCCGCGTACTCGGGCTCGGCCTGACGGTAGTGCCAGACGACGCTGCACGACTTCCGCTCCACGTGCGCCCCCGGCACGTCCGCTGCGACCCGCCGCAGGAGCCGCTCGATCGGCCGCAGCCAGGAGAGGTCGAGGTCGACGAGCGTCCGCCACTCCCCACCCGGCGCCCGGGCGAGGTAGCCGTGCTCGGCGCAGAGGTGGACGGGGAGCCGCCCGAACCACTGCTCGAGGTTCCGGCGCCGGCGGCCGCTGACGATGTGCACCTCGGTGGCCGGGAGCGAGGCCAGGTCGCGCAGCAGCGTGCGGATCTCGCGGGTCGGCTGGGCGAGATCGGGGTGGGCCTCGAACTCGCGCAGGGTGCCGTCGTAGTCGAGCAGGATCGTCCGCCGGCGGGCGCGGGCGAAGCGCCGGCGCAGCCGCTCCTCGAGCTCCGCGTCGACCGTGGGCGGGCGCCGGAGGCGGCGGTCGTGCCGCCCGTAGCGCCCGAGCCGGGTCAGGAAGGCGTCCGCCCAGCGGGGCGCGTCGAGCGCCTCCACGCGCCGGGCCATCGTCTCCAGCCGCCTCCGGCGCTCGGCGGGAGGCAGCTCGAGCGCGCGCGACAGGTGGTGGCAGACCCCCTCGATATCCCACGGGTTGACGAGCAGCGCGCCCGGGAGCACCTGGGCCGAGCCGGCCAGCTCGGAGAGGAGGAGCGCGCCACGGAAGCGCCCCGGCAGCCCGGGCTCCGTCTGGCAGAGCACGAACTCCTGGGAGACGAGGTTCATCCCGTCCCGGAGCGCGGTCACCATCATCACGTCCGCCCGCCGGTAGAGGGCGACGAGCCCGGCCTTCGAGAGGTCGCGATGCAGGTACTCGACCGGGGTGATGCCCGGCTGGCCGAAGCGGCCGTTGATGCGCGCGATCAGGAGCTCGATCTCGTCCCGCTGGGCGCGGTACTCGGGGCTCTCGAGCCGGGAGGGCACCACCACCTGCAGCATCGTCGTCGTGCGCGCGCGGTGGGGATCCTGCTCCAGGAAACGCTCGAAGGCGAGCAGCTTCTGCGGGATCCCCTTCGTGTAGTCGAGCCGCTCGACGCCGAGGACGAGCCTCCGCCCCTCGTACTGGCGCTCGAGCTGGGCGAGCAGGCGTGCCGTCTCGGAGTCCTGGAGCACGGCGCGGAAGCCGGCGACGTCGATCCCGATCGGGTCGACGCCGATCCCGATCCGCCGGCCGTTCAGCTCGAGCGAGTCGGGCTCCGAGTCGAGGCCGAGGATGCGCAGGCAGGAGGAGCGGAAGTGGCGCGCGTAGTCGCCCACTTGGAAGCTGACGTAGTCGGCGCCGAGCAGGCCGCGGAGAACCTGCGCCCGGGCGGGGAGGAGCCGGTAGACCTCCGAGGACGGGAACGGGATGTGCAGGAAGAAGCCGATTGCAAGGCCGGGCGCCCGCCGGCGCAGGAGCGCGGGGACGAGCATCAGGTGGAAGTCGTGCACCCAGACGCGGGCGTCCGGGCCGCAGTTCGCGAGGATGGCGTCCGCGAAGCGCTCGTTCACCTGCACGTAGCGCTCCCACGCCTCGGGCGTGATGCGCAGGCGGTCGGCGAAGTAGTGGAAGAGCGGCCAGAGCGTGTCGTTGCAGACGCGGCCGTAGAAGTCCTCCTCCTCGGTCTCCGAGAGGAGCACGGGGACGAGCCTGCTCGCGGCCAGGCGGCGCCGGACCTTCGGCTCCAGCTCGGGAGGCACGACCGCTCCCGGCCAGCCGATCCAGACGGCGTCGCCGCGGACCGCCGCGAGCGCGGAGGCGAGCCCGCCCACCGAGGGCTGGACGTCGAAGCGGCCGCCGTCCACCTGCAGGCGCACGGGCAGCCGGTTGCTCGCGATCACCAGCTCACGGTGTCTCGTCCCTCGCGCCAGCGTCGCTCCCTTCGGTCGGATGGATCGGTCGCGTAGGTACAACCTACGTGCCCGCGAATAGCTTCACGCATGGCATACGGCCTCGGCATCATCGGCAACTGCTCCTACAGCGCCCTCCTCCGCGACGGCTCGGTGGAGTGGATGTGCTGGCCGCGCCCGGACTCGAGCTTCGTCTTCGGCCCCCTCCTCGACCGCGAGCGGGGCGGGGCGTTCGTCGTCGAGGGGGTGGACGCGACCGAGGTGCGGCAGTCCTACATCGAGAACACGAACGTCCTGCGCACGGTCTTCCGCTGCCCGGGCGGAGAGCTGGAGCTGCTCGACTTCGCCCCCCGCTTCCTCCTCTACGACCGCTTCTACAAGCCGCCGATGCTCGTGCGCATCCTGCGCCCTCTCTCGGGCGAGCCCCGGGCTCGCGTGCGCTGCCGGCCCGTCTACGACTACGGCCTGCTCGAGGCGCAGTCCTGGCGCGCCTCCAACCACATCGAGTATCGGGGCTTCCCGGCGCCGCTGCGGCTGACGACGAACGTCCCGCTCACGTACATCGAGGACGAGCGCCCGTTCCTGCTCGACCGCGACCGGCACCTCGTCCTCACCTGGGGCCAGCCGCTCGAGGCGGGGCTGGAGGACACCGCCGAGCGCTTCCTGGAGCGCACGCTCGACTACTGGCGCCGCTGGGTGAAGGACACGCGCGTGCCTCGCGACTACCAGCGGGAGGTGATCCGCTCCGCGCTCGCGCTCAAGCTGCACCAGTTCGAGGACACGGGCGCGCTGCTCGCGGCCACGACGACGAGCCTGCCCGAGCACCCGGGCTCGGGCCGCACCTGGGACTACCGCTACTGCTGGCTGCGCGACGCGTACTTCACCCTCAACGCCCTCGAGCGGCTCGGGCACTCGGCCGAGATGGAGCGCTTCCTCGAGTACCTGCGCAACCTCGCCGAGGAGGGCGGCGGCGTCCTGCAGCCCGTGTACCGGATCAACGGCGGCTCGGACGCGCCCGAGCGCGAGCTGGAGCACCTCGCCGGCTACAACGGCGAGAAGCCCGTCCGCATCGGCAACCAGGCCTTCGAGCACCGCCAGAACGACGTCTACGGCGAGATGGTGCTCGCGGTCAGCCGCCTCTTCCTGGACACGCGCTTCGTCGGCGAGATCCCGCCCACGACGGCCGTGGGCATCGTGCAGACGCTCGTCGACCAGATCGACGCGCGGCTCGAGGAGCCCGACGCGGGCCCGTGGGAGTTCCGCGGGCGCACCCGTCTGCACAGCTTCTCGGTGCTGATGCACTGGGCCGGAGCGCGCCGCGCGGTCGAGGTCGGGGAGACGCTGCAGGCCGACCGGCTGGCGGCGCAGGCACGCGCGATCGAGCAGCGCGCCGCCGAGCTGCTCGCGACCCGCTGCTGGAACGGCGAGGTAGGCGCGCTCACGCAGGTCGCGGGCGAGCCACAGCTCGACGCCGCCCTGCTCCTCGCCGTGCACCTGGGCTACCTCGCCCCCGACGACCCGCGCGCCGCCTCCCACGTGGACGCGATCCGGAGCGCGCTGGCGGTGGACGGGGGGCTGCTCCGCCGCTACGCCTCCCCCGACGACTTCGGCGTCCCCAGGGCGGCGTTCACGGTCTGCTCCTTCTGGCTCGTGGAGGCGCTCGCCCTCCTCGGCCGCACCGACGAGGCACGCGAGCTCTTCGAACGGCTGCTCGGGCTCCACAACGGGCTCGGCCTGTACGCGGAGAACATCCTCCCGGACACGCTCGAGCAGAGCGGCAACTTCCCCCAGACCTACAGCCACGTCGGCCTGATCAACGCGGCCTTCCGGCTCTCCCGCCGCTGGGATTAGCCCCAGCGGTCGAGACGAGAAGCAACTGCCATCCTCCGCGCGGAAGCGCGCGGGGCGGGCCGCTCGTTCTCATGGACGAGGCGCCAACGCGCCCACCCGTCCGACCCCACCCCGCGATGACCGCACCCGTGAGACACGTCTGGGCCGCCCTCCTCGTCGTCTACCTCGTCTGGGGCTCGACGTACCTCGGGATCAAGGTCGCCGTGGAGACGCTCCCTCCCCTGCTCGCCGCGGGCACGCGCTTCCTGGTCGCGGCCGCCCTCCTGGCCGCGATCCTGGCGCTCCGCGGGACGCGCCTGCGCGTGACCCGCGGCGAGCTCCTCGGGGCGAGCGTCGCGGGCGCCCTCCTGCTCGCCGTCGGCGTCGGCGCCGTCCACGTCGCGGAGACGCGGATCGACTCGAGCGTGGCCGCGATGATCGCGGGGACGGTGCCGCTGCAGGTGATCCTGATGCGGCTCGCGGCCGGCGAGCGCGTGCTCCGGGCGACCCGCCTCTCCACCCTCGCCGGGCTGGCCGGGCTCGGCCTCGTCGTCGGGCCGGGGCTGAGCTCGGGCTCGACCGCGCTCTTCCTCGCGCTCATGGTCGGAGGCACCCTCTCCTGGTCGACCGGCTCCTTCCTCTCGCGTCGCCTCTCGCTTCCGCGTGAGCCGCTCGTGGCCGCCGTCTACGAGATGGCGGCGGGCGGCGCGCTGCTCGCGGTCGCCTCGCTCGTCGCCGGCGAGTGGGGCGAGCTGGACGGGGCGTCCTTCGCCTTCGACTCGCTCGCCGCCTGGGCCTACCTCGTCGTCGCGGGCTCGCTCGTCGGCTTCACCGCCTACGGCTGGCTGCTCCGGGTCGCGCCGATCTCGCTCGTGGTCACGCACCAGTACGTGAACCCCCTGGTCGCGATCGCGCTCGGGATGCTCCTCCTCGGCGAGCGACCGAGCCCGTGGTCGCTCGCCGGCGCCGGGCTCGTCGTCGCCTCGGTGTACGTCGCGGTGCGCGCCGAGTCGGCCCAGGCCAGGGCTACTCGACCTGCGACCGTCGCGCCGCGAGGAACTCCAGCAGGTCGGACCGCGTGAGGATGCCCGTCGGGCGCCCGCCGCTCACCACCACCACCGCGCCGCTCCCCCCGGAGAGCCCCTCATAGACCTCGTCCAGGGACGCCCCGGCCTCGACCGCGGGCAGGGGCGGCTGCATGGCCACGGCCACGTCCTCGCTCAGCGCATCGGGGTTGCGGAAGACGCGGTCGAGCAGGCCGCGCTCCTGCAGGGAGCCGACCACGTCGGCGAGCGACTCCACCGGCTCGCGGCGGACGACGGGGAGCTGCGAGATGCCGTAGCGCTGCATGACCTCGATCGCGGCGCCGACCTTCTCGTGCGAGCCGATCGTGACCAGGTCCGGCACCTCGTGCCCGGCCCGCCGGAAGCGGAGCACCTCCTCGACCGCAGGAGGGGGCGTCGCCCGCTCCAGGAAGCCGTACTGGATCATCCAGTTGTCGTCGTAGAACTTCGAGAGGTAGGAGCGGCCGCTGTCCGGGAAGAGCATGAGGACCCGGGCCTCGGGCCCCAGCCGCCTCGCCACCTGCATGCCCGCCCAGGCGGTCGAGCCAGTGGAGCCGCCCACGAGCAGGCCCTCCTCCCGCGCCAGCCGCCGCGCGGTGAGGAAGGAGTCGCGGTCCGAGACGCGCACCCACTCGTCCACGACCGCGGGGTCGAGCGTGTCCGGCCAGCACTCCTTGCCGATCCCCTCGACCAGGTAGGGCCCGACCGGATGCTCCGCGTCCGCGGTGAAGATCGAGCCCTCCGGATCGACGCCGACGATCCTGACCTCGGGCCGGCGCTCCTTGAAGTAGCGCCCGACCCCGGTGATCGTCCCCCCGGTGCCGACGGAGATGACGATCGCGTCCACCTCCCCGCCGTCAGTCTGCTCCCAGAGCTCGGGCCCGGTCGTCTCGTAGTGCGCCTGCGGGTTGGCCGGGTTCGAGTATTGGTCGGGCTTGAAGCCCCCCGGGATCTCCTCCGCCAGCCGGTCGGAGACCGAGTAGTAGCTCTCCGGCGAGTGCGGGTCGACGGCGGTCGGCGTGATCACCACCTCGGCCCCGTAGGCGCGCAGCATGGAGATCTTCTCCTGGCTCATCTTGTCCGGCATGACGAAGATGCAGCGATAGCCGCGCAGCGCGGCGGCGATCGCGAGGCCGACGCCCGTGTTCCCCGAGGTGGGCTCGACGATCGTCCCCCCCGGCCGCAGCCGGCCCTCCCGCTCGGCTGCCTCGATCATCGCCAGGCCGATCCGGTCCTTGACCGAGCCGCCGGGGTTCAGGTACTCGAGCTTCGCGAGCAGCTCGCCCGGAACCTCGCGGGAGAGCTTGTCGAGCCGCACGATCGGCGTCCGCCCGACGAGGTCGAGCACGGTCGGGTACTCGCGGCGCGCCACTACGGCCGAAGCCTACTGCCCTGGCCTACCGCAGCGCCCAGAAGTCGCCGCTGAGTCCCAGCCCGGCGAGGATCGCCTGCGACTCCTCGGCCGAGCGCGGGCGCCAGCCGGGATCGAGCCGCGTCCACCACCAAGCGCGGGCGAGGGCGTTCATCTGCGCAGCCGTGATCGTCGTCCCCGGCTCGAAGCCGTGCGCGTCCAGCCAGCGCCGCAGGTGGTCCTCCGACCGGAGGTACACCATCGTGCTTCAGGTGAAGCCGATGTCGTCCCACCAGCGCTTCGCGGGGACGAGGATGTGCACGAGCAGGTCGCGCCCCTGCGCGAGCTCGCCGCCCTCGACCGCGAGCGCGACCGGCTCGCCGCAGCAGGCGCACTCCGACTCGACGCGCCCATCCCCGTGCAGGGCCGCGGGGATCCCGAGCGCGTCCCAGGCGCACGTCCCCGTCCACTGCCTCCCCCCGGCCGTGACCCGGTGCGGCGTGGGCGCGAAGCAGAAGGGGTTCGCCATCCAGACCTCGGTGCGGTCCGGGAAGAGCACGAGCGCGTGCGCGTCATGCAGGCGCCGGTAGGCGTCCTCGATCTCCTCCTCGTCGCGACCGAGGGCGGCCGCCGTCTCCGCGGTCGTCGGCGGACGCCCGTTCGCGACGACCGAGAGGTAGACGTGCCGGCGAACGTCGAGGTCGAAGCCGTCCATGCGCGTACTCTCGCAGGCTCCGTACCTTCCCGCAGCGAAGATCCGAGCCGGGCTCGATGGAGCCGACCGCGCCCGCTGCCACGGTGGCGGCGTGAAGCCGCAGACGGGGCACCGGCCGCTGTGCACCCTCGAGCTGATCGCGCAGGGACGGGCCGCGCGCTGCCACGGGGAGACGTGCGCCTTCTGGGAGCGCGGCTGCGTCCTCGACCGGATCGAGGCCGAGCTGGCCTGGCGGCCCGAGGTCGCGCAGCTCCTGCTCGACCTGCGCCGCGCGCTCGAGGCCGGGCACGGCGTGGAGCCCCCGGGGCGTGCTAGTGCCGGAAGTGGCGACGGGAGGTGAAGACCATCGCCCCGCCCGCCCGCGAGACGGCCGCGATCACCTCCGGGTCGCGCTTTGAGCCACCCGGCTGGACGAGCGCCCGCACGCCCGCTTCGAGCGCCAGCTCGGGCCCGTCCGCGAAGGGGAAGAAGGCGTCCGAGGCAAGCACGGCCCCCGCCAGCGCATGCCCGAGGCGGCGCGCCTTGTCGAGCGCGATCCGGACGGCGTCCACCCGGCTCGTCTGGCCCGCGCCGATCCCGATCGTCTGCCCGGCGCGGGCGAGCACGATCGCGTTCGAGTCGACGTGCTTCACGACCTGCCAGGCGAAGAGGAGGTCCTCCCATTCTCGCTCGGAGACCTGCCCGCAGACGACCTCCATCCGCTCGCGGCGGTCGATCCCCGCGTCTCGGTCCTGGACGAGGAGGCCGCCGAGGACGCGCCGGTAGTCGCGCTCGCCGGCGGGATCGAGCGCGCGCCGCTCGGTGTCGTTGAGGACGCGCACGCCGGTCCTGCGTGCGAGCGCCTCCATCGCCTGCTCGTCGTAGCCGGGGGCGAAGAGCACCTCCACGAACTGGCGGGCGAGCGCCTCCCCGAGCGCGGCGCTCACGCCGCGGTTCAGGACGACCACGCCGCCGTACGCCGAGACCGGATCGGCGGCGAGCGCCTTCTCGTAGGCCTCCTCGATCGTGTCCGCGACCGCGACCCCGCACGGGTTCGCGTGCTTGACGATCGCGCAGGCTGGGCGCTCGAGCTCGTGGACGAGCAGGCGCCCGGCGGAGAGGTCGGCGAGGTTGTTGAAGGAGAGCGGCTTGCCGTGCAGCTGCTCCACCCGCGAGAGCAGGTGCGTGCGGGCGCCCCGCTCGGCGTAGTAGGCGGCCCGCTGGTGCGGATTCTCGCCGTAGGCGAGCGCGAGCGTGCGCGAGAACGCGGGCACGAGGGTCTCCGGGAAGGGCTCGCCGCGCTGGAACCAGCGCGCGATAGCGGCGTCGTAGGCGGCGCTGGCCGCGAACGCGGCGGCGGCGAGCCGTCGTCGCGTCTCGGGGGAGACCCGACCGCGCAGACGCAGCTCGGCGAGCACGCCCTCGTAGTCCTCCGGTCGGGAGACGACCGTGACGTGGGCGTAGTTCTTCGCCGCCGCCCGAAGCAGCGCCGGCCCCCCGACGTCGATCGTCTCGACGGCGACGTCCTCGGAGACGTCCAGCCCGGCGACGACCTGCTCGAAGGGGTAGAGGTTGACGCAGACGAGATCGAAGGGCTCGATCCCCTGCTCGGCCAGCGCGGCCAGATCGGCACCGCGGTCGCGGCGGGCGAGGATGCCGGCGTGGATGCGCGGATGGAGCGTCTTCACCCGCCCCTCGAGCAGCTCGGGGAACCCGGTCACCTCCTCCACGCGGGTCACGGGCAGCCGGGCTTCCTCGAGCGCGCCCGCGGTGCCCCCGCTCGCGACCAGCTCGAAGCCGAGCGCGTCGAGGCCGCGCCCGAACGGCACGAGGCCGGTCTTGTCGTGCACCGAGATCAGCGCGCGCACAGGTCTCGCACGACGCGGGGCAGGAGACGATGCTCGGCCGCGTGGACGCGCTCGCGGAGCGTCTCGACCGTGTCGCCGGGGAGGATGGGGACGGGCTCGCTCGCGATCACCGGCCCCGTGTCCACCCCCTCGTCCACGTAGTGCACCGTAGCCGCGGCGGCCGGCGCGCCGGCGGCCAGCAGGTCCTCGAGCGGGTGGGCGCCCGGGAAGTCGGGGAGCGGAGCGGGATGGACGTTCACGACTCGGCCCGGGAAGGCCTGGAGGAAGACGGGGCGGAGGAGGTGCATGTAGCCGGCGCAGACGACGAGCTCCACCCCCTGCGCGCGCAGCCACGCGGCCATGGCGGCGTCGCGAGCGTCGCGGCTGTCGTAGTCGGAGAGCGGGAAGGCGGCCACCGGCACGCCGGCGGCGCGGGCGCGCTCGAGCGCGCGGGCCTCTCGCACGTTCGAGGCGACGGCGGCGACGGGGAGCCCGGCGTCGAGCAGCGCCTGGAGGTTCGTCCCCTCCCCGCTGACGAGCACGCCGATCACGCGGCCTCGATCCTCCCCACGAGGAGCGCGTCGGCAGGGGGGTCGGGCACGACCGCGAGGTAGCCGATCCCGAGGTTGAAGACGCGCCGCAGCTCCTCCTCGGCGACGTGCCGGGCAAGCCAGCGGAAGACGGGCGGGCGCTCCCAGGCCTCCCAGTCGATCCTCGCCCGGAGGCCGCCGGGGAGGATGCGCGAGAGGTTGCCGAGGATGCCGCCGCCGGTGACGTGGGCGAGGCCGCGCACGTCGGCCCGCTCGCGCAGGCGGCGGACGTCCTCGAGGTAGAGGCGTGTGGGCGCGAGCAGATCCTCGCCTGCGTAGTCCTCGGCCTGGAGAACCCGGCGGACGAGGGTGAACCCGTTCGCGTGCACGCCGGCCGAGGGCAGCCCGACCACGGCGTCGCCCGCCTCGATGCGGGAGCCGTCGATCAGGCGCTCGCGCTCGACGAGGCCGACGCAGGTGCCGGCGAAGTCGAGCTCGCCCTCCTGGTAGATCCCCGGCAGCTCGGCCGTCTCGCCCCCGATGAGCGCGCACCCTGCCTCCCGGCAGACCTCGGCTGCGCCCTCGACCAGCTCCGCCACCTGCTCCAGCTCGATCCGGTTGGCGGCCACGTAGTCGAGGAGGAAGAGCGGCTCGGCGCCGCACGTGAGGACGTCGTTGACGCAGTGCGCAGCGAGGTCGGCGCCGCACAGGCGCAGCTGCCCGCGAGCCCGCGCGAGGATGAGCTTCGTCCCCACCGAGTCGGTGGAGGCGGCGAGCAGGCGCCGCTCGTCGAGGGCGTAGAGCCCCGCGAAGGCGCCGAACCCGTGCGCTCCCGTCGACTCCGCCGCCGCGCGCAGGCGCTCCACGATCGCCTCGGCGGTGGCGAGCGAGACGCCCGCATCTGCGTACGTCCGCTCCTCCGAAGCCACCCTCCGAGTCTACGGCCTCCGGCGTACAGTGCCGCTACCACCCGGTGCCACCCGGTGTCAGACACCGCAATCCGTCAAGGGCTCTTTGCGAAAACTCTGCACCAACTCGTCCACACCCCTGCGCAGTGGAAAGACCTCGCGCTCGCCACGGCGCAAGGCGTTCGCCGCGCTCACCGGACTCGCCTCGAACGGGCATGCCCGCAGTGATCATGTCCGGAGCGGTGTCTGACACCGCCCTCGGCGTCTCGCTCGTAACGAGCTGGACGCTCGACCCGCTGCAGCTCCTTCCGATCGGTGCCGTCGCGGTCGCGTACGGCCTCCGCGCCCGCACGCTCGCCCGCCGCGGACACCCACCGCCGGGCTGGCGGATCGGGCTCTTCGCCCTCGGGATCGCGCTCCTGCTCCTCGCGGTCGCCTCCCCCATCGCAGAGGTAGCGGAGGAGGAGCTCTTCACCTTCCACATGGCCCAGCACCTGCTGCTGGGCGACCTCGCCCCGCTCTGCCTGCTCGCCGGCCTCACCGGTCCGCTGCTCCGCCCCCTCCTCGCCCTCCCCGGCGTGTACCGCCTGCGCGTCCTCGCCAACCCCTTCGTCGCGCTCCCCCTGTGGGCGGCGAACCTCGCCCTCTGGCACCTCCCCGCCCCGTACGAGGCCGCGGTCGGAAACGGCGCCGTCCACGCGCTCGAGCACGCCACCTTCTTCGCCGCCGGGATCGTGCTCTGGCTGCCGGTGCTGGAGACGCTGCCCGCGCCCGAGTGGTTCGGGACCGGCGCCAAGCTCGCCTACATCGTCGGCGTCCGGCTCGTGGGAACGCTGCTCGCCAACGTCTTCGTCTGGGGCGGCGGCCCCTTCTACGGCGTGTACGAGACGGGAGACGACTACCTCGGCCTCTCCCCCTCCGCCGACCAGAGCCTCGCCGGCTCGCTGATGATGCTCGAGGGCTCGCTCGTCACCGTCGTCGCCATCGCCTGGCTCTTCCTGCGCATGGCGCAGGAGGGAGAGATCCGCCAGCGGCTGCTCGAGGCCGGCTACGACCCGCGCGTGGTGCGGCGAGCGGTCCGCCACCGACGCTGGCAGGAACTCGAGGGAGACGCCCGCTAGGAAGCACCGACGCGGCCGCCGGGTCACCCGTGTCGAGACGTCCACCGCGACACGGGTGACACAGCAGCTCGATCTGTCCTAGCCGAGGATGTGGAAGATGGTGCGGTTCGCGTCCACCCCGCCGGCCGGGTTCTGGACGTCGTAGTACGTCTTGAACCCTTTCGTGACCGCGATGCCCTCGAAGATGTGGTTCGGCGCGCCGGGGCCGTGGCAGCCGACCGTGAGCACGCCCCACTGGCCGTCGGAGAACTCGATGCGGAGAACGGCGGTGCCGTTCGCTCGGGCTCCCGGGCCGGTGTTGTCCACGAGGCCCGGGAGCGCGCTCTGGAGGTTCGCGAACTCCCAGCTCACGAGCTCCCT
>DATMAP010000005.1:0-29730 GCA_035559835.1 Gaiellaceae bacterium
CTCTTCGCGGCCCTCGCCATCTGCGCGCTCGCCCTCCCCGCGGCCGCGCTCGCCAAGGGGAAGGTCTTCTTCGAGGACACGATCCCGAGCGGCTCCTCCTCGTCCGTGACCATCACGACCCACCGGGCGGCGGCGTTCCGCGTGCTCCTGCGCGCGCCGACGCAGGGCCGCGCGAGGCTCTACCTGACCGGGAGGAGCGTCCCCAAGGGCGGGCCCTTGATCGACACGAAGACGTACGCGTGCGAGGGCGCGGCCGGCTCCTTCTACTGCAGCGCCTCCTACGAGCCGCTCCCCAAGGGCACCTACACGTGGCGCGTGACCTGGGTGAGCGCCGCGCAGGCGGGGCCGAAGCTGCCCGCCCACGTCGAGCTCACCGTGCGCTGGTAGGGCGTCCGCCGGGCGCGGCTAGCATCGGCCCGTGGCCGTCGCCGCTCCCGAGGAGTACCTCGCCGACCTCAACGAGGCCCAACGCGAGGCCGTCCTGCATACCGAGGGGCCGCTGCTCGTGGTCGCCGGGGCAGGCTCGGGGAAGACGCGCGTCCTCACCCACCGGGTCGCGCACCTGATCCGCGCCTGCGGGGTCAGGCCGAGCGAGATCCTCGCCATCACCTTTACGAACAAGGCAGCCGGGGAGATGCGCGAGCGCCTCGAGCGCATGCTGGGCGCGACGGCGCGGGCGATCTGGATCCTCACCTTCCACGCCGCCTGCGGGCGCATGCTGCGCCGCGAGGCTGCCCGGCTCGGGTACACCTCGACCTTCACCATCTACGACGACCAGGACCAGGTGCGCCTGGTCAAGGCCTGCTTGGAGGAGCTGGGCAAGGATCCCAAGCGCTTCTCCCCGCGCGGTCTCCACGCCGAGATCTCGCGCGCGAAGAACGAGCTCGTCTCCCCGGAGGAGTACCGCGCGCGCGTCTCCTCCTTCTGGGACCAGACGGTGGCCGAGACGTACGAGCTCTACCAGCGCCGCCTGCATGCCTCGAACGCCGTCGACTTCGACGACCTGCTCATGCTCACGGTGCAGGTCTTCGAGCGCTTCCCCGAGGCGCTCGAGCGCTGGCGCAAGGCCTTTCGCTACCTCCTCGTCGACGAGTACCAGGACACGAACCACGCCCAGTACCGCCTGCTCCAGCTCCTCGCCGGCGAGCACCGGAACGTGTGCGCGGTGGGCGACCCCGACCAGTCGATCTACGCCTTTCGCGGGGCGGACCTCCGCAACATCATGGAGTTCGAGCGCGACTTCCCCCTGACGCGGGTGATCGCGCTGGAGCAGAACTACCGCTCCACCAACCGGATCCTGCGGGCGGCGAACGCGGTCATCGAGCAGAACCGCGAGCGCAAGCCGAAGCGGCTCTTCTCCGAGCTGGGCGAGGGCGACCCGGTGCGGGTCGTGGAGGTCGAGGACGAGCATGCGGAGGCGCGCTTCGTCGCGGCCGAGATCGCCTCGCTCGTGGAGCAGGGGTGGTCGGGGCGCGAGATCGCCGTCTTCTACCGGACGAACGCGCAGTCGCGCGTGCTCGAGGACGTGCTCGTCCGCCAGGACGTCCCCTACCAGGTGATCGGCGGCCCGCGCTTCTACGAGCGTGCCGAGATCCGCGACGCGCTCGCCTACCTGAGCGTCCTCTGCAACCCGCGCGACGCGGGCTCGCTGCTGCGGATCGCGAACCGGCCGCGGCGGGGGATCGGAGGTACCTCGCTGGCACGGCTCGTCACGTATGCGGAGGCGAGCGGGCGGACCCTCTTCCAGGCGCTCGCGGAGCCCGAGGCGGCCGGCGTCGGCGCCGCCTCGGCGCGGGCCGTGCGCGCCTTCCACGAGACGATGGAGTCGCTGCTCGCGCTCGCCCAGGAGCTGCCCGTGGACGAGCTGCTCGAGCGCGTGCTCGAGCGCACCGGCACCCTGGAGGCGCTCGAGGCCGAGCGCACGATCGAGGCGCGCGGCCGGATCGAGAACCTGCAGGAGCTGGTCGGGGTCGCGCGCGAGTACCGGCTGCAGAGCGCGGACGCCTCCCTGGCCGGCTTCCTGCAGGAGGTCGCGCTCGTCTCCGACCAGGACACGATCTCCGACGACCGCGGCCTCGTCACCCTGATGACGCTGCACAACGCGAAGGGCCTCGAGTTCCGGGCCGTGTTCGTGATCGGGATGGAGGAGGGGATCTTCCCGCACGCACGCGCGATCGAGGAGCAGGGGGTGGAGGAGGAGCGCCGCCTGGCCTACGTGGGGATGACGCGGGCGAAGGAGCGGCTGACGCTCACGCACGCGCGCTCGCGCACGCTCTTCGGCCGGCCGGCGACGAACCTTCCCTCGCGCTTCCTCGACGAGCTGCCCCGCGAGGTCGAGCGCGAGCGCCTGCGCCCGGCCTCGTGGTCGGGCTACCGCTCGCCGGGCCCGACGACGGCGCCGCGCAACGCGGGGCTCGTCCTCGCGACCGGGGACGCAGTGCGCCACGGCTCGCTCGGCGAGGGGATCGTGACCGCGGTCGAGGCGGGCGGGGTCGTCACCGTCCGCTTCGCCGAGGACGGCAGCGAGCGGCGGCTCATGGTCGAGTACGCACCCCTGGAGAAGATCGGATGAGATGCCCTGGGTCGGTCTCGCGACCCACGGCCACGATCGCCACCGGCCGCGCCGGCGGCCGCTCGCGGGGTGCTCGCGATCGCGGATCTGGGGAGGAGCGATGAGCTTTCGCGTCAGCCCGACCGCCGACCTCGACGAGTTCACGCAGGCGGTGCTCGCCATCGGCCAGTACTTCGGGATGGAGCCGACGCGGGAGCGCATGGAGCGCTTCTCGCGGAACCTCCCGCTCGAGCGCATGCACGCAGCGCGCGCGGACGGCCGCATCGTCGGCGGCGCAGGCTCCTTCCCGGTCGAGCTGACCGTGCCCGGCGGGACCGTGCGCGCCGCCGGCGTCACCGTCGTCGGCACGTACCCGACCCACCGGCGCCGCGGCGTCCTGCGTGCGCTCATGCGCGCCCAGCTCGACGACCTCCACGCGCGGGGCGAGCCCGTGGCCGTGCTCTGGGCCTCCGAGGAGACGATCTACGGCCGCTACGGGTACGGGATGGCCTCGCTCGTCGGCGAGATGTCGCTCCCGCGCGAGCACGCGGCCTTCGCCCTCCCCTTCGAGCCGGACGGCACCCTCCGCCTGGTCGAGGCCGAGGAGGCGCTGCGCGCGTTCCCGCAGGTGTGGAACGCCGTGCGGCGGTCGATCCCCGGCATGCTCGCCCGCTCGCGCACGTGGTGGGAGACGCGCGTCCTCCACGACCCGCCGGAGTGGCGCGCAGGGGCGGGGCCGAAGCGCTTCGTCCTGCTCGAGCGCCGCGGCCGGCCCGCCGGCTATGCGATCTACCGGCACAAGCCGAAGCGGGAGGACGGGGTCTCCGACTCCGAGCTCCAGGTGCTCGAGGCGATCGCCCTCGAGGGAAGCCCGACGGCAGCGATCTGGCGCTACCTGCTCGACATCGACTGGGCCGCGCGCATCACCGCCCACCTCCTCCCGCTCGACCATCCCTCGTCCACCTCTTGGCCACCCCGCGGCGCATGCGCCTGCGGGTCGGGGACGGCCTCTGGGCGCGGCTCGTGGACGTCGGCGCCGCGCTCTCCGCCCGCCGGTACGCGGCGGAGGGCCCGCTCGTCGTGGAGGTCGCAGACGCCTTCTGCCCCTGGAACGCGGGCCGCTGGCGCATCGCCGGGGGCGCCGCGCGGCGCACCCGCGCCGAGCCGCACCTGCGCTGCGACGTGAGCGCGCTCGGCTCCGTCTACCTGGGCGGGTTCGGGTTCTCGCAGCTCGCGCGCGCGGGACGGGTGGAGGAGCTCCGCCGGGGCGCGGCCGCCCGCGCGGACGCGCTCTTCCGCACCGACCGCGCCCCCTGGTGCCCCGAGATCTTCTGAGAGGCGCCTCCGGCGAGCCGCTTCAGCGCTGCTCGTGGCGCGCCCAGGGGACGAGGATGCGCTCGAGGAAGACCAAGAGGTAGAAGAGCGCCACGCTCAAGACCGCGAGCAGCGCCATCGCCCCGAAGGCGAGGGGCGTGTTCAGGTTCGAGTTCGTGTTCACGATCACCCAGCCGAGCCCTTCCGAGGAGCCGACGAACTCACCGATGACGGCGCCGATCACCGCGAGCGAGATCGCGACCTTCAGGCCGACGAACACATGTGGCATGGCTGCGGGGAAGCGCACCTTCACGAACACCTGCCGCCGGGACGCGCACAGCGAGCGGGCCAGCTCGACGAGCTCCGCCGGCGTGGACTGGAGCCCGGTCGCGGTCGAGATCACGATCGGGAACACGCACAGGAGGAAGGCGACGACGACCTTCGGCCCGTAGCCGAAGCCCATCCACAGGATCAGGATGGGAGCGATCGCGATCTTCGGAACCGCGTTCAGGGCGAGCAGCACGGGGTAGATCGTCCGTTCGAGGAAGCGTGAGACCGCGATCGCGACCGCGAGCGGGATGCCCACGGCGACGGCGAGCCCGAAGCCCGCGACCGTCTCGAGCAGGGTCACCCACGTCTGCCGCGGCAGCAGCCCGCGCGACTCCCAGAGCGCGTCCACCACGTCCAGCGGCTTGGGCACGAGCCAGATCGGCCAGCCGAAGACCCGGGTCGCGAGGTCCCAGAGCACGATCAGGGCGACGAAGGTGAGGAGCGGCGCCGTCCACGTCGCCACCCGGCGGGTTGCGGACGGCACGGGGAGGCCAACGAGCTGCTCTTCCGTCGAGGCCATCAGGCTGCCTCCTCCCGCGGTAGGTAGAGGATCGTCCGGATCTCGTCCTCCACGCGCGCGAGCTCGGCCACGTGGGCCTCCTCGCCGAAGGCGCGCGGGCGCGGGACCGGCACGTCCACGATCCGCGCCACCCGTCCCGGTCGCGGGGTGAGGACGACGACGCGGTCGGAGAGGATCGCCGCCTCGGGGATGGAGTGGGTGACGAAGAGGATCGTCGTGCGCCGCTCGCTCCAGATGCGCTGCAGCTCGAGCGAGAGCTCCTCCCGGGTGAGCGCGTCGAGCGCCGCGAACGGCTCGTCCATGAGCAGGACTCGGGGCTTGTGGATGAGCGCCCGGCAGAGCGCGACCCGCTGCTGCATCCCCCCGGAGAGCTCCCAGGGATGGCGGCCCTCGAAGCCGCCCAGGCCGGCGAGCGCGAGCAGCTCCTCCGCCTCGGCCCGCGCCGCCGCGCGGTCGAGCCCGAGGATCTCGACCGGGAGGAGGACGTTCTCGAGCACCGTGCGCCAGGGGAGGAGCGCCGGCTGCTGGAACATCATGCCCACGTCGGGGCTCGGGCCGGCCACTTGGCGCGTCCCGATGGTCACGCGGCCCCGCGAGGCGGGGATGAGCCCGGCGACGATGCGCAGGAGGGTCGACTTGCCGCACCCCGAGCGGCCGACGAGCGTCACGAACTCGTTCTCGGCGATCGCGAGGTCGATGGCCTCGAGGGCGAGGACCGGAGGCCCCGAGCGCGACTCGAACGCCTTCGAGACGCCGTCGAGGCGGATGAGTGTGTCCGCGCCTATCGCTTCGGCTTCTGTGCCGGCACGGCCACGTCCGAGTAGAGATCGGTCAGCGGCACCGGCTTCGCGATCTTGAAGCCGTTCCGGACGATGCTGATCGTGGACGCGAGCTTGCCCAGGTCGATGTAGCCCGTCCCGTAGCCCTTCTGCCGCGTCAGCTTGTTCTTGACGAACTGGCGCATGATCCGCAGCTCCTGCGCGGCGACGATCGGGTCGGCGAGCGGCACGTACTTTTGGAGGATGTACCCGGCCGTGCCCGGGTTGTCGACCGCCCAGCTCAGCCCCCGCAGCAGGGCCCGCGTGAACGCCCGCACCTCACCCGGGTTCGAGCGCAGCTTGTCCTCGGAGGCGACCAGCCCGATCCCGAGCATCCCCGGCATGACCTTGGCGTACTTGAAGGCGCGGATCGGCTTCCCACCCGCGGCCCGCTGGACGAGCGGCTTGCCGACCGTGAACTGCCCGATCGCGTCCACCTGCTTCGTCGCGAGCAGCGCCGGGAGCGCCGGTGGGGCCGCGTCCCGGATCGTGACCTTGGAGACGTCGAAGCCCGCCTTCTTCGCGTAGATCGGCAGAAGCACGCGCACGGTGGAGGCGGGCGAGTCGGCGAAGCTCTTGCCCTCGAGCTGCTTCGGGTCCGTGATCCCGGACTCCTCGAGCGTGAAGATCGCCGAGAGCGTGTTCTGGTGGACGACGGCGACCGTCTTCACCGGGATCCCCTCGTTCGCCTTCGCCACCACGAGCGCACCGATGTCGACGGGCGCGTAGTCGAGGCGGCCGGCCGCCACGAGCTTGATGTTGTCCAGCGACCCGGTGCCGGGCGTGACCTTGACGTCGAAGCCCGCTTCCTGGAAGTAGCCCCGCTCGATCGCGACGTAGACGTACGCGTCCCGCCCGAAGTTCCCGAACGAGGTGGCGTAGTTGATCGTGGTCGCGCTACGCGCACCGATGCCGGGCTGCGCTCCGCCGACGGCGGCGAGGGTGGTCACCAGGACGGCGGTGAGGGCGATGCGCTTCACGACGACCTCCGGGCTCGCGAGGGTTGCGGGACGAGAGTTCATGATCGATCCTTCCCTCGTGACATGTCAAGCCGGAACGGTGGTGGCCGTCCTCGGGACCGGCGCGATCGGAGCTCCCGTCGCCCGCCGTCTGGCGTCGGCCGGCTGCACCGTCCGGGCGTGGGACCGGGACCGCGCGCGGACGTCGGCGCTCGCCGGGGAGGGGATCGAGGCCGCGGCGAGCGCGCAGGGAGCCGTGACCGCGGCCGACGCCGTCCTCCTGCTCCTGCCCGACGGCTCTGCGGTCGCCGAGGCGCTCGACGCGATCCTCCCGGCGCTCCGCCCCGCCGTCCTCGTCGTCGACCTGACCACCTCGAGCGTCGCCGAGAAGCGGGAGTTCGCCGAGCGCGTCCGGGACGCCGGCGGACGCCCGGCGGAGGCGCCCTTCTTCGGGACGGTCCCGCAGGCAGAGGCGGGGGAGCTGTTCGCCGTAGTCGGTTGCGACGACGCCGACGAGGCCGACGTGGCGGCCGTGCTCGCACCCCTCTGCTCCGGCCTGCACCGTTACGGTGGCGTCGGGGACGCCTCCGCCTTGAAGCTCGCCGCGAACGTGCTCGTCTTCCCCATGGTGGAGCTGATCGGGGAGGCGCTCCGGCTCGCGGAGGCGCAGGGGGTCGAGCCGGCAGCGCTGCTCGCCCTCCTCGAGGCGGGCACGGGCGTGCGCGCGCCCATCTACCTCGCGCGCGGCCGTCTCATGGTCGACGGAGACTTCACGGCCCGGGCGTCGGTCGCGCTCGCGGCGAAGGACCTCGCGCTCATCCACGACGCGGCCGAGGCCGCCGGGCTGGAGCTGCCCCTGCTGGAGCGGACGCGGGCCGTCTTCGCCGACGCGTGCGCGGCCGGGCTCGCCGGGGAGGACATGGCAGCCGTCTACAAGCTGGTCGGGACGCGGGCGTGAGCGAGCTGGTCTTCGATCCGCTCGATCCCGCCCAGCGGGCCGATCCCTATCCGACGTACGCCCTGCTCCGTCGTGAGCGACCCGTGTTCTACGCGCCGCAGTACGACCTCTGGGTGGTCACGCGCTACGAGGACGTCCTGCGCGTGCTCAAGGAGGACGAGACCTTCTCCTCGCGGATCGCGCTCCACTCGACGCCGCACGAGCCCGCGCCGGAGGTGCGCCGCGTCCTCGACCAAGGCTGGCCGGAGATGCCGATCATCGTCGAGTCCGACCCGCCCCTGCACACGCGCATCCGCCGGCCGATCAGCCGAGCGTTCACCCCGCGCCGGGTCGCCGAGATGGAGCCGCGGATCCGGGCGCTCGCGCAGACCCTGCTCGACGCTTTCGCCGCCGAGGGCGAGGCCGACGTCGTCGACCGCTTCGCCTGGCCGCTTCCGCTGCGGGTGATCGGGGAGCTGGTCGGCGTCCCAGAGGAGGACCTGCCGTGGCTGCACGCCCGCTCCCGGGACTGGCTCGCGACCTACCAGGCGACCGCGCCGCTCGAGGAGCAGATCGCGCAGGCACGGGGCTTCGTCGAGCTCCAGCGCTACTTCGTCTCGCTGGTCGAGGAGCGTGCGCGGGCGCCACGCGACGATCTCACCAGCGCGCTCATCCAGGCCGTGGCCGAGGACGAGGAGCCGATCAGCCTGGTCGAGCTCGCCGGCGTGCCGCTCGACCTGATCGTCGCCGGGCACGTGACGGTGACCAGAGCGATCGGGAGCGCTCTCGTCCTCCTGCTCGACGCGCCCGAGGAGCTCGAGCGCCTGCGCGAGGATCCGGCCCTGTGGCCGGGCGCGATCGAGGAGATCCTCCGGCTCGAGTCGCCCGCGCAGGGCCTCTTCCGCCAGACGACGCGGGACGTGGAGCTGGGCGGCGTCCGGCTCCCGGCCGGCGCCCGCCTGATGGTGCACTTCGGCTCGGCCAACCGCGACGAGGCGGTCTTTGCGGACCCGGATCGGCTCGACCCCTCGCGCGACCGCAACCTGCACCTCGCCTTCGGCAAGGGGATCCACGTCTGCATCGGCGCGCCGCTCGCGCGGCTCGAGCTGCAGATCGCTCTGCCCATGCTCGTCGACCGGCTGCGCGGGCTGCGGCGGGCGGACGACGCGCCGCTCGCGTACGACCCCGTCTTCTTCGCCCGGGGCCTCGCTAGCCTCCGCGTGCGCTGGGATCCCGACTGAGGGCGCAGGGGCCGCTATCATCGGCTCCCCGGGGCGGTTAGCTCAGTTGGGAGAGCACCAGCTCGACAAGCTGGGGGTCACTGGTTCGAGCCCAGTACCGCCCATGATCCAACGCCCTGCTGGCGTGTCCTCGGGGACCACGGGCGAGGTGACCGTAGGTTCGGTCGATCATGTCGAACGAGGACTCCGGCCGCGAGCGCCCAGGTCGCGCCTTCTTGGTGGATCCTGGACGAGGCCGGCTCGGTCGCCGAAGCGCGCGGCCTGCCGGTGGTTGGTGTAGACGACCGAGCCGGGCCCGAGCGAGATCGCGGGCAGGACCAGCCCGCTGCGCCCGCAGCGGCGGTAGCGCATCCGCTCGTAGCGGCCGGCGGCGGGCGCGAGGCGCCACACGGGCGAGGAGAGAGCGCCCGCCCGAGCCTTGACGCGGGGAGGCGGCCGTGAGTAGCCTGGCACGAGGAGTGCGCCCGCTTACCTCCTCCCGCCTCGTCCTCGTGACAGCGCTCGCGCTCGTGGGGCTGCCGGCGGTCGCGGGAGCCGCGCCTGCGGGAACGGCGGCGCCGGCGGCGAACTCGACGACCTACCAGGACTCGACCGGGGAAGACCCGGAGGCTCCGGACATCACCACGATCGTCGTCTCCAACGACGACGCGGGGATGCTCTCGTTCCGGATCAGCATCCCGAACCGGCCCACGCTGGGGCAGGACCTGCTGATCGACCTGTTCGTGGACTCCGACAACAACCAGGCGACCGGCTCCCCCGACCTGGCCGGGGTCGACTACGTGATCGAGCTGGCCCGCGGCGAGGCGAGCCTCTTCCGCTGGGACGGCACCGACTTCACCCGCCGCTTCGGCGATCCGCCTGCGGTCACGCTCTCCTTCTCCTACCAGGCGGGGGTGACCTTCCGGATCTCGGCCGCGGAGCTCGGCAACACGAAGCGCCTCAACTTCTTCGTCGCCGTCACGGGCGGGGTCGCCGTCGATCCCGAGACCGGCAACCTCGACTTCACGAACGCTCGGGACGACGTCGCGCCGGGCGGCGGCGCGGGGCTGTACCCGTACGAGGTCAAGATCACGCCGCCGACGCTCGTCGTGCGCCGCCTCAGCACGACCCCGGCGCGGCCGCTGGCGGGCCAGTCGTTCACGGTGCGGATGACGACGGCGAGGTCGGACACGGGCGCGGTGCTCCAGAACGGGCGGGTCACGTGCGTCGCCCGCGCCGGCAAGGCGCGCCTGCGCAGCCAAGTCGCGCGCGTCCAGGGTGGGGCCGCTACGTGCACCTGGCTGATCCCGCCGGGCGCGAAGGGGAAGACCTTCCGGGGCACGGTGACGGTGGTATTCGAAGGGCTCAAGGCGACCCGGACGATCACGCGGACGATCGGCTAGCCCGCCGCTCGTGCGTCGTCTCGCGCTCCTCGCCGGTCTCGCTTGCCTCGCCGCCTCCTCGGGGACGGCGGCCGGCTCGCTCGGGCCCACGCCGCAGAGCGTGCTCGAGCGCGCCCAGGCGCGGGTCGACCGCCTGGCCCAGCCCGCGCCCGGGGCGCTCCCGCGCGGCGCCGCCCGCGCGCGCGTGATCGTCACCCTGGCCGACCCCCCGCTGGCCGCGGCCGCCTCGGCACGACGGCTCGCCGGCTTCGGACCCCGGCGCAAGCTGGACGTCTCGAGCGCGTTCGCCCGCTCCTACCTCGCCCGCCTCGAGACGGCGCAGCGCGAGGCGATCGCCACGCTCGAGGCGCGGATCCCGGAGGCGGTCGTCTCCCGGCGCTACCGGCTGCTCTTGAACGGGTTCGCGGTCAGCCTGCCGTACGCCAAGCTGCCCGAGCTGCTCGCGCTCGGGCTGGCCAGGAACGTGTACCCGAGCCGGAGCTACCGGCCGGCGCTGAACGTCGGCCCGGCCGTGATCGGCGCACCCCAGTTCGCGGCCCTGACGGGCGCCGACGGGGCTGGGGTCAAGGTCGCGGTCGTGGACGACGGGGTCGACCCCGAGCACCCGTTCCTCGATCCTTCCGGCTTCTCCTACCCGCCGGGCTTCCCCAGGGGCCAGGGAGGGGCGACGCCGAAGGTGATCGTGATGCGGGGGTTCGGGAGCCGCGGCGCGAGCAGCGCGCCGCTCGACCGCGACCGCTCCTT
Organism: Gaiellaceae bacterium; assembly: GCA_035559835.1. Classification (GTDB taxonomy): domain Bacteria; phylum Actinomycetota; class Thermoleophilia; order Gaiellales; family Gaiellaceae; genus GMQP-bins7. Next base: position 10,797 of record DATMAP010000005.1, read on the forward strand.
CCACGGCACCTTCGTCGCGGGGATCATCGCTGGCGTGGGTCGCGACGTCGCCGCCGGCCAGCGCGGCGTCTGCTCGGAGGCCAACGGCGGCTGCCACCCGGCGGTCAAGGGCGTGCGCGGGGTGGCACCGCGGGCCCAGATCGGCAACTACCGCGTCTTCAACGTCCCCCTGCCGCTCGGCGGCTGCTGCTCCGGGAACACGCCCGAGATCGTCGCCGCCTTCGAGGCCGCCGTCCGGGACGGGATGGACGTGATCAACTTCTCCGGCGGCGGCCCGCAGAGCGACCCGCGCACCGACGGCCTGATCGAGGCGGTCGCGAACGTCGTCCGCGCGGGCGTCGTGCCCGTGATCTCGGCCGGCAACGACCGCGACTTCTTCGGGCTCGGCACGGCCGGATCGCCGGCCACCGCCCCGGAGGCGATCAGCGTGGGCGCGGTCGCGAACGCGCACGTCTTCGGCGCCTCTCTCCAGGCCATCTCGCCCGCGGGCCTGCCCAGGATGCCGTTCGCCCCCAGCAACCCGGTCCCGGTCGCGTGGACGCAGGAGGACCAGCGGCTGGTCGACGTCGGCCGCGTGGCACCGGGCGGCGACCGGCTGCTCTGCTCCGGCGCGCTGCCGGCGAACGCGCTGCGGGGGGCGATCGCGCTCGTCTCCCGGGGAGGGTGCCCGTACGAGGTGAAGGCGCAGAACGCCGCCTCCGCGGGGGCGATCGGGCTGGTCGTGGCCGAGAACCGGCCCGGCGATCCGACCTTCGCGCTCATCTCCCGACTCGCCGGGGGCACCATCTCCGACCTCGACGGCGAGCGGCTGCGGGCGGCGACCGCGGCGACCGGCGGCGTCGCCACCGTCCGCTTCAGCCGCGACACGCTGGAGGTCCCGACGACCTGGGCGGGCGTGCCGGCGAGCTTCTCGGCAGGGGGGCTCACGCCCTTCGGCCACGCCTTGAAGCCGGACGTGACCGCCCCGGGAGCGCAGGTCCTCTCCTCGACGCTGCCCGAGTTCGCCGGCGACGAGTTCGCCGTCCTGGACGGGACGAGCTTCTCGGCCCCCCACGTGGCCGGCGCCGCCGCGCTCCTGCTCCAGCGCCACCCGACCTGGACGCCGCAGCAGGTGAAGTCGGCCCTCATGTCCACAGCCGGGCCAGCCTTCGCCGACACCGCCGGGACGCAGGAGGCGTCGGTGCTCGTCCAGGGGGCGGGGCTCGTGCGCGTGGCCGCGGCCGACCGGCCGCTCCTCTTCACCGACCCGCCGTCGCTCTCCTTCGGCTACCTGGACGTCAACGCCGGGGCGGCCAGCCGGGCGATCCCGGTGACGGTCGTCGACGCCGGGGGCGGAGCGGGGACGTGGACGGTCGAGGTGCAGGCCCAGGTCGCCTCGCCCGGGGCGACCGTGGAGGCGGCGCCGGTCACCGTCCCGCCCGGCGGCATGGCCGTGCTCCAGGTGGTCGCGCGCGCGAGCGCCGACGCGGCCGGCGGGGACGACTTCGGCTTCCTGCTCCTGCGCCGGGGCCCCGACGTGCGGCGGATCCCGTACGCCTTCTCGGTCACACGGCCTCGGCTGGCGGGCGCGCGCGTGGTGCCGCTGCGCCCGGTGCAGAGCGGGGACACGCGCACGGGTGAGGATCGGGCGCGCGTCTACCGCTGGCCGACCTCGCCCTTCGCCGTCCTCGGCATCTTCGGCGTCGATCCCTCGGTCTCCGACGACGGCGCCGAGACCGTCTACGCGCTCGACCTGCCGCGGCAGGCGGTCAACGCCGGCGTCGTCGTGACCAGTCCGGCGCCGCGGGTGGACACGCCCCTGCGCGCGCTCTTCAGCTCGAACGCCCCCATCCACCCTTGGTTCCTGGGCTCGCTGGACGAGAACGACGTCCTCGGCTACGCGGGCATCCCCGTGAACGTGAACGGCCTCATGCCGGACTTCCTGTACAGCCTGGGGACAGCCGGAGGCGTGTTCCTGCCCGCGGGCCGCTACTACGTCTCGGTCGACTCCGGGCGCGATCCCTTCACCGGGCGCCCGCTCGGGGGCCGCTACGTCCTGCGCTCGTGGGTGAACGACGTCAAGCCACCCACGGTGCAGATCCTCACCCGCCAGCTCTCTTCCGGTCGCCCCACGGTCGTCGCCCGCGTGCGGGACGGGAAGTCGGGGGTGGATCCGCTCTCGCTCCAGCTCTTCTTCGGGCGCGAGCTGGGCAGCTCGGTGGGGGCGACGACGTTCGATCCTGCGACCGGGATCGCCGCCTTCTCGATCCCCCGCGACGCGCGTCCGCTCGACCCCGGCACCGAGTTCATGCGCCTCGTCGCCTCCGACATCCAGGAGACGAAGAACATCAACACCGAGGGTCCGAACCCGATGCCGAACACCCGCTTCTACGGCTTCCGCGCCTCCGTCGCGGCGCGGCCGACCATCTCCTGGATCCTCCCGAGCCAGGGCGCCTGCCTGGCCCCGCGCCAGCGGCTGCTCGTGGTCGCCAACGACAACGTGCCCATCTCCTCGGTCGGCTTCTTCGCCGGGAACCGCCAGCTGGGTCGGGTGCGCAAGAACGTGGCCGGGCTCTACGAGCTGAGCTGGAGCACGGCCGGCAGGCGCAAGGGGACGGTCGTGCTCCGGGCGGTCGTCTCCGACACGCGCGGCCGCGAGGCCGAGGCGACGCGCACGGTCCGCGTCTGCCGCTGAGGCTCAGCGCGGCCGGGCGGGCTCGTCCCGGCCGTCGTGGACGAAGAGGCCGCGCAGGAAGCCGGCGATGCGCTTGTCCAGCGGGGGGCCAGGCGGCCCCGGCGGCTGCGACCAGGCGTAGGCCAGCTCGGCGCCGAAGAGGAGGATGAGGGCGACGACGTAGACGAAGAAGAGGAAGGTCATCACCCCGGCGAGCGACCCGTAGATGAGGTTGTAGCGGGAGAAGTCGCCGAAGACGGCGGCGAGCACCTTCGTCGCCCCCCAGATCCCGACGGCGGTGACGACCGCGCCGGCGAGGGCGTCCCGCTGGCGGAGCCTCCCTGCCGGCACGAAGCGGTAGAGCAGGAGGGAGGTGACGACGAGCACGACGAGCTGGCCCCCGTCGCGGACGAGGAGGTTGGAGGGGTCGGCGGCGATCCCGGCCGCCTCGAAGGCGCGGTCGACGAGCCCGCTCAGGAAGGCGCCGGCGGCCGAGAGCCCGACGACGACGACGACGAGCACGCCGGTCACCGCCACGAGCAGGAAGTCGACGAGCTTCGCGTGCGCGGGCGGGCGCCCACGCTCGACCTTGAGCGCCGCCTCGAGCCCGAGCCGCAGCGACGCCATCATCCCGGTCGCCCCCCAGAGGAGCGCGATCAGCGAGAGCAGCCCGATCGCCGAGCGGGGGGAGGCGATCCCCTCGATCGAGCGCCGGACGTTCGACTGCCCCTCCGGCGAGACCGGGAGCACGTCGATCAGCTCGTCGGTGACCCGCTGGCGCAGGTCGTCGTCTTGGAGGACGAGGCCGAAGATGGAGACGAGCAGGATCGTCAGCGGGAAGAGCGAGAAGAGGACGCGGAAGGCGATCGAGGCCGCGTACTGGGGGCAGCGGTCGCGGAAGAGGTCCTCGAGCGCACGCGGGAAGGCGCGCGCGAAGGTGGGGGCGAGGCCGCCGGCCGAGGCGAGCGACCGGCGGGCGAGACGGGTGAGCCGACCCTGCGGCTCGACGGCGCCGGGCTCGCTCATCGTCCGCAGTGTACGGGGGCGGCTGGCTCTCCATCCGCCGGCCGCCCGGGACGGGTAGGCTTCCGGCGTGATGCTCCGGGACACACCGCGTTCGTAGCCCCCGGGGCGCGCCTGCCCTCGCTCTATCCTCCGCCGCGATGAAGGTCGTCCTGCCCGACTCGACCGAGCTCGAGCTGCCCGAGGGCGCGACCGGGCTGGACGCCGCGCGGGCGCTCGGGCCGAAGCTCGCCGAGCAGGCCGTGCTCGTGCGCGTGGACGGCGAGAGGCGCGACCTGCGGCTGCCGCTCCGGGACGGGGAGCACATCCGGATCCTGACCACGCGCGACGCATCCGACCCGGACGCCCTGTACGTGCTCCGCCACTCGGCCGCCCATCTGCTCGCGGAGGCCGTGCTGCGGCTCTACCCGGGCGTGAAGATCGCGATCGGCCCTCCGATCGCTGACGGCTTCTACTACGACTTCGAGTTCCCGGAGCCGATCTCGGAGGACGACCTGGAGCGGATCGAGGCGGAGATGCGCCGAGAGATCGCCGAAGGGCGCGTGTGGACGCGCCGCGAGGTCCCGCGCGAGGAGGCGATCGAGCGCTTCCGCTCGGAGGGGCAGGTCTACAAGGTCGAGCTGGCGCAGGAGGCCGAGGGGCCGATCTCGCTCTACACCCAGGGCGACTTCACCGATCTCTGCCGCGGCCCGCATCTCCAGGACGCCTCCCCGATCAAGGCGCTCCGGCTGACCGGGATCGCCGGCGCCTACTGGCGCGGGGACGAGCGGAACGCACAGCTCACGCGCATCTACGGGACGGCGTTCTACTCCCAGGCCGACCTCGACGCCTACCTCGAGCGGCTCGAGCAGGCGCGCGCCCGCGACCACCGCCGGCTGGGGCGGGAGCTCGACCTCTTCCACCTCTCCGAGCACTCCCCGGGCTCGCCCTTCTGGCACCCGAAGGGGATGGTCGTCTACAACGAGCTCGAGGCGGTGCGGCGCCGCGAGAACCTCCGCCGCGGCTACCTCGAGGTCAAGACCCCGCTCATCTACGACAAGGCGCTCTGGGTCACCTCGGGCCACTGGGAGAAGTTCCGGGAGCACATGTTCCTCATCCCCGGGGACACGGAGGACCAGACCTACGGGATCAAGCCCATGAACTGCCCGGGCCACATGCTCCTCTACGCCTCGCAGCTGCGGAGCTACCGGGACCTGCCGATCCGCTACGCGGAGGCGGCGCCGCTCCACCGCAACGAGCTTGCGGGGACGCTGCACGGGCTCACCCGGGTCCGCTACGTCACGCAGGACGACTCCCACATCTTCTGCACCGAGGAGCAGGTGCCGGAGGAGATCGATCGCGTCATCGCGTACGTGACGTACCTGTACGGGCTGTTCGGCATGGAGCCGCACGCGGAGCTCTCGACCAGGCCGGAGAACCGGCTCGGCACCGACGAGCAGTGGGATCGGGCGGAGGCGGCGCTCGAGGACGCGCTACGGGCGCACGGGATGGAGTACGTCGTCTCCCCGGGGGAAGGGACCTTCTACGGGCCGAAGATCGACCTGCACATGACCGACGTCCTCGGGCGTAGCTGGCAGATGGGGACGATCCAGTACGACATGCAGATGCCGGCGCGTTTCGGCCTGACCTACATGGGGCCCGACAACGCCGAGCACATGCCGATCGTCATCCACCGGGCGCTCTACGGCTCCTTCGAGCGCTTCATCGGGATCTTGATCGAGCACTACGCGGGTGCGTTCCCGTTCTGGCTCGCGCCCGTGCAGGCGCGCGTCCTCCCGGTCGGGGAGGCGCACCGGGAAGCCGCGTCCGCGCTCCGCGAGCGGCTCTTCGCGGCGGGGTTCCGCGTGGACGTCGACCAGCGCGACGAGACGCTCGGCAAGCGCATCCGGGACGCCGAGCTCGAGAAGATCCCCTTCGTCGTCGTGTACGGCGATCGTGAGTCGGAGGCCGCGCTCGCGGTGCGCGAGCGGGGTGGGGGCCAGACGACGCGCTCGCTCTCCGAGCTGCTCGCCCTGTTCGCGCAGCTCGCGGCCGAGGCCGACCCGGCGGGGGCGTGACCACGGGCCCGAGGTGCTATCCTGCGGGCTCTGCAAGCAGGGGCGGACAGCTTCCTCACCTCCCTGGCGTGACCCACGGGGGGTTCAGCCGAGCCGAAGGTTGGACGGGAAGGGCCGCTGCTGCTTGCAGCGGCTTCGTCGTCTGCAAGGAGGAACCGAGAGCTTGGTGAAGCACCGTTGAGACCGCGCCGCCGCCGTCCCGCCCTGGAGCGGGTCGTCCCCCAGAAGCGGGGGGAGCGCATCAACGAGGAGATCCGCGTCCCGCGCGTCCGGCTCGTCGACGAGAAGGGCGGCCAGGTCGGGATCGTCCCGACCAAGGAGGCGCTCGAGTTCGCGTTCTCGAAGGGGCTCGACCTCGTCGAGGTGGCCCCGGGCGCGGACCCGCCCGTGGCGCGGGTCATGGATTACTCGAAGTACCGCTACGAGCAGAACCTGCGGGCCAAGCAGGCCCGCAAGCACCAGCAGCAGGTCCAGGTCAAGGAGATCAAGCTCAGGCCCAAGATCGGAAACCACGACTACGAGACGAAGAAGGGGCACGTCGTCCGCTTCTTGAACCAGCGGGCCAAGGTGAAGGTCACGATCATGTTCCGGGGGCGCGAGACGCTCCATCCGGAGCGGGGCCGCGACCTGCTCATGCGGCTCGCGGAGGACGTCCAGGAGATCGGCCTGATCGAGCAGCAGCCGGCCTTGGACGGGCGCAACATGGTGATGGTGCTCGCCCCCACGAAGAACGCAGGAGTGAAAGCGCATGCCAAAGATGAAGACCTCACGGAGCGCGAAGAAGCGCTTCAAGCTGACCGGGGCGGGGAAGCTCCTCCGCCGGCACGCGATGAGGAGCCACAACCTCGAGAAGAAGTCGTCGAAGCGTAGGCGCGGCTTCCGCAAGGTCTACGAGGTCGCCGCGAGCGACGCTCGGAACGTCAAGAAGCTGCTGAGGGGAGGCTAGGGATGCCGCGCGTGAAGCGCTCCGTGCACGCGCGCAAGAAGCGCGCGAAGGTGCTCGAGCAGGCGAAGGGCTACTACGGGCGCAAGAAGTCGAGCTATCGCTTCGCCAAGGAGCAGGTCGAGCATTCGCTCGTCTACGCCTACCGCGACCGGCGGACGCGCAAGCGGACCTTCCGCTCCCTCTGGATCGTGCGCATCAACGCGGCCGCGCGCGCGCACGGCCTCTCCTACAACCGGTTCATGGCCGGGGTCCGGAAGGCGGGGATCGAGCTCGATCGCAAGTCGCTCGCCGATCTCGCGGTCTCCGACCCGCAGGCCTTCGCCGCCGTCGCGGAGCGGGCGAAGGCCGCGCTCGCGGCCGAGGGCGGCGCCGGGGCGGGCGGCGAGCCCACGAGCGACGCCGACGCGGGCGCCGACGCGGCCTGATCGCGTCCCGTCACAACGCCAAGCTCCGCCTCGTCCGCAAGCTCCTCTCCGCGCGCAAGCACCGCGAGCAGACGGGCCTCTTCGCGGTCGAGGGCGAGGATCTGGTGGACGCCGCGCTCGCGGCCGGGATCGAGCCGGTCGAGCTCCTCCGCGCAGGCGAGAACGTCCTCCCCGAGCTGCTCGCCGAGGTTGCCACGCTCGGTCACGCGCCGCGGGTGGTCGGAGTCTTCCGTCGCGAGGACCTCCCTCGCGGGGGGCGCGCGGTCGCGCTCGCGCTCTGGCGGGTGGGCGATCCGGGGAACGTGGGCACGCTCCTGCGCGCCGCCGACGCGTTCGGCGCCGCGGTCGCGCTCTCGGAGGGCTGCGCTGATCCGCTCAGCCCGCGGGCGCTGCGGGCGTCGGCGGGGGCGGTCTTCCGCGTCCCGCTCGTCGCCTGGGAGGACACGCCGAGGCCATGGCTGGCTCTCGTTGCGCACGGCGGGACGCCGCTCCCGGAAGCTCCGCTCGCACCGCCCCTGACCTTCCTGCTCGGCGCCGAGCGGGAAGGACTCCCCACTCACCTTGTGACAAAGTGTCACATGGCGATCACCGTTCCCCTTCCCGGCAAGGCGGAGTCCCTGAACGTCGCCGCCGCGGGCGCGATCGCACTCTACGAGCTCTCGCGGCGCGCGGCGGGCTGACGCGAGGCGGTGTCAGACACCGCCGACGGAGGCTCCAGCCGGTGCCCGGCCGGAATGGACAGCGCTCTTGCCGGAATCGACGGCCGCGACTGCGCCGAGGCTGTGGAGCGATTGTTGCGACCTTTTGACGATCTGGCCTTGACAGGATCCGGTGTCTGACACCGGTGCCACCGGTGTCCTCAGGTGCCCTTAGCCGAAGCCACCCCCGCCTCCGCCTCCGCCTCCGCCTCCGCCGCCTCCCCCGGAGAAGCCGCCGCCGAAGCCGCCCGCACCCGAGCCCGGCGGGGCGAGCGCGTCTCCGAAGCCCGCGGCGAGGTCGCCGATCGAGAGGCTTGTCGCGCCGGAGCCGAGGTCGCCGCTCGGCGAGATCCAGTAGATCGAGCTGGCCTCGTGCATCGCCTCGGGCATGTGCAGCTGCGCCCCCTGCAGCACGCGGTCGGCGATCCCGAAGGCGATCCCGTACACGAGGTAGCGCTCCCACAGCTCGAGGGTCGCGGGCGGCGCCTCGGCGAGGCGCGGGAAGTCGGTGAGGTAGCGGCGGAAGGCCGCCCAGCGCTCGGCCTCGAGCTGGGCGCTGCTCGTGCGCCGACGCCAGGCGCGGCGAGCGAAGAGGAGCGTCGCCCCGCAGAGAGCGCCGTTTGCGAGCAGGCAGCCGCCGAAGCCGGCGAGGAGGACGTCGGCGTAGCGCGGGTACACCGGCCGCCAGCCGTCGGCGGCGAGCGCGAACAGCCCCGCGCCGGCCCCGGCGAAGAGCACGACCGCTGCGGCAAGCGCCGCCGCGCCGGACGAGCGGAACCAGCCGCGCTCCCGCGCCTCGCGCGCGACCGCCTTCTGGAACCGCACGAAGCGTGGAGCCATCGAGGCCCGCTCGGCCTCGATCCGGTCGCGGAACCGCGACAGGCGCTCCTGGCCGCCGTCGAGGACGGCGTCCACGACATCGGCCACGGCGTCCTCCCACGGCGCGAGCGTCTCCGCTTCGCCCGGGGCCAGCTCGAGGTCGGCCACGTTCTCGGAGCGGAGCCCGGCCCAGGTCCGGCGCTCGGTCGTGACCGCGCGCGCCTCGTACAGACCCCGGCGGACGAGGTCGAAGAGGGTCGCCGTGAACTCGTACGAGCCGGCCTGCCCGCCCTGGCGGAGCAGGGTCGGGACGAGCGCGGGCGCCGTCTCCGCGGGCGGCTCCTGCTCGTACTCGCGGTCGTACCCCGTCCGCCGCTCGCGGCCGAAGAGCCAGAAGACGGCGCCGATCGTGAGCAGGGCGGGGAGGGTGGCGAGCCCGAGAGCGGCGAGGCCGGTGCGGAGCGGGTGCGCCTTCAGGGCCTCGATCCGGCTGCGGTCGCGCGCGTAGCGGTCGGCGTCGGCCCGCTCCTCGGCCACGATCCGGCCGAGCGCCGTCCCCTGCTCGATCCGCATCCCCGCGGTCGAGGAGAACGCGCTCCGCGGGACGAGCGCGCGCAGCTCGACGAACTGGTGCGCGGGGACGTCGAGCGCGCGCAGGAGCGCCCGCCGGCCGGCGAGCTCGACGTCGCCGTGCACCCAGACCGGCTTTCCCCACGCGCGCAGGATGCGGCCGGGGGCGGTCGCGACGGCGGTCAGTCGTGCGAGAGGGGCGTCCCACTGGTCGCCCCAGACCTGGAGGTGCACGTCGACGACGTCGTCGTAGGCAGCCGCGAGGCCGCGCAGCGTGTACGAGATCGTGAAGGCGCGCCGCTCGTCCCGGGCGGCGAAGTACCAGACGATCCGGACGCCCTCCCCGTGCCGCGCGACTCCGAAGGTGCCCACCGGCCCGGGGGCGAGCTCGGTCTGCGAGCCCTGCCGGTACGCGCTGCCCTCCTCCGCGACCGACACCCCGGCGAGCGACTCGCCCTCGCGAAGCGGGAGGTCGCGGTAGCCGAAGTGGAAGTCGCCGGAGAAGCGGACCTCGAGCCGCTCGCTGATCCCGAGCGAGCCATCCGGCTGGACGTCGATGCCGACGTCTGCCGAGAGGAGCGCGAAGTCACCGGCGGCGCCCGCGACCGCAGGAGCCGCGAGCGCCACGGCGCCGGACGCGAGCGCGACGGCCACGCCGAGCAGGAGGCGCCTCTGCAGCCGTGGGCCGGCCTGCTCCTCGGGTCTTCCGCGCGCCCACGGATCCGCCCCTGCGGGCTGGCGGCCCCGCGCCACTAGAAGTCGACGACCGGCGCCTCCCGCTGCGCTGCCTCCTCGACTTCGAAGAACTCGCGCGCAGCGAAGCCGAAGGGCCCGGCGAAGACGACGCCCGGGAAGGTCTGGATGGCGTTGTTGTAGGTGAGAACGGTGTCGTTGTAGACCTGCCGGCTGACCGCCACCCGGTTCTCGGTCTCCTCGAGCTGGGACTGGAGCTGGCGGAAGTTCTCGTCCGCCTGCAGCTCCGGGTAGGCCTCGGCGACGGCGAACAGGCGGCCCAGCGCGGCGCCGAGAACGCCCTCCGCCTGTGCCGTCTCGGCGGGCGTGCGGGCCTGCTGCGCGGCCGCCCGGGCCTCCGTGACCTCGTCGAACACGCCGCGCTCGTGCGCCGCGTAGCCCTTCACCGTCTCGACCAGGTTGGGGATCAGGTCCCAGCGCCGCTTGAGCTGCACCTCGATCTGCGCCCAAGCGTTGTCCACTCGGTTGCGCAGCCGCACGAGGCGGTTGTAGAGCGCGACGAGGAGGACGAAGAGGGCGAGGACGAGGGCGAGCAGGACGATGAGCCAGATCATCTCGGGCCGACTCTACGGGTACGCTCCCGCCGTGGCAACCGTCACCGGGCTCTTCGTCTCGCCGGGTCGCGGAAGCGGCCGCTCCGAGTCGCGGGAGCGCGTGCTCGCCCGCGAGGGTCACGGAATCGAGGGCTGCGCCCACGCGAACCCGCCCCGCCGCGAGGTCCTGCTCGCCTCCAAGGAGCACCTCGACGCGCTCGGCCTGGCCCCCGGCTCGATCCGCGAGAACGTCACGGTCGACGGGGTGGACGTGCACTCCTGGCGCGTCGGCCAGCGCGTGCGCGTCGGCGAGGCCGTGCTCGAGATCACCATGGAGTGCGAGCCCTGCCATCGCATGGACGAGCTGCGCGCCGGCCTGCGCACGCTCCTCGAGGGCCGCCGGGGCATGCTCGCTCACGTGGTCGAGACGGGCGAGATCGCGGTCGGGGATCCGATCGAGCTGCTGTAGGGCTTCCGGCTAGCGGCGGCGGCAGACGAAGATCAGGTCCTCGTCGCCGTCGTAGGGCCGCAGGTCGAACCAGCCGTACAGCGCCTCGACCTCGAAGCCGGCCTGGTCGAGGAGGCGCAGCCACTCGGGCGCGGCGAGCCAGTGCAGGGCGAAGGTCTCGGTCACGTCTCCCGAGCGCACCGAGAGGGAGAGCGTGCGAGCGCTCTCGTCCCACAACGCCCGTTCGAAGATGCCGGGCTCGCGCTCGAGCCAGCGGCCGTGCGTCTCGGCGACGTCCTCGGGGCTGGGCGCGAAGACGTCGAAGACGAGCTGACCCTCCGGTCCGAGGAGACGGCGCGCGGCGGCGAGGGCGCGAAGCTTCTCTGCCTCCGTCTCCAGGTGCAGGAGCGAACGGAAGGGGCAGATGACCAGTGGCACTCGCTCGCGCACGGGGGGCTCCCGGAGGTCGCCAAGGCGCAGGTCGAGAAGGCCGTCCACCCCCGCGGCCGCCGCAGCCGCGTGCGCGCGGGCGAGCATCGCCGGCGAGGCGTCGACTCCGATCACGGGGACCCCGGCCCGAGCGATCGGGATCGCGATCCGGCCTGTCCCCACCCCCAGCTCGACCACCGGGCCGCCGGCGGCCAGCGCGTGCTCGACGTAGAAGTCCACGTCCTCGGTCACCGAGCGACTCCAAGCGTCGTAGAAGGGCGCGATCCGGTCGTACACGCTCACCCCTCGATTGAACCAGCAGCGGGCGCGCCTGGCGCCCGACGCGCTGCGCCGATCCCGCTACAGTCGCCGCCGTGGATCCCCGGCAGCTCGAGCAGGAGGCGCTCGCCGCCCTCGCGGCCGCCACGAGCGCGGAGGAGGTCGAGCGGGCGCGGGTCGCCTACCTCGGGCGCCGCAGCGCGCTCAAGCTCGCGCTGCGCGAGGTGCGCGACCGCGAGACCGGGATGACCCTGAACGCGCTCCGCGAGCGGCTGGAAGCGGCCTTCGACGCCCGCGAGGAGGAGCTCCGCCGGATCGAGCTCGACCGCCGCCTGACCGAGGAGCGCGTCGACGTGACGATGCCCGGGACGCCCTTCCCGCGCGGGCACCTGCACCTGATCACGCAGATCCGGCGGGAGTTCGAGGACATCTTCCTCGGGCTCGGGTACGAGGTGATCGACGGCCGGGAGATCGAGACCACCCGTTACAACTTCGACGCCCTCAACTTCCCCCCCGGTCACCCGTCGCGCTCGCCGCTGCAGACGCTGTTCCTGGACGAGCACACGGTCCTGCGCACGGAGACGTCGCCCGCGCAGATCCGCACCATGGAGGCCCAGGCGCCGCCGCTCTACGTCGTGTGTCCCGGCCGGGTCTACCGGCGGGACACGCCCGACGCGACGCACACGCCGACGTTCCACCAGGTGGAGGGGCTCGCGGTCGACGAGGGGATCACGCTCGCTGACCTCCTGGGAACGCTCGACTACCTGATCAAGGCGCTCTTCGGAGAGGAGCGCCGGAGCCGGTTCGTCACCCACCACTTCCCCTTCACCGAGCCCTCCGTGGAGGCGCTCGTCTCCTGCCACCTCTGCGACGGCTCGGGGTGTCCGGTCTGCCGTCACTCGGGCTGGATCGAGGTCGGAGGCTCCGGGATGGTCGACCCGAAGCTGTTCGAGTTCGTCGGGTACGACCCGGAGCGGTACACGGGGTTCGCGTTCGGCTGGGGGCTGGAGCGGATCGCCGTCCTGCGCCACGGGATCCCCGACCTGCGCGAGCTGTGGCGCAACGACCCCCGTCTCCTGGAGCAGTTCTGATGCGGGCGCCGCTCAGCTGGCTGCGCGAGTACGTGACCGTCGCTGCCACGGCGGAGGCGATCGCCGAGCGGCTGAGCGTCTCCGCGCTCGAGGTCGAGCGCGTGCTCGACGCTGGCGTCCCCGACCTGGACGGCAATCTGGGCCGTTTCCTGGTCGGCAAGGTGCTGGAGGTGGGGCGGCACCCGAACGCCGACCGCCTGCGCGTCTGCCGGGTGGACGTGGGGGAGGGGGACGCGCGCGAGATCGTCTGCGGCGCCTGGAACTTCGAGGCGGGGGCGACGGTCGCGGTCGCCCTCCCGGGCGCTCTCCTGCCCGTTTTCGAGGGGCCGCTCGAGGAGCGCGAGCTGCGCGGGCAGCGCTCGCGGGGGATGATCCTGGCCGAGGACGAGGTCGGGCTCGGCGTCGACCACGCCGGGATCATGCTCCTCCCGGACGGCCTGGAGCCGGGCACGCCGCTCGCCGACGTGCTCCCGATCCACGACCGGGTGCTCGACGTCACGCCCACCATGAACCGGGTCGACCTGCTGTCCATGGTCGGGCTGGCCCGGGAGGTAGCGGCCCTGCTCGGCGGGGAGCTGCACCCGCCCGCCCCCGCCGATCCGGCCCCGGTCGACCCGGAGCCCGTGGACGTCACCGTCGAGGACCCCGAGGGCTGCCCGCGCTACCTCGGCCGTGTCTTCCGCGACGTTCGGGTCGGGCCCTCGCCGCAGTGGCTCCGCTCCCGCCTCCACCTCGCCGGCCTCCGTGCGATCTCGAATGTCGTCGACGTCACGAACTACGTCATGCACGTGTGGGGCAACCCGCTGCACGCCTTCGACCGGAGCAGGCTCGCGGGCGGCCGGATCGTCGTCCGGCGGGCCCGGCCCGGCGAGGAGCTGCGCACCCTGGACGGCACGCTGCGCAGGCTCGATCCCCGCGACCTGACGATCGCGGACGCCGAGCGCCCGGTCGCCCTCGCGGGGATCATGGGCGGGGCGGAGAGCGAGGTCTCCGACGAGACGACCGAGGTCCTGCTCGAGGCGGCGAACTTCGAGCCGATCGGCATCCTGCGCTCCTCCGAGCGGCTCGGCCTCCGCACCGAGGGCTCGAACCGCTGGGAGAAGGGGGTCGACCCGTACCTGGCCGAGCCGGCCGCCGTGCTCGCCAGCCGGCTGATCGTCGACCTCGCCGGCGCGCGGCTGACCGGGCACGTGGACGTCCACTCCGGCCTGCCCGCGCCGCCCGTCGTCCGGCTGCGCCCCGAGCGCGCCCAGCGGGTGATCGGGCTGGAGGTGGCGCCGGAGGAGCAGCGGGCGATCCTGAGCGGCTTCGGCTTCGACGTCTCCCCGGGCTGGGAGGTGACGGTGCCGACCTGGCGGGCGCGGGACGTGACGCGCGAGATCGACCTGATCGAGGAGATCGCGCGTGCCGTGCTCGACCGCGTCCCCCTGACCTTGCCCCTGCGCCGTCACGTCCGCGGACGCCTGACCAAGGAGCAGCGGCTGCGCCGGCTCGTGGAGGAGGTCCTCGTCGGCGCCGGCCTCTCCGAGGCCTACACCTGGAGCCTCGTTCCCTCCGACCCGCACCCGGAGGCGATCCGGCTCCCCGACCCGATGACGGCCGACCAGGCGGTGCTGCGCACGACGCTCGCGCACGGCCTCGTGGAGGCCGCCCGCACGGGGCTCGCGGCAGGCGCGGAGCGGATCGCCCTGTTCGAGATCGCGCGCGTCTACCTGCCCTCGGGCGAACGGCTGCCCGACGAGCGCTGGCGGGTGGGCGGCATCCTCCAAGGCGGCTACGCGGCCGCCAAGGGCGTCCTGGAGACGCTCTACGGCGCGTTGCACCTGGAGCTGCGCGTGCGCCGCGGGCAGCACCCGTTCCTCCACCCGGGCAAGGCGGCGGAGACCGACGCAGGCTGGCTCGGTGAGCTGCACCCGACCCTGCTCGAGGGCGCGTGGGGGGCGTTCGAGCTGGACCTGGCCACGCTCTTCGCCCCGGTGCCCGAGCGCATCGTCTACGAGGACGTGATCACCTACCCGGCCGTGCGCCAGGACCTCGCCGTCGTCGTGGACGAGGACGTGGAGGCCGGAGCGCTCGTGGACGCCGCGCGCGAGGCGGCCGGGCCGCTGCTGCGCGAGGCGCGCGTCTTCGACGTCTACCGCGGGGAGCAGGTCGGCGAGGGTCGCAAGTCGGTCGCCATCCACCTCTCCTTCCAGTCCGCGGAGCGGACCCTGACCGACGAGGAGGCCGCCGAGCTACGAGGCCGGATCGTCGCCACGCTCGCCGAGCGCTTCGGCGCCGAGCTGCGTGCGTAGGGGCAATCCGCTGCCCCGCGGCGCGCGTAGGAGCGGTTGGTGAACCGGGTCCTCGCCATCGGGCTGGCCGTTGCCGGCGCGCTCTCGCTAGGCGCTGCAGACGGCGCCGGCGTTCGCCTCCAGAACCCCATGCTCGTCGGTACGGTCGGTCCGGGCTTCGCGATCTCGGTCAAGACGGCGGACGGAAGCCCGGTGACGGCGCTCGCGCCGGGCACCTACGAGCTCGCGGTCGACGACCTCGCCGAGGAGCACAGCTTCCATCTCCAGGGGCCCGGGGTCGACCGGGCGACCACGGTCGCCGGGACGGGCAAGGAGACGTGGACCGTCACCTTGGCCGAGGGCAGGTACGTCTTCTTCTGCGACGCGCACCCGCTGGCGATGCGGGGCTCGTTCGTGGCGGGAAGCCCGCCTCCGCCGCCTCCGCCCCCGCCGGCGATCGCGGCCGGGAGCAGGCTCCTCCTCACGTCCGGCCCGGGCTTTTCGATCACGCTCACGACCGCCGCCGGCAAGCCCTTCCGGGCGCTCGAGCGAGGGAGCTACACGGTCGTCGTGCGGGATCGCTCCCGGATCCACAGCGCGCACCTCGTCGCTCCGGGCTTCGACCGGCGGACCGGCATCCCCGCCCTCGGACGCGAGACCTGGAAGGTGAGGCTCGCCCGCGTGGGGACGCTGAGGTTCTTCTGCGACGCGCACCCGGCCTCGATGCGCGGGTCGCGAAAGGTCGTCTGAGGGCGCTCAGACCGAGCGTCCGGCGACCCGCCACACCGGTCCCTGCGTCGCCCCGTCGTCGGCGTCGGCGAGCGCGTCGAGCACGGCCAGGCGGCCGCTGATCCGCTCGGCGTCGAGACGCTCGAGACAGCGGCGGGTCATGCCCGGCGACGTCCCGTAGCCCCGGCGGGCCGAGACGCGGAAGCGGAGCGCGACCGCGCCCGGGTTCCGCGCCGGGTTGAGGGGGGCACAGAGGAGCGCGGCGCGCGGGAGGAGGTCGCTCGAGTCGAGCGTCAGCTCGCAGAGGAGGTCGCTCCAGCCGGGGGGCAGCTCCGCGAGCGCCGCGTCCCAGGCCTGCGCGAGCCCGGGCCGGGCCGCAGCCGGCGCAGGCTTCGGGCGTGGAGCCTCCTCCCGGGCGGCGAGGAGCGCGAGCTCGCCCCAGATTCGCTTGCGATCGAGCCGCTCGAGCAGGTTGCGCAGGCGCTCCTGGTCGCCGCCCTCGCGGGCGATGCGGAAGCGAAGCGCGCCTCCGCTCCGTCCCGGGCCGAGCGGGGCGAGGACCGCCGCCGCCGCGCCTGTCTCGCGCGGGTCCTCGGGAACGAACGAGAGCTCCGCCTCGGCCCAGCCGGGCGGCAGGCTCGCGGCGATCGCTTCCCACTGCTCGGCGGCACGCATCGGCGGATCAGCATAATGGCCGTTCGATGGCCACCGTGGACGAGCGGGCGCAGCCGGGGCGCGGACGAGTAGCCGAGGACGTCCTGCGCGCCTTCTTCCGCCAGATGCTGCTCATCCGCCGCTTCGAGGAGAAGGTCGAGGAGCGCTTCCGCGCGGGCGATCTGGCAGGGTTCCTGCACGTGGCGATCGGCCAGGAGGCGATCGCGACCGGGGTCTGCGCCGCGCTCGAGCGGACGGACGTGATCGGCTCGACCCACCGCGCGCACGGGCATGCGCTGGCCAAGGGCACCTCCCCGGAGCGGGTCATGGCCGAGCTGTACGGGAAGCTCGAGGGCTGCTCGCACGGCTACGGCGGGTCGATGCACCTGTACGACCTCGAGGTCGGCAACTTGGGCGCGAACGCGGTCGTGGCGGGCGGCATCCCGGCCATCGTGGGCGCGGCGCTCGCCTTCAAGCTGCGCGGGGAGGAGCGGGTCGCCGTCGCCTTCTTCGGGGACGGGGCGACGAACACGGGCACGTTCCACGAGTCGCTCAACCTCGCCCAGCTCTGGAAGGTGCCTGCGGTCTTCGTGCTGGAGAACAACGGCTGGGCCGAGTCGACCCCGGCGCCGCAGCAGCTCCCGCTCCCGGTCGACCAGCTCGGGCAGCGCGCCCTCGCCTACGGGATGAAGCTGATCGAGGCCGACGGGCAGGACGTCGAGGCCGTCTACCTCGCCGCCTTGGCCGCCCGCGAGCACGCCCGCTCCGGGCGCGGCCCCGTGCTCCTGCACCTGCGCACCTACCGCCTCGCCGGGCACTACGTCGGCGATCCGCAGGTGTACCGGGACAAGGAGGAGTTCCGGCGCGAGCGCGAGGAGAAGGATCCGCTCACGCTGCTGCGGGCCCGGCTCGAGCTCTCCGACGAGGAGCTGGCCGCGATCGACGCCGAGGTCAGGGCCGAGGTCGAGGCTGCGGTCGAGTTCGCCAAGGCGGGCACCGATCCCCGGCCGGAAGACGCGCTCCGGTACGTCTATGCCTGAGCTGACCTACCGCGAGGCGGTGCGAGACGCGCTGCGCCGCGCGCTGCGCGCGGACGAGCGCGTGTTCCTGATGGGCGAGGACATCGCCGAGATGGGCGGGTCGATGGCCGTCACGCAGGGGCTGCTGGACGAGTTCGGGCCGGAGCGGATCCGCAACACGCCCATCTCGGAGGCGGCGATCGTCGGCACCGGGATCGGGGCGGCGATCCAGGGCCTGCGCCCGGTCGTCGAGATCATGTACGAGGACTTCCTCACGCTCGCGATGGAGCAGCTCGTCAACCAGGCGGCGAAGCACCGGACGATGTCGGGCGGCCAGGTCAAGGTCCCGCTCACCATCCGCACCCAGGGTGGGGCGGGCTGGTCGCCGGGCGCGCAGCATGCGCAGCAGCTCGAGGCGTGGTTCGTCCACGTGCCCGGGCTGAAGGTCGTCTTCGCCTCGACTCCAGCGGACGCCCGCGGCCTGCTCTGGTCGGCGATCTACGACGACAACCCGGTCCTCTTCTTCGAGCACCGCACCCTGTACCCGCTCAAGGGCGAGGTGCCCGAGGAGCTGGAGCCGATCCCGCTGGGGAAGGCCCGCATCCACCGGGAGGGGGAGGACGTCACCGTCGTCGCCACGGGCCGGCTCGTGCACGAGGCGCTCCGGGCGGCGGAGGAGGCCGAGCGGGAGGGGATCTCGGTCGAGGTCGTCGATCCCCGCACACTGCTCCCCCTGGACGAGGAGGCGATCGTCGCCTCCGTGCGCAAGACGACGCGCTGCGTGACCGCGCACGAGGCGGTGACGCGCGGCGGCTTCGGCGCCGAGCTGGCGGCGGTGATCCAGCACGGCGCCTTCGACTGGCTGGACGCGCCGATCGAGCGCGTGGGGGCGAAGTTCGCGCCGCTCCCGTTTTCGCCGGCCATGGAGCAGTGGGTCGTCCCGCACGCCGAGGACGTCTTCGAGGCGATCAAGCGCACCGTCGCGCGCGGGTAGCGGGCAATGGCGGTCGAGGTCAAGCTCCCCCGTCTCGGCCAGGGCATGGAGTCGGGGACGATCGTCCGCTGGCTCAAGGCCGAGGGGGAGGCGGTCACCAAGGGCGAGCCCCTGTACGAGCTGGATACCGAGAAGGTCACCCAGGAGGTCGAGGCGGAGGCGGACGGCGTCCTGCTCAGGATCCTGGTCGCGGAGGGCGAGGTGCCGGTGGGGACGACGATCGCCCTGATCGGGGCCGAGGGCGAGGAGGTCGACGTCTCGGCCTTCCGGAGCACGGCGCCCCTCAAGCCAAGTGACAAAGTGTCACAAGCAGAGGCGGCGGCCCCTCCGATGCCAGCGCCGGCGGCGGCGGAAGCGCAGGCGCGGGCGCGGGCGCAGGCGGAGGCGCAGGCGGAGGCGCAGGCGCAGGCTGCCACCGCCCCTGTGCCGGGCGCCAGCGAGCCTGGTGACAGAGTGTCACAAGGCCTCCGAGCCCTCGCCGGAGCGCCCGCTCCCGCCGGGCCGGCTGCGCCGCAGCGCCGCCCCGGCGAGCGGATCAAGG
>DATMAP010000006.1:0-2124 GCA_035559835.1 Gaiellaceae bacterium
GGTCGTCGGGCGCGTGGTCGCGGCCGAGGAGGGCGACCTCGAGGGCGCGCGCGTCAGGCTGCTCACGGTCGAGGTCGACCAGCGGGTGAAGGGACGGGACCTCGGCGACCCGCTCCTCGTCCGCAGCCCGTCGGGCGGCGACTGCGACCTCGTCGTGCCGCAGGGCGAGGCGGTCGGCCTCCTCCTCCAGCGCGCTCCGGACGGGGCCTGGCTCGGGAGCGCATGCAGCCTCGTCGAGCCGGGTGCGCTCGTAGCCGCCGGCGGCGAGCCGCGTGGCGGCCCGATCAAGGTCGCGATCGGGCTCGTCATCCTCGCGCTCGTCCTCGCCTGGTCCGTCTCCCGCCTGCGCCGGGGCGTGCGGCCCGAGCTGCCCGGCGGGCCGGAGGCGTAGGTGTCCGACACCGGAGATACTGGGGCCGTGCGCTTCCAGCACGTGCTCGTCGTCGGCGCCGGCCAGATGGGAGGCGGGATCGCCCAGGTCGTCGCCGCCTCCGGCCGCCGCGTCTCGCTCCACGACGCGGCCCCCGGGGCGGTCGAGCGCGCCCTGGAGGCGATGCGACGGAGCCTGGGGAAGCTCGCCGAGAAGGGCGGGCCCGACCCGGACGCCGTGCTCGCCCGCATCGAGGAGGTGGACGGCCTCGTGCCCGCCGACCTCATGATCGAGGCCGTGGTCGAGGACGCGGAGGTGAAGCGCGAGCTGTTCCGGCGCGCGGATGCCGTGCTCCCCCCGCACGCGATCCTCGCCTCGAACACGTCCTCGATCCCGATCACCACGCTGGCGGCGGCGACGCAGCGGCCGGAGCGGGTGATCGGGATGCACTTCTTCAACCCCGTGCCCGTGCTGAAGCTGGTGGAGGTGGTCCGCGCCCTGCAGACCTCAGAGGAGACGGCCGCCGCCGTCCTCGAGCTGGCGCGCGACCTCGGCAAGGTCCCGGCCGAGGCCCGCGACTTCCCCGGGTTCGTCTCCAACCGCATCCTGATGCCGTTCATCAACGAGGCCGCCTACGCCCTGATGGAAGGCGTCGCCGAGGCGGAGGCGATCGACACCATCGCCACCCTCGGCTTCGCGCACCCGCTGGGCCCGCTCGCCCTCGCCGACCTGATCGGGCTGGACACGTGCGTCGCGATCATGGAGGTCCTGCACGAGGGCCTCGGCGATCCCAAGTACGCGCCCTGCCCGCTCCTGCGCCAGTACGTGGCGGCGGGCCGCCTCGGCCGGAAGAGCGGGCGCGGCTTCTACGAGTACGCCTGAGCATGGATCCGCGTCTCGCCGCCGAGCTCGCCGCGCACCAGGGCTCGGACGAGGAGGTCGTGGACGCCCTCTTCCGGCTCGTGCTCCGCCGCCCGCCCGAGCCGGAGGCCCGCGAGCGCGCGCTGGCGAAGCTCCGCGAGGGGACGCTCTCGCGCGCGACGCTGCTGCACGAGCTCGTCTCGAGCCACGAGTTCGCGCGCGTGCGGGAGCTGGACGACGCGGTCGCGCTCGGCCTCGCTGCTCGCGCCCGCGGCGAGCGGCTGCGCTGGCTGCGGGTGCCGGGCCGGAGCGACGAGCGCGTGGTCGAGATCCCCTGGGTGCTCTCGCGCCTGCGCCCCGGGGGACGCGTGCTCGAGGTCGGGTACGCGTTCGCCGAGCCCGCCTACCTCGCGGGCCTGCTGCGTGCCGGCGTCGAGCTGGTCGGCGCCGACTTGGCGACGCGCGAGGTCGAGGGCATGGAGACCGTGACCGCCGACGTGCGCGAGCTGCCCTTCCCCGACCGCTCGTTCGACCAGGTGCTGCTCGTCTCCACGCTCGAGCACGTCGGCGCCGACAACACCGTCTACGGGCTCGCGGCGGAGCGCGACGGCGCCGCGCGCCTGGCCGCGCTGCGCGAGCTGCGGCGCGTGCTCCGGCGCGACGGGAGCCTGCTCGTGACCGTGCCGCTCGGCGAGCCCGGCGACCACGGCTGGTTCCGGCAGGAGGACGAGCGCGGCTGGACGCGCCTGTACGCGCGCGCCGGCTTCTTCGTGGAGGAGCTCGAGGCCTACGAGCTGGCGCCGGACGGGTGGCGGCCCGCTCCGGGCTTCCGCGCGGCCGGGGTGCGCTACGGCGAGCGAGGCCCGGCGGCCTCCGCCGTCCTCTGCGCGGAG
>DATMAP010000007.1:0-2830 GCA_035559835.1 Gaiellaceae bacterium
TCCGGCCCGGCTCGTCACCACCGCGCGCTCGAGCTCGTGGCCGCGGGCGGCGAGCTCCCGCTCGAGGCCGGCGACGAAGACGCCGAGGTCGGGGTCGTCCGGCCCAGGGTACATCTGCGAGACGAGGAGGATGCGCACGGCTGCGCACGCTACCGGCGGCCGAGCGCGACGCAGAGCATGGGGCTGTCCCCGCGTCGCGGGGCGACGGCGCGCGTGACGTCGTCGTCGTAGAACGTCGAGCAGGTCGCCCCCCAGCCGAGCGCGACTGCGCCGACCTGGAGCCGTCCGGCCACGATGCCGGCCTCGAGCTGCGCGGCGCGGTAGCCGCGGTTGCCGAGGGCTCCGAGCGCGCGCTCCAGGTCGGCCATGAGGAAGAGGACCGCCGCGGCGCGCGCGCCGAGGTACTGCTCGAGCACGAGGTAGCCGGCGAGCCCGCGCAGGCGGCGCGGCTCCTCGGCGCGGACGAGCTCGAGCCGGTCGGGCGGCTCGAAGTCGTAGACGCCGGACTCGAGCCCCTCGACGGCGTTCGCCAGCACGACGGCCCGGACGAGCCGGCCGACGTCGGCCGGGATCGGCCCCAGCGCGCGGGCGAGCAGGTCGACGAGCTCGTCGTGCGGCACCGGCTCCAGGGCGAAGTCGCGGATGGAGACGCGGCGGCGGAGCACGGGCTCGAGCGGCTCGGCGAGCACGGGCGCGGGAGCGTCGCCCTCCTGCGGCGGAAGCCCGGCGCGGTAGCGCTCGACCTCCGCAGCGTCGCGCAGGCGCGAGGCGGCGTGCAGCTCCTCGGCGAGCGGGTAGCGCACCTCCTGGCGCGAGAGGGGAGCGACCTCGAGGGCGAGCGGCTCGAGCGCCGGCGGCGGGGCAGGCTCGCACTCGCCCAGCGCGAGCAGCGCGAGCGTCGCCTCGAAGCGTCCGTCGATGCCGAGCAGGCGGTCGAGCTCCTCGTCCACGAAGCCGGTGAGCAGGCGCGGGCGCAGGCCGGCGGCCTCGGCGAGCGCGAGCAGGTTCGCGAGCATCGTCCCCGCGTCCCAGTACAGGTGCCGGTAGCCGCGCGCCTGGTACTTCCAAGCCGTGCGCCAGAGGATCCCGGTGAGGAAGAGCACGGTCTCCGCGGGGACGCCGGCCGCGCCGCGCACGTCCTCGGGCCGCAGCCGGCGCAGCGTCTGCTCGAGCGGGTGATAGTGGTGGAGCCCGTCGGCGGTGGCGACGTAGACCTCGACCGGGTACAGGCCGCCGGCGCTCGAGTAGGTGCGGAAGTGGTACGTGCGCCCGCCCGGGAGCGTTCGCGAGCGCACCGTGCCGGCGCCGAAGCGGAGGAGTCGCTCGAGGCCCGGCGGGAGGGGAAGCGGCTCGAGCGACGGGTACTCCTTGAACGGGTGCGGCCAGTTCGCGAAGTCGAGCCGGTGCGCCGAGCTCCGCACGCTCTCGT
Organism: Gaiellaceae bacterium; assembly: GCA_035559835.1. Classification (GTDB taxonomy): domain Bacteria; phylum Actinomycetota; class Thermoleophilia; order Gaiellales; family Gaiellaceae; genus GMQP-bins7. Next base: position 1,430 of record DATMAP010000007.1, read on the forward strand.
ACGTGTGCTTCGTCGCCTCGTGGTAGCGGCGCGCGACCTCCGTCGCCCAGTTGTCGCTCTCCACGGCTAGCCGCGGAGCACCTGCAGCAGCCCGAGGCACATCTCGTCCGTCGTCCCCTCGCCCCAGAGCACGTAGCGCGGCGCCCGCGGGATCCCCTCCTCGCCGCGCACGCGCTTGCGGACGTCGTGGCGGCAGGTGACCCGCACGACGTCGCCCGCCTCCGCCCGAACGGGCTGGGCGAGCATGTACAGGCTCTGCCAGTGGAAGTCCCAACGCGGGATGTCGAGCAGCACCTGCGCGCGCGAGGTTCCCGGGTTGAGCTCGAGCTGGATCGACGCGCCGAGCAGGTGCATGTGACCGGCGACGCCGAGGATCGTGGTCGGGCCCGGCAGACGGCGATCGCACGTCGTGACCGGGCTGGGAGCCGGCGTCGCCGCGTTCCCGCGGCACAGGAAGAGCAGCCCGGCAGGGACGAAGCCGGCGCCCGCGCCGTACTTGCGCTGGAGCTCGAAGAGCGCCTCCGAGCGGTTGCAGAGCCGTCCTCGCTCCCCCGGGGCGCAGGCGAGCTCGACCGGGGCGGGCAGGAGCATCGTCCGCACGGGTGCGAGACCCGCCGCGGGCGCCACCGTGAGCAGCGCGCGCGAGCGGTCGGCGACGGTGCCGTTGAGGAGGTTGTAGTGCACCTGCATCACCACCTGGCTGCCGGCAGGAAGCGGCACACCCGTGCCCTCGGGGAGGCGGTTCCCGCCGGAGCCAGGGGCCCAGGCGGCGATCCAGCTCGCGTCGTTCAGCGCGTCCTGGAAGCTCCCCTCGCCGGCGGGCAGGCCGGTGCCGCCGAAGCACGTCCAGCCGAGGCCGGGCGCGGCCGCGTCCAGGCGGCGGGCCGCCTCGACCTGCCCCGGGGCGACCCGGAAGAGGATGACGTGGTGGACGACCCTCGCCGCCCCGGGCTCGATCCGCGCCGAGGTCACGGCCACGTCCTCGTCCAGCTCTGGATCGAGGAGGAAGCAGCGGTAGTCGTCGGTTACTCCCTTCGCTGCCCGGGGACGGTAGGGGGCGGGCAGGCGCAGGTCGAGGAGCGACTCGCCCTCGCGGACGGCGACCGGGGTGAGCGGCCTGATCCCCCGCGCGGGCCCGTCCACGCGGCCGCCGGCCCGGGCCCAGGCGAGGATCGTCGCCCGCTCGCGAGCGCTCAGGGTCCGTTCGTCCTGGCCGGCGAACGCGGGCGAGCGCGGGCCCGGGGGCCACGGCGGCATCCGCCGCTCCCGAACCGCCGCCGCGATCAGGCTGGCGCGGGAGGCGATCTGCCCGGCGGTCGCGAGCGGGAAGGGGGCGATGCCGCCCGGGCGGTGACAGCCGCTGCACTTCTCGCGCAGGATCGGCGCGACCTCGCGGGTGAA
>DATMAP010000008.1:0-19835 GCA_035559835.1 Gaiellaceae bacterium
TCCTCGCTGAGCGAGGAGAGGGCACACTGGGCGCGGTTCTTCGTGCCCCCGATCCAGCCCAGGGCGTAGAGGTAGCGCAGCGGGGTCTTCGCGTACGGCGCGCGCTTGTACGCCGCCTTCGCGCCTCGCGGCGGCACGCCCTGCGCACGCGCGGCCTTGCCGGCGGCGACGACCGCGGCCGAGTCGGAGGCGAAGACGGCGCCCACGTTCTGGCCGAAGGCGCCGCTCAGCGTCGCCGAGAGCAGCGCCAGCGCCGAAACGAGGCCGGCGTATTCGACGAACACCCGCTCATCGTCCGCCTCCGGCGGCGGTCCGTCAAGCTCACCAGGCGGAGCGGTACAGCGCCTCGACGTCCTGCGCCGAGACCGGCCGAGGGTTGGCGCGCGCGCCCGGCCGGGCGGCGGCCTCGGCCGCGACGGCGGCCAGATCGTCCTCGGGGATGCCGAGGTCGCGGAGCCGCCGGAAGCCGCCCAGCGCCGCCAGCCGCTCCACCTCGGCGGGAGCGTCCTCCACCCCCAGGGCCTCCGCGAGGGCGGCGAGCGCACCCGGCACCGCCGGCTCGTTGAAGCGCAGCGCGGGCGCAAGGCAGAGCGCGTTGAGCGCCCCGTGGGGGAGCCCGTAGCGGCCGCCGAGCGCCTGCGCGAGCGCGTGCGCGAGGAAGAGGCCGCGCTCGCCGAGCGCCTTGCCCGCATGCATCGCTCCGCGCAGCAGGCCGGCCCGCTCTGCCAGGTCGCGGGGCCGTTCGACGACGGCCGGCAGGTGACGGGCGATCAGCCGGGCGCCGGCGACGGCGTCTGCGTGCGGGCCTGCGTAGAGCGCCTCGGCGCAGTGAGCGAGCGCGTTCAGCGCGGTGCCCACCGTCTCCCCGAGCGGGAGCGCGAGCGTCAGCTCGGGCTCGTACACGGCTGCGGCCGTCCGCGCTCCGCTCCCCCCTGCCTTGATGCCGCGCGCCTCGTCGCGCAGCCCGAAGTAGGGCGTCCACTCCGCTCCTGCGTAGGTGGTGGGGACGGCGACGAGCGGCAGGCCGGTCGCGGCCGAGACCGCCTTCGCGGTGTCGATCGCGCTCCCGCCGCCGAGCCCGACGAGCCCGTCCGCGCCCTCGGCGGCACGGGTGGCCGCCGCGACGGTGTCGAGCGGGGCGTGCCGGCGGACGCCCGTGAAGCGGGCCGCGACCGGCAGCTCGAGCCCGGCGAAGCGCTCGCTCGTGACGAGCAGCGGGCGGGCGCAGCCGAGCTCCCCGAGCACGGGGCCGAGGTGCTCGAGGCCGAAGCGGACGATCATCCCGCCAGCCTCGCGCGGGCGAACGCGACGAACGCATCGGCGGCGCGGGAGCGCGCCCGCCCCGCGGCGGAGGCGAGGGAGATCTCGCGCGTCGCCTCGAGCCCCTGCACCCGCGCCTCCGCGAGCCGGCCCGCCTCGAGATCCGCCTCGACCGCCGTCCGCGAGATGAACGTCACCCCGTAGCCGGCCTCCACCGCGCGCCGGACCGACTCCTGCAGTCCCAGCTCGAGCCGGACGTCGAGGTCGCGCAGGCGCACGCCCCGGCGCCGGAGCGCGTCCTCGACGATCTGGCGGACGCCTGCTCCCTCCTGCATGAGGATGAGGGTCTCCTCCCGCAGCTCCTCGAGGGTGACCGTCCGGCCGGCGAAGCGGTGCCCGGGCGGGCAGGCGAGGATGACCTGGTCGGAGAAGAACGGCTCGAAGCGCACGCCGCGGTGGCGGCGGGCGGCCCCGACGATGCCGAGCTCCAGCTCCCGTCCGGCGACCTGCTCCACGATCGTGTGCGTATCGGAGACGGTCAGGAAGACCCGCGTTCCGGGGTTGGCGCGCTGGAACTCGCACAGCAGCACCGGCACGGCGATCGCGGCCGGCCCGGTCGAGGCGCCCAGGCGGAGATCGCCGGTCAGCTCGCCCGCCCCGCTCGCTGCAACGTCGGCGACGATCTGCTCCTCCAGGGCGAGGAGGCGCTGCGCGCCCCGGTAGAGGCGCAGGCCCGCCTCGGTCGGCTCCACACGCCTGCCCGAGCGGTCGAGGAGCTGGGTGCCGAGCCGCCGCTCGAGGGCGCGCACCTGCAGGGAGACGGCGGGCTGCGTCACGCCCAGCCGCTCCGCGGCCTGCGAGAAGCTGCGCCGCTCGACGACGGCGCAGAAGGCGGCGAGCTGCCGCGTGTCCATAAGCAAACCTTATCCGCCGGTGGACGGTTAGGGTCAGGTGGTGCGCGTCTGGGTCGACATCTCCAACTCGCCGCAGGTTCCGTTCTGGCGCCCTCTGCTCTCGCTGCTCGAGGCGCGGGGCCACGAGGTCGAGGTGACGACCCGGGACTACGCGCAGACGCTGGAGCTGCTCCACCTGCACCGCATCCCGCACGAGGTGGTCGGCCCGGCCCACGGCGGTGCAGGCGCGTGGGGCAAGGGTCGCGCGCTGGCCAGGCGCTTGCCCGCGCTGCGCCGCTTCGCCCGCGGGCGCGGGTTCGCGCTTGCGCTCTCGCACGCGTCGCACGAGCTGCCGCTGGTCGCCCGCTCGCTCGGCATTCCGGCCGCGTACGCCTTCGACTACGAGCTCGCCCGCGTGCAGCACGGCCTCGGCTGCCGCGCCGCACGTCGCGTCGTCGTGCCCGAGGCGATCCCGCAGGAGCGGCTCGACCGGCTGGGCGCCCCGGCGCGCAAGGTCCGCCGCTACCCAGGGCTGAAGGAGGAGTACTACCTCGCGGGCTTCGAGCCCGACGCCGCGGTGCTCGGCGAGCTCGGTCTCGACCGCGAGCGCGTCCTGGCCGTCGTGCGCACCCCGCCCGAGGTCTCCCTCTACCACCGGCACGGCAACCCCCTCTTCGCCGACGTCCTCCACCGGCTCGGCTCCGACCCCGCCGTCCAGGCCGTCGTCCTGCCCCGCACCCGCGAGCAACGCGAGGCGATCCGGGCGCTCGCCCTCCCCTCACTCGTCGTCCCCGAGCACGCGGTGGACGGGCAGAGCCTCGTCGCCCTCGCCGACCTCGTCGTCTCGGCGGGAGGGACGATGAACCGCGAGGCGGTCGCGCTCGGCGTCCCCGTCTACACCGTCTTCGCCGGCCCGCTGGGCGCCGTGGACGAGGCCCTCGTGCGCGCGGGACGCCTGCGCCCGCTGCACGCCGCCGGCGACCTCGTGCTGGAGAAGCGCGCGCCCGGTGTGGGCGCACGGGTCGAGCGCGACCCAGCGCTCCTCCTCGACCTCCTCCTCAGCGCCCTCTGACCCGGCCGCGAGCGCGCCCCCATCCGCCGGCGCCCTCGCTGCGTCTACGATCGGCGCGTGACCGACTCCATCATCCTCGGCCGCGTCTTCGGGATCCGCATCGGGATCAACTGGAGCTGGCTCGTGATCGCCGTCCTCATCGTCTGGACCCTGGCCGGCGCCGTCTTCCCGAGCACGAACCCGGACCTCTCCTCGGGGACGCACCTGGCCATGGGGATCGTCGCCGCCCTCCTCTTCTTCGCCTGCATCCTCCTGCACGAGCTCGGGCACGCGGTGCAGGCGCGGCGCGAGCGGGTCGAGATCGAGGGGATCACGCTGTGGATGCTCGGCGGCGTGGCGAAGATGACCGGGCGCACGCCCGGCCCCGGCGCCGAGCTGCGGATCGCGATCGCCGGGCCGCTCGTCTCGCTCGCGCTCGGGCTCGCCTTCGTCGCCGCCGCCGCCTGGCTCGGCCTGCCCGAGGCGGCGGACGCCGTCGCCGCCTGGCTCGGCTACGTCAACCTCGCTCTGCTCGTCTTCAACCTCGTCCCCGCCTTCCCGCTCGACGGCGGCCGCATCCTGCTCGCCTCGCTGGCGCTGCTCTCGGGCGACCCCGAGCGTGCGACGCGGCGTGCCGTCGCCGTCAGCCGCGTGGCCTCCTTCGCCATGATCGGCGTCGGCGCGGCCCTGCTCCTCGCCGGCGACGTCACGAGCGGCATCTGGCTCGCCTTCATCGGCTGGTTCCTGCTCCAGGCGGCGGGAGCCGAGGCGGGGCAGCGGCGCGCCGAGGCCCGCCTGGCCGGGGTCCGCGTCCGCGACCTGATGAGCCCCGACCCCGTCGTCGTCCGGCCGGAGATGACCCTCTCGGACGTGGTCGACCAGGTCGCCTGGCGCGCCCGCTACACCACGTACCCGGTGGTCGAGGACGGAGCTCCCATCGGGCTCCTCCCCTTCAAGGCCCTCGCCTCGGTTCCGCGGAGCGAATGGGAGACGCGGCACGTGGCCGACTCGATGCTCCCCCTCTCCAGGGTCCTCGTCCTGCGCCCCGACACGCCGGTGGTGGAGGTGCTTTCCGAGGTGGGAGGCTCGGAGGTGCGCCGCGCGCTCGTCGTCGAGGACGGGCGCCTCCAGGGCATCCTCTCGATCGTCGACCTCCTGCGCGCCCTCGAGATCGGCGGGCCGGACCGCCGCTGATCAGCCGGCGGTCGGCGCCTCTCCGACCGGGGTCCCGGCCGGAGCGGCCAGGCGGCGGGGCGAAGCGACGGCGGCGTTCAGTCGGCCGATCAGCTCCAGCGTCTCCCCCGCCTCGACGAGGCGGGCGAGGGCGTCCAGCTCGTCCTCCAGCCAGTCGGGGTCGATCGGCGGCCGGGTGACGAGGAGGATCGCCTCGTGCTCGGAGGGGACGACCGTCTCTGTCTCCGACCAGAGCTCCTCGTGCAGCTTCTCGCCCGGACGGGCGCCGACGAACTCGATCCGGATGTCCCTTCCCGGCTCCTTGCCGGAGAGCCGGATCATCGTCTCCGCGAGGTCGACGATCCGCACGGGCTCGCCCATGTCGAGGACGTAGATCTGGCCCCGCCCACCGATCGCGCCGGCTTGGACGACGAGCTGCACCGCCTCGGGGATGGTCATGAAGTAGCGGGTCATCTCGGGGTGCGTCACCGTCACCGGCCCGCCGCGGGCGATCTGGCGGCGGAAGATGGGGATGACGCTCCCCGACGACCCGAGGACGTTCCCGAAGCGGACGGCGCAGAAGCGCGTCTCCACGTCGGGCCGGTGGCCCCAGGCCTCCACGATCCACTCGCAGAGCGCCTTCGACTGCCCCATCACCGTCTTCGGGTTGACGGCCTTGTCGGTGGAGACGAGGACGAAGCGCCCGACGCCGTGCTCCACGGCCACGTCTGCGAGCACCCGCGTCGCCAGCGTGTTGTTGCGCACCGCCTCCAGCGGGTTCGCCTCCATCAGGGGGACGTGCTTGTAGGCGGCGGCGTGGAAGACGACCCCGGGCCGGTACTTCTCGAAGACCTGCCGCATCTTCGTCCGGTTGCCCGCGTCGGCGAGCACGGCCGCGGTCGCGTGGAAGCCCCGCTCGTCGACCAGCTCGCGCTCGATCTCGAACAGGCCCGGCTCGCCGTTGTCGACCAGGATGAGCCGCGTCGGCCCGACCCGCGCGATCTGCCGGCAGAGCTCCGCCCCGATCGAGCCGCCGGCACCGCTGACGAGGACGACCTCGTCGGTCAGGTAGCCGGCGATCGAGTCGAGATCGACCTCGACGGGCTCGCGGCCGAGCAGGTCCTCGACCTCCACCGGCCGGATCTGGACGGCGAGGTTGTAGTCGCCGGCGATCAGTTCGTGCAGGCTGGGCAGCGTCTTCACCGGGACCTTCTCGACGCGGGCGACCTCGACGATCCGCTCCCGGACCTCGCCCGAGGCCGAGGGGATGGCGATCAGCAGCTCGTCCGGGCGGCGCTCGCGCAGCAGCGCGGGCAGCTCGGCGGTGGTCCCGATCACGCGGACCCCGTGCAGCCGCAGGTTGCGCTTGCGCGGATCGTCGTCGACCAGGCCGATCGGCGTGTACCCGAGCGCCGGGTTGCGGAGCAGCTCGCGCAGGATCAGCTGCGCGGCGTCGCCCGCGCCCACGATCAGCACCTCCTTGCCGCGGGCGACGATGGTGCCGGGAGCGGGCCGCTCGATGAGGGTGCGGGCGAGCAGGCGCGAGCCGGACACGAACGCGAGCAGGAGGAGCGCATCGACGATCCAGATCCCGCGCGGGACCTTGGCCGGATGGAAGTCGAGGACGGCGAAGACGACGAAGGTCGCGATCACGGCGGCGAGCACGCCGCGGACGGCGCCCCACATGTCGCGGGTCGAGACGTACCGCCACCAGCGATTGTAGAAGCCGAAGGCGACGAAGACGGGGAGCGCGACCCCGACCGCGAGGAGCACGACGTCCCAGTCCAGGTAGCGGTCGTAGTAGCGCGGACGCGAATCTCCCTCGAAGCGCACGTACCAGGAGAGGACCCACGCTAAGGCGACGAGACCCGCATCGACGGCGATCTGCCAGAGGCGGTGTCTCAGGACCGGGAAGCGCATGCGCTACGCCGGAACGCCGGCCGCGGCCCTGACGGCGTCCACGACCCGGCGCTGGGCCTCCTCGCCGATCCCGCCCCACATGGGCAGGGCCAGGTTCTCCGCCGCCGCGCGCTCCGTCTCCGGGAGGGAGCCGCGCGCGTAGCCGAGGAAGGCGAGCGCGGGCTGGAGGTGGAGGGGCGTCGTGTAGTAGGCGGCGCTCGCGATCCCGGCTGCCTCGAGCGCCCGCGCAATCCGCTCGCGCTGGGCCGTGCGGACGACGTACAGGTGGTAGACGTGGGCGGGATCGTCTGCCGGCAGCTCGACCGCCTCGCCGAGCCCCAGCTCGGCGTAGCGTGCCGCCGCCTCCCGGCGGGCCGCGTTCCAGCCGGCCAGCCGGGGCAGGAAGACGCGCAGGAAGGCCGCCTGCAGCGCGTCCAGGCGCGAGTTCGTGCCAACCAGCTCGAACGTCTGCTTGTCGCGCGAGCCGTGGAAGCGCAGCATGCGCACGCGTTCGGCCACCTTCTCGTCCCGACAGGCGACGAGCCCGCCGTCGCCGAGCGCGAACAGGTTCTTGGTCGGGAAGAAGCTGAAGGTGGAGCACACGCCCGCGCCGGCGACGCCCTCCGCCCCGAACGCCTGCGCGGCGTCCTCGACCAGCGGGAGCCCGAGCGCCGCCAGCTCGGCGAGCGGAGCGGGCCGGCCGAAGAGGTGCACGCAGACGATCGCCCTCGTCCGGGACGTGATCCGGGCGGCGACGTCCTCCGGGTCGAGGTTGAACGTCTCGGGGTCGATGTCCGCGAAGACGGGCGTGGCGCCGGCGCGCACGATCGCCTCCGCGGTCGCGTAGAAGGTGAAGGCTGGGCAGATCACCTCGTCGCCGCGCCCGATCCCCATCGCCTCCAAGGAGAGGACGAGCGCGTCCGTCCCGTTGGCGACCCCGATCGCGTAGGGGACGCCGAGGAAGGCGGCCGCCTCCCGCTCGAAGGCCTCGACCTCCGGACCGAGGATGAACCTGCCCGACGCGAGCACGGCGGCGAAGCGCTCCTCGAGGTCCGGAATCAGGGGCGCGTACTGCGCCTTCACGTCGACGAGGGGGATCGGTTCCGGACGCGCGGTCACAGGCGGCGAGTGTAGCCGGGCGACGCCGCCGGATCCCGCCGCACCCGGTTGCGGTCAGCCGCTCCGGGCCGCTCCCGCCGCGGCCCGGCGCCGGCGAACGGCCCGCAGGAGAAGCCACGCGCTGCCGGCGGCGATCGCGACCGCGACTGCCACATCCAGGTAGCGGAAGGTGTGGTGAAGCCTCTCCCAGCTTGCTCCAGCCGCCCAGCCGGCGCCGGCGAAGGCGAAGCACCAGAGCGCCGAGCCGGCCAGCGTCAGCAGCGTGTAGCGCACGACGCGTGCCTCCAGCACGCCTGCGGGCACCGAGACGAAGGAGCGGACGACCGGGGTCAGCCGCCCCAGGAAGACGGCCCAGTCCTCCCAGCGGACGAACCAGCGCTCGGCCCGGTCGAGCTTGTCGGCGTCCAGGTGCAGCCAGCGCCCGTGGCGCTCCAGGTAGGGACGCCCGCCGTAGAGCCCGATCGCCCAGCCTGCGACGGCTCCGACCGTGTACCCGAGCGTCCCGGCGAGGGCGACGGCGAGGTAGGCGGGGAGACCCTCCTCGATCGTCCGTCCGAAGAAGACGACCTCCTGGCCCGCGAAGGCGCCGGCGGCGACGGCGCCGCCGTAGACCATCACCACCTCGCTCGCCGCCGGCAGCACGGCGTCCACCAGCATGAGCAGGAAGACCGCGTACAGCCCGTGGTCGCCGATCGCGCCCGTCACGGCGTCGGTCAGCTCGGAGAGGACGGAAGCGAGCGCCACCGCAGCAGTCTACGGACGGGGCCGGCGTGCCCTCAGCGCCGCGCGCCGGCGATCCGGCGCACCCGTAGCTCACGGTCGAGCGCGACCGTGCCGAGCTCGTTCGCGGCAGCGACCCGGACGAGGTAGCGCCCTCCGCCGACGAGCTTCCCGTCGCGTCCCCGACCGTCCCAGAGGGCAACCTGCTCGCCCGGCTCGAGGCGCCCGGTGACCAGGGTGCGCAGGAGGATGCCCTCGGGCGTCTCCACGGTCACGCGCACGCGCGCCGGACGCGCCAGGGTCCAGCGGATCGTCGCGCTCCGGCCACCCGGGGGCAGGAGCAGACGCTCGGGCTGGACGCGGAGGAAGCCGAGCGTCGCGTTCACCCAGAAGCGCCGCTGCGCCACCGAGGGGAGCCCCTGGTCGTCCGTCCCCGCGACGGTGAGCGTCCAGCGGCCCTCCGCCGGCGGCGCAGGCTCGGCCGGCGTAGGCGGAGGCACGGGCTCGCCCTCGACCGGGGGCGGCGGCGCTGGGGGCGGCGGGAAGGGGACCTCGTACACGCCCGGCTCCCGCGGTCCTGCCTCCTGGAAGGCGACCGACCCGTCGGGCCCGGTCAGCGTCACCGTCACCTCGGAGGGGCGCACGACCTTGAAGGCGAGCCGCTGCGTCTCGCCCACGCCGTCGCCGTTGGGCGAGACCACGAGCTCGGCCGGCGGGGGCGCGTACACGCCGTAGTACTGGAGCAGGAGAGCGTCCGCGAGCGCGCGCTCGGCGCCGTCGGAGGGCCGGTTCAGGAGCGTCCCCTCGAAGGCAAGCGTTGCCGAGCCCCCGCCGTCGAGCGCCATCGCCCGCACGGCCCCCAGGCGAACGAGGGCGAGGGCCAGCTCGAAGTTCGTCATCCCCACCGAGTAGCCGGGCTGGCGACCGTCCGTGGCCACGAGCAGGATGGCGCCGTCGGCCCGCTGGCCGACGGCGGCCCGCGGGCCGCGCGGGGCGAGCTGGGCCGTCGTGAAGGCCTCGTTCGAGCGGTACACCGGCTTGCCCTCGCGGACGAGGACGGGGCCTCCGCCGATCGCATCCGTGACGGTCGCCCAGTCTGGCTGCAGGATGAGCCGGATCGTCACCGTCGTCCCGGGCGGAGCCTCCTGCTCCAGCCGCCCGGCCGCGCTCCCTCGGGCGACGAGCGCGGCCGTCCCCGGCCCGAGCGCGACCGGGTCCTCCCGCGAGAGCGCGGTGACGGTCGCCTGCAGGTCGGTGTTCGGCGCAGCCGCCGGGAAGGGCGCGAGCGTGGCCACCAGCGCGCCCGAAAGCCGCGGCGTGGCGGAGCCCCAGTCCGGGGTGAAGAGCGCGATCCCGTTCTTCCCCGGCGCCCGGTTGAGGAAGTTGAGCGAACGCCGCTGGCCGAGCCCGCGCCAGGTGGCGCGGAACGCGATCCGGCGGACGTCGAGCAGCCCGTCCACGCCCACCCCGGCGCTCGAGCGGCCCGGGTTCGGCGGGGTGACGAGCACCCCGTCCCGGAGCAGGATGCCGCTCGGCCGCCCGTCCGCGAGCGAGAAGAGGTCGCCGTTGACGCCGGCCGAGGTCGCCTGCGCCGCCAGCCGCCGCTGCATGGAGGTGAGCGTCTCCCGTCCCACGACCGACTCGTTCGAGAGCACCGGCCGCAGGCGGTAGAGCCCGACCGGCCTCGGCCCCTGGACGACGTGGATCGCCACGGGCCCGTGCGGCGTGAACTCGACCCGCTGCTCGTAGGTCACGCCCGGAAGGAGCTGGGTGGGCTGGCCGAGGGCACCGGGGGCAGGGCCGAGCGCGGCGGCGGCCGCAGCGGCGAGCGCGGAGACGAACCCGAGACGAAGCACGGCCCGGTCGAGGGTAGCGGACTGCCACGCCGCTGCCAGCGGCCGCTAACAGCATCCGAACAGCCCGGCGCGCCCGCCGCCTGCCGCTCAGGCGAAGACTCGGACCTCGCGGTACAGCGTGTCGCGCTGGACCGGGATCTTCCCGAACGAGCGGATCAGGTGGACGAGCTCGTCCGTGGTCGTGCGGTGGGTGGTGCCGGCCGCGGAGACGACGTTCTCCTCGATCATCACCGAGCCCATGTCGTCGGCGCCGAAGGCGAGCGCGACCTGGCCGACCTTCATCCCCTGCGTGACCCAGGAGGACTGGATGTGGGGGATGTTGTCGAGGTAGATGCGCGAGACCGCCTGGGTGAGCAAGTAGTCGAAGGAGGTCGGCCGGCGCTCCTCGGGCACGAGGTCCTCGAGGCGATTCCCGTCCCGCTGGAAGGTCCAGGAGATGAAGGCGCGGAAGCCGCGCGTCTCGTCCTGCAGCTCCCGGATCCGGCGCATGTGCTCGACCCGCTCCTCGAGCGTCTCGACGTGGCCGTACATCATCGTCGCCGTCGTGGAGATCCCCAGCCGGTGGGCCTGGCGCATGACCTCGAGCCACTCCTCGGTCTTCGTCTTCTTCGGGGCGATGATCCTGCGCACGCGGTCGACGAGGATCTCGGCCCCGCCCCCGGGAAGCGAGTCGAGCCCCGCGTCGCGCAGGCGCGAGAGGGTCTCCGCGACCGTCAGCTTCGAACGCCGGGCGATGTGCTGGATCTCGGGCGGAGAGAGCGCGTGCAGGTGGATCGGGTACCGCTCCTTGATCGAGCGGAAGAGGTCCTCGTAGTAGTCGATCCCGAGGTCGGGGTGGTGGCCGCCCTGCATGAGCAGGCCGGTACCGCCGAGCGCGAGCGTCTCCTCGATCTTCTTGAAGATGACCGGCTTCGGCAGCAGGTAGGCCTCGCGGGTGTCCCCGGGGCGCCGGTAGAAGGCGCAGAAGTCGCAGTCGGTGACGCAGACGTTCGTGTAGTTGACGTTCCGGTCGATGATGAACGTCACCCGGGAAGGGTCGTTGAGCCGCCCGCGGATCTCGTTCGCGACCCGCCCGATGGCGACGAGGTCGCGCGAGCGGAGGAGCGCGATCGCGTCCTCCTCCGTGATCCGCTCCCCATCGAGCGCCTTCTCGAGGATCTCCCCAAGTGACAAAGTGTCACTTGGGCGGGGGGCGACGCGGCTCTCCCTCGGGCCGCTGCTGACGGCTCTCATGCGGCCACCTCCGCGCGGACGAAGCGCAGCTCCGGCACGTGCTCGAGCTCGCCGACGTCGCGGGCCATCTCCAGGAAGGTGTACAGCCCGGCGCGCTCGCGCGGCCCGAAGCTGTAGCGCAGCTTCTCGAAGTAGCGGGCGAGGAAGCCGGGCGGGTAGCCGTAGGTCTCGCTCGCCTGCCGCGCCAGGCGCTCCGGCTCCGAGCGCGCCAGCCGGACCGAGGCGACGAGCGCGTGCTCCAGCTCGACGAGGCCCTCGACGACCGGCTCGCGGGCGGCCCAGACGGCGAAGACCATCGGCAAGCCCGTCCGCTCGAGCCAGAGGCGGCCGAGGTCGAAGTGCGGGGTCGGATCCTCGAACGCGCTGCGCAGGGCAGCGTCGCCGATGAGCAGGGTCGCGTCCGCCTCCATCCCCAGGGGCACCAGCTCCGCCCTCGGCAACAGGATGCGCACGAGCACGACCGAGGTCGCGCTCTCGGGGGTGACGGCGACGGACCGGACCTGCCGGAAGGGCACGCGGGCGACGAGCTGGATCGACTCGACCGCGCCCTCGGAGGAGACGCACAGGCGCGGCAGGATCCGCAGCCGATCGGCGTTGCGCGCGTACTCGATGGAGGGGATGGGCGCGACGTCGATCTCTCCCTCGAGCAGCATCCGGTTCAGCTCGGTGGGAACGCCGAGGACCTCCTCCACGTCCGCCTCGAGCCCGTAGAACACGGGAGCCATGTTCAGGTAGGAGATGCGTCCGAGCCGGATCATCGCCGTCCCCTCCGCCGGCGCCGGAGCCAGGTGGCGCCCGCCAGGACGAGGAGGCCGCCCCAGACGAGGAGCGCCGGGGTGGAGACGTCGTAGCCGACCTCGACGTCGGAGGCGAGCGCGGCCCCGAGCGAGAAGAGCGCCGAGCCCGCGAGCACGGTCGCGGCGAGCAGGCCGAGGGCGTAGATCGCCCACACCCAGAGCGGCGTGCCCTCGCTCCTGCTCACCAGCGCCTCAGCTCGTTGTAGAGCGTGTCGCGCTGGACGGGGATGCGACCCGCCTCCTTGACGAAGCGGACGAGCTGCTCGATCTTCTGCTCCGTCTCCGTGCGGGCGCCGGCGGCGTGGAAGATCTCCTCGCGCACCACCGTCCCCTGCACGTCGTTCGCGCCGAAGTGGAGCGCGACCGCCGCCAGCGGCATCCCCATCATGATCCAGTAGGCCTTGATGTTGGGGATGTTGTCGAGCAGCAGGCGGGAGACGGCGAGCATCTTCAGGTCCTCGGCGCCGGTCGTGTGCCGCCAGCCGCGGCGCTCGAAGACGGTGTTCTCCGGGTGGAAGGCGAGCGGGATGAAGGCGAGGAAGCCGCCGGTGCGGTCCTGCTGCTCGCGCAGCCGGAGCAGGTGGTCGACGCGCTCCTCGTAGGTCTCCACGTGCCCGTAGAGGATCGTGCAGTGGGTCGGGATGCCCAGCCGGTGGGCGGTGTCGTGGACGTGGAACCAGATGTCGGGGTGCTCCTTCCCGGGTGCGACCAGGCGCCGGACGCGCTCGGCGAAGACCTCCGCCCCGCCGCCCGGCAGCGAGCCGAGCCCGGCCGCCTTGAGCTCGCGCAGGACCTCCTCGTGGGTGAGACCCGAGAGCCTCGTCAGGTGGTGGATCTCCGAGGCCGTGTAGCACTTGAGGTGCACGTCCGGGAGCGCCTCGTGCAGCAAGGCGATCGTGTCGCGGTAGAAGGCGAAGTCGACGTGCGGGTTCTCGCCGTTGACCATGTGGATCTCGGTGAATTCGGTCAGCTCGCGCTGGCGGAGTACGTCCTCGACCAGCTCCTCCGGGCTGAGCGTGTACGCGTGGGGCTGCTTCCGGGTCGCCGCGAAGGCGCAGAACTTGCACTTCACGCGGCAGACGTTGGTCTGGTTCACGTACAGGTTCTGGACGAAGTAGACCTCGTCGGTGCCGCCGCGCAGGCGCCGGGCGAGGTCGGCCAGCTCGCCGAGCGCGAGCAGGTCGTCCGACTCGAGCAGAGCGACGCCGTCCTCGAAGTCGAGGCGTGCGCCCGCCTCCACCTTCTCCCGGACCTGCTCGAGCGCTCGTTCTCCCGCGAGGACGGCGATCAGAAGCTCCTCTCCACGACTGCCTCGGCCAGCGCCGCGAGCTCCTCCCGGCGACTGGCGCCGTCGAGAGCTGCCCGGGCCCTCCTAGCGTACTCGCGGGCCACCTCGCGGGAGCGTTCGAGCGCGCCGGTGGCCGCGACCCGCACGAGCACGCCCTCCTGGGGCCCGCCCGCGAGCGCCGCCCGCACGGCCGCGTCGGCGCGGGCGGCGAGGAGGAGGGGCAGGGTCGGGGTGCCGTCGCGCAGGTCGGTGCCGGGGACCTTGCCCGTCTCGATCGTCTCCCCGGTGCAGTCGAGCACGTCGTCGGCGATCTGGAAGGCGACGCCGAGCAGGCGGCCGTACTCGCCCGGGCCGCCGCCCAGCAGGCAGGCGGCCTCGAAGAGCGCCCCGGTCTTCAGGGCGCAGCGCTCGAGGTAGTCCTCGACCGACGTCTCGGGGTCGTGACGCTGGCGGCGCTGCATCGCCTCTCCCCGAGCGAGCGCGAGCGCGGCGGCGGCGAGCGTGGCGACCGCCTCCGGGCTCCCGCGTGCCGTGAGCACGGCGAACGCCCGCGCGAAGAGGTGGTCGCCGGCGGCCTTGGCCGCCACCGGCCCGTGCTCGCTCCAGGCCGCGGCGTGGCCGCGGCGCACGCGGGCGCCGTCGATCAGGTCGTCGTGCACGAGCGTCGCCATGTGGACGAGCTCGACCGCGACGCCGGCGGCGACGGGCGGCGCCGACCCCGGCTCCGAGGCCAGGTACACGAGCGCGGGGCGCAGCCGCTTGCCTCCGGCGGCGAGCGCGTCCCGCCCCACCCGTTCGACGAGCCCCGGATAGGCGGAGACGGCCCGCCCGAGCTGTACCTCGACCTCCTCCAGGTACGCGGCGAGGCCGCTGGCGGCCTGCACCGTCTCCAGCGCGCCGCTCATGACGCCGCCGTCGCCCGGTGCAGCGCGACGATCCCTCCGCCCAGCCGCCGGAACGCGACCTGCTCGAACCCGGCCTGCTCGAGCAGCCGCGAGAGGTCCTCGGGCTGCGGGAACCGTCGCACGCTGGCCGGGAGGTACGTGTAGGCCCGCCCGCCCGGGAGGAGCCGCCCCACGAGGGGGACGAAAGCCTCGAACCAGAGCCGGAAGAACGGCTTCGCGAGCCCGCGCGGGCGCGTGATCTCGAGGATCGCCAGCCGGCCCCCGGGCCGCAGGACCCGTCGCAGCTCCCGCAGGCCGGCCTCGAGGTCGTCGAGGTTGCGCACGCCGAACCCGACGAGCACCGCATCGAAGCTCGCCGCCGGAAAGGGGAGCGCGAGCGCATCGGCTCGCACCCACTCGATCGTCCCCGACTTGCGGCGGGCCCGCTCGAGCATGCGCTCCGAGAAGTCCAGCCCGACCACGCGGCCGCCGTGGCGCTCGGCCTCGAGGGCGAGGTCGCCCGTGCCGCAGCAGACGTCGAGGACGCGGTCTCCGGGCCGGACCGCCTCGCGCACGGCCAGCCGCCGCCAGCGCCGGTCGAGCCCGGCGGTCATGGCCCGGTTCATCAGGTCGTAGACGGGGGCGATGCGGTCGAACATGCGCCGCACCGCGTCCGGCTCCAGCCGGCCGGACTCGAAGCCCGTCACTCTCCCCATCGCGGGACGAGCGCGTTGTCGATCCCGATCTGGTCGAGGCAGCGGGCGACGATGAAGTCGACCAGGTCGTCGATCGACGTGGGGCCGTGGTAGAAGCCGGGGGCCGCGAAGAGAATGACCGCGCCCGCCTCGTGCAGGGTGGCGAGACCCCGCAGATGGATGGACGAGAGCGGCGTCTCTCGCGGGACGAGGACGAGCTTGCGGCGCTCCTTGAGCGCGACCGAGGCCGCCCGGTGGATGAGGTTCTGCATCGCGCCCGACGCGAGCGTGCCGACGGTCGCCATCGAGCACGGGCAGATCACGTAGGCGTCCACCCGGGCGGACCCGCTCGCGTAGGGGCTGCGGAAGTCGTGCTCGTCGTAGACCGTGACCTGGGGGGCAGCCGCGCCCACGAAGCGGTCGAGCACCTCCTCCCGCGCCAGCCAGGGGTCGCCGTACAGCTCGGTCGCGAGCACCTCGATCCCGGCCCGGGACGCGGCCAGCCCGATCTCGCAGTCGACCGCGGCCAGCGCGCGCAGCAGCCGCTCCGCGTAGGGAGCTCCCGAGGCCCCGGTCACGCCCAGGAAGACGCGCACCCCCGGCAGGCTAGCGGTCGTCGCAGCGCACGAGGAGACCGAGGCGCGACGGCCCCGGCTGCGCTACCGGCCCTTCGACGCTTCCAGGAACGCGCCCAGGGCCTGCAGGTTCTCCTGGCCCAGGTACGCGTACGAGCCCATGACCGTGTTGCCGAAGGCGGCCGGATTGGTCAGGTACTGGACGAAGAAGGCCGCGTCGTTCGTCCCGCCGATGGCGGAGAGATCCGGCGCGCCGAGCGTGCCCGAGCCCTGGCCCAGGTACGTGTGGCAGTTGAGGCAGCCGGAGACGGCGAAGAGCTCCGCACCGGCGACCGCCTCGCGGTTCCCGACGAACCCCTGCTCTTGCGACCAGGCGGGCACGAGCTCGATCAGCTCCGAGCCCAGCGCCTCGGTCGCGGTCGCCCCCTTCCAGGTGAGCACGCCCATCGAGAGCACGGTGAGGACCGCGGCCACCATCGCCACCGGGCGGCGCGAGGGGCGGCGCTCGCGACGCCGGTCGTAGAAGGGCAGCCCGAGCAGCAGGATCAGGGCGATGGTGGGGATCCCCACCGTGGCGATGAAGACCGTCTCCGGCCACTCGAAGATCCGCAGCAGGTAGAAGAGGAAGTAGAAGTACCAGTCCGGCCGCGGGATGAAGTTGGTCGTCCCCGGATCGGCGGGCTCCGTGTACCAGGGTCCCAGGATCCCCGGCTTCGTGCCGTCGGCATCGAAGTACCAGATCGCCGCGAGCCCGACGATCACGCCGACGACGACCAGCGACATGACCGTGTCGTGGAAGAGCGCCCGCGGGAAGAAGGGCTTGCCCTCCTTCTTGACGTCCTCCTTGTAGCGGGCGAAGTCCTCCCGGTTCAGCTCGCCGAGATCGCGGGCCACTAGTCCCCCCCTCCGCCCGGACGGACGAGCCCCTCGCGCGCTCCCGCCGGCGGCGCGCCCGTCCGCTCGCGTCCGGCGCGCTCGCGCGACCAAGGCGGGGAGACGACGCCGAGCCGAGTGACGAGGTAGATGTGCACGCCGATCAAGGCGATCACCGCGCCGGGCAGGAGCAGCATGTGCAGCGCGTACCACTTGGAGAGCGTGTCGGCTCCGATCTCGGGCCCGCCGGCGAGGAACTCGGCAAGCCAAGGCCCGAGGAAGGGAGCCGTCCCGTTCAGGTTGATCCCCACGACCGTCGCCCAGTAGGCCGTCTGGTCCCACGGGAGCAGGTAGCCGGTGAAGCCGAGCAGCATCCCGGTCACGAGCAGGAGCACGCCCGTGATCCAGGTCAGCTCGCGCGGGTACTTGTACGCGCCGAAGAGGAACACCCGCCCCATGTGCAGGAAGAGCAGGATGATGAAGACGCTCGCGCCCCAGCGGTGCATGCCGCGGACGAGCCAGCCGAGCGTCAGGTCGCTCGTGATGTGCTCGATGGAGGCGTAGGCGATCGGCTTGCCCGTGACCGGGTCGATCTCCGACGAGGGCTTGTAGTACATCGCCAGGATCGCCCCCGTCAGCGCCTGGACGATGAAGGCAGTCAGCGTCGCCGAGCCGAGGGTCTGCGCCCAGCTGATGTCGCGCGGCACGTTGCGGAAGAGGAACCACTTCGTCCCGCGGACGGCCGCAGTGCGCTCGTCCACCCAGTCGAGCGGGACGAGCACCGCGTTCTCGATCAGGCTCTGCCGCCTCGACTTCCCGGCCATGCGCTACCTCGTCACCTGACTGGGGACGAGCGGGTAGAGCCACGACTCGACGCCGTCCACGTGCGTCCCCGGCGTCGACCAGGCGTACTTCGAGATCTTCGCGTTCGCGCCCGTGCCGGACACGTTCCCGACTGCGTACAGCTCCCCGAGGACGAGCCGCCCGTTGCGAATCGAGTACGTGTACCGGTCCATCGACCGCACGGGCGGCCCGGCTCGCCGGTTGCCCTCGGCGTCGTAGAGGCCGCCGTGGCAGGGGCAGCCGAACGACTGCGCGAGCACCGGGCGCAGCTCCACGCCGTCGATCTCCTTCTTCGCGGCCTCGTCGATAGGCCCGTTCGGCTGCACCGGGCAGCCCAGGTGGACGCAGCGGCTGTAGAGGATGGTGAAGCTGGGCTGGCCGTTCTCGGCCGGGCCGTTGTAGCGCACGAACACCGTTCGCCGCGTGACCTCGCCGCGCGCGGGATCGGTGAGGTAGGTCGCGATCACGTACTCGCCCTCCGGGAAGTTCTCGATCGGCCCGAGGTCGATCTCCTGCTCCTCGATGTTCGTGAACGAGGGCAGGACCATGAAGCCGAGCACGGGGACGGTGACGACCGCGCCGATCGCCCCGCCGAGCCCGATCGTCGAGGCCTCGAGGAAGCGCGAGCGGGTGAAGGTGGCGGGCGCGGGCGCCGGCGCAGGGGGCGTCTCCACCTGCGCGCGCCTCTCGGGCTCGACCTCCGGCACCTCGCCGCGCACCTCGCGGGTGACCTCCCGCGCCCAGAGCAGCCCGAACGCGACGGCGAGGAGGGCGCCGACCGCGGCGATCACCCAGCTCAGCACGAGCCCCAGCAGCAGGCATGCGACCCCGACGGCGAAGCCGATGGGCCAGAGGCTCGGTCCCGGGACGTGCGGAGTGTGACGGGGGTCGCTCAAGGCGGGCTGCGCGGATTCAACCACGTGAGCGAGGCGAACGCGAACCGAACGCGTCCAGCCCGTACTCCGGCCAGCGCCGGTCGACCAGCTCTCGTACCTCGGCGCTCATCGCGATCTCCTCCGGCCACGGCCGAGCGTCCTCCTCGGGGAGCTTGTGCGTGGCGTCGATCCCGAGCTTGCCCCCGTAGAACTGCCTCCCCGGCGCGTGGTCGAGGTGGTCGAGCGGCCCTTCCGTGATCAGGACGTCGCGCTTCGGATCGACGTTCGCGGTCACGCGGAAGAAGACGTCGGCGTAGTCGTGCACGTCCACGTGCTCGTCCACCACGACGATCGACTTCGAGAGCGCGAGCATCCCGAGGCCCCAGAGCGCGTGCATCACCTTCTGCGCGTGCCCTGGGTACGCCTTGCGGATGGAGACGATCACGCAGTTGTGGAACGCGCCTGCGACCGGGAGGTCGTAGTCGACGAGCTCGGGCAGCGTCATCCGGATCGCCGGCAGGAAGATCCGCTCCGTCGCCTTGCCGAGCCACGCGTCCTCGGCGGGCGGCTTGCCCACCACGATGGAGGGGTAGATCGCGCCGCGCCGCATCGTCATCGCCGAGAGCCGGAAGATCGGGAACGGCTCCGCGTGCGAGTAGTAGCCCGTGTGGTCGCCGAACGGCCCCTCGATGCCGACGTCGTCGCGCGCCACCCAGCCCTCGAGCACGATCTCCGCATTCGCCGGCACCTCGAGGGGGATCGTCTTGCAGGCCACGAGCTCGACCGGCTCGCCGCGCAGGAACCCCGCCAGCATCAGCTCGTCGAGGTGGTGCGGGAGCGGCGCGCTCGCCGAGTACGCGGTGACGGGATCGAGGCCGATCGCGACCGCGACGGGGATGCGGCCGTCCTCGGCGGCGAGCAGGTCGGCGCGGCCGTCCTTGTGCAGCTGCCAGTGCATGAAGGTGGAGGCCCGGTCGATCACCTGCATCCGGTACATGCCGACGTTGCGGACGCCCGTCTTCGGGTCCTTGGTGATGACCGCGGGGAGCGTGATGAAGGGCGCCGGGTCGCCCGGCCAGCAGCGCTGGATCGGAAGCAGGCCGAGGTCGACGTCGTCGCCCTCGAGGACGATCTCCTGGCAGGCGCCCTTGGAGACGATCTTGGGACGCGAATCGGCCACCGACTTCAGCTTCAGGAGGCCGCGCACCTTCTCGCGGAGGCCCTCCGGCGGCTGCAGGTCGAGCACGTCGCCGAGCTTCGCCGCCGCGTCGTCGAGACGCTCGACGCCGAGCGCGAGACACATGCGCCGCTCGGTGCCGAACTGGTTGATCAGGAGCGGGGGCTGGGAGCCCTTGGGCCGCTCGAAGAGGAGCGCCGGCCCGCCGCCCGCCTTCTGCAGGCGGTCGACGATCTCGGTGATCTCGAGGTCGGGGTCGACCTCCGCGGTCACGCGATGAAGCTCCCCCTCGCGCTCGAGGAGCGCGATCCACTCGCGGAGGTCACGGGGCGGCGCCATCGCCGCGTCAGTCTAGGGACAGCCTGTCAGGCAGCGATGCGCATGAGCAAGGCGGGCACCGGGACGAGTCTCCGCCCGACCGGATCCTGCGCGAGTCTGAGCGCCTCGAGGGTGAACGCCCCGAGCAGCGCCGCGTCGCCGAACACGACGAGCGAGTACTCCTGGCGCCCGTCGATCCGGATCCAGGCCCTGCCGATCTCGAGCTCGATCTCGCCGCCGTCGGCGATCACGAAGGGTGCCCGCGTGTGCGGAACGACACCGAGCCCCTCGAGAAAGGCCCTCGGC
>DATMAP010000009.1:0-19730 GCA_035559835.1 Gaiellaceae bacterium
GAGCAGCTCCGCCACGTGGTGGTCGTGGAGGCGGTAGTAGGCGTGCCGGCCGAGGCGCCGCACGGCGACCAGCCGTCCCTGGCGCAGGAGCCGGAGCTGGTGCGAGGTCGCGCTCGCGCCGAGCCCCGTCGCATCCGCGAGCTCGTCCACCGTCCGCTCCCCGCCGAGCAGCGCCCACAGGATCCGCAGCCGGCTCGCGGCGCCGAAGGCACGCATGGACTCGGCGAGCTCCTCGGCCTCCTCGGCCGAGAGCGGGAGCTCGTAGGGCGCGTGCTCGGACCCGTGCGGCACGCGCAGGACCCTAGCAATACCTGAACAGATGCTCGGCCGTTCTCGAGTACAGACCTTTGGCTTGGCTGGGCCGATCGTGATCCACCGCTACTCGGTCTTCTCGGGTTGCCGCCCAGACTCGGAGGGGGTGCGGCCCACTCTTCTCGAGAACAGGGCGCAACCCCTGTATCCATGCGGGGATCCCGGCCCACTTCCCTTCGCTCCCGGACGGCGCTCGAAGCCTGTCCTCTGCGGTCCGCTCCTACCCTCGACGGGCTCGGATGCCGCGCAGGCACGTGGCGCGCGGCCCTCGAGCACACCGACGAGAGAAAGGAGCAACCGATGACCAGCACTCCCGAAGCGCCGCCGCTTCCAGGCCGCGGCGAGATCTTCACGAGCCCGGCGGCGAAGGCGGTCTGGGCCGCCATCCTCACCCTCCCCGACGCCGAGCAGCACGACGTCCTGTCCGAGCTTCGCGCGCGGCTCGCCTGCGTGGAGGGCGTGGACTCCCACGAGACGCGCGTTCGCTTCGCCATCGCCTGCCTGCGCGATGCGGCCGGCATCCTTGGGCGCTCGCCCTCGGTCGCCGACTACCGGGAGTTGCGCGCGCTCCACCCCGAGCGGCGCTGGCCCGCCGACGGAAGCCTGCGCACGTGGCTCGGCGGGAGCTGGAACGACTGCCTGCGGGCCGCGCGACTCGACGCCGTTGCTGACGGCGACGTCCTCGTCGCGCAGCTCGGGCCCGCCTTCACCGAGGAGGAGGTGCGCGAGGCTCTTCTCCAGTGCGCAGAGGATCTCGGCGACATTCCGACGCTTGCCCAGTACTACGGCTGGGCACGTCGCCCGGACGTGCAGCGCCGCCCCGGCCGACGGCCCCAGTCGCAGCCTCCCTTCGATCGCCTTTTCGGCGGCTACTACCAGGCGCTCATCGCGGCCGGACTGGTCGGCGGCAACCACGGCGCCAAGGCCAAGCGAACGACGTTGCAGCGGCTTGCGAGCTACCGCGTGACCGAGGAGCGGATCCAGGAGGCGCTCCGGCAAGTCGCTTCCCGACTCGGGCGAAGCCCGCGCGTCAGCGAGTACACGGCGTTTCGCGAGGAGATCATGCGCGAGGCGCTCGAGCGCGGATCGCCCGTCGCCTTGCCGGGGCACTCGACGATCCAGAAGCGCTACCCGGTCTGGGACAAGGCGCTCGTCGCGGCCGGGCTCGAGCCGCTGGGAGGGCGCTCGACGACGAGCGTCCGGCGCACGACGCGAGCGCAGCGACGACCGCGCTTTACGGACGAGGTGCTCCTGGCCGTGCTTCGCGAGGCGTACGCGGCGATCGGCGACCCGTTCACCGTCGAGGCGTTCAACCGCTGGCGAAAGGCCGAGCGCGAGCGTGCCCGAGCAGAGCGGCGCTTCCGCAGGATTCCGGGCTACGACGCCTACTACACGCGCTTCGGGACCTGGGATCAGGCAGTGCGGCGAGCGCTCGAGGATGCCTCTGTCGGAACGGAGACTCAGGCGCCGTGACCGCGTCCCTCCCCGCGCCGATCGAGGCCCTGCCCAGGGCGCTCGAGCAGGGATCGCTCGCCGAGCTCGAGCGTGCGCTCACGCTCCGCCTGCAGCCGACGCCGACGCCGGCGGAGCGGCGCGTGG
Source organism: Gaiellaceae bacterium (assembly GCA_035559835.1). Classification (GTDB taxonomy): domain Bacteria; phylum Actinomycetota; class Thermoleophilia; order Gaiellales; family Gaiellaceae; genus GMQP-bins7. The sequence continues at coordinate 1,912 of DATMAP010000009.1, forward strand.
CGGAGCTCGGGCTCCTGGCCGAGCTCCTCGCAGAAAGGGGAAGCGCCGCCTCCCCGGACTCGCCCGACGTCCCCCGCGTCGAGCGCGAAGCTTACGAGCGCCACCGGCTCGCGAGCCGTGCTGACGCGCCGGCGGCCGACACGCTCGCGAAGCGCTACGGCGGGTGGCGCCGTGCCTGTCGAGCGGCGTACGGGCTCCTCCCAGACGGCCGCCACCGGGGGCCCGGCAAGCCCTGGCCCTCGCCGGCGCGTGGGCGCCGGCGAGTCAGCCCCTACTCGCTCGAGGAGATCCGAGCCGCGATCCGCCGCTGCGCGCTCGAGCTCGGGCGCATTCCGAGCTCGGGCGACTACCACTGGTGGTCGCGCGAGAAGCGGCGAGCGCTGCGGGCGCGCGGTGTCGAGCTCGAGACCTCGCGACTTCCGGAGCACCGGGTTCCGGGCATCGAGGCGCTTTATCGCCACTACCCCTGCGGGCGGGAGAGGTTCCGGCAGGCGCTCCGCGAGAGCGCGCTCAGCGAGGTCGAGATCGCAATCGCCAGGGCGAACCGCCTCCTCCCCGCGCTCGAGACCTGCGAGGTCGCACATGGGCCACGTACGGCGCTCCGTGAGCTCGCCTCGCACACGCAGGCCGCTGGACTCGATTCCGACACGCTCGCGCGAATCGAGGAGCACGGCTTCGGCTGGCTCGAGCTGCCCAGGGCCGTGGAGATCGCGTGCCTGCTTCGAGGCTCGCTCGAGTGGCTCGTCGGGCGTACCGCCTCGCGCGGCTCGCCGCCTGCTGGCGAGTCCTTCGATAGCGAGCGCTTTCGCCTCCTCGCCCGCGAGCGCAAGCTCAGCGAGAGGGAGATCTGCGAGAGGCTGTCGCTTCCCGCCGGTCCCTTCCGCCGCCTCATGCGTGGCTCCGATCAGCCGCTGCTCGTCGAGCTCGCAATCTTGTCGTCGCTCGTAGGCATCGGGATCGACGAGCTCGTACGGCTCGGCGACTGAGAGCGCTCTACCCGGTCCGCGATCGAATGCTCGATCGACGTCTCCCCCTGCACTCGCGGGCGAGGAGCACAAGGGTGCGCGTGACGGCTGCCCGTAGGCGGATGACTTCCGCATCGCTCGATTTCACGTCGGCGGCACGGTCGCAGAGTGACCGCGCGTAGGCGAGGGCCTGCGAGGTGCGCCCACGTGCCATCTCCGAGGCACACAGCGCCGCCGCAGCTCCGCTTTCGATGTAGAGGAAGTTCGCGCCGGCCCCGAGCGCGAACCGCATCGCCGCTCTCGTGATGGCGCTCGCTACATCCAGTCCCGGCGTGTCGAGAACCAGTGTCTCGGCCGCCCCTGCGATGACCGTGCCGTAGGCAAGAGTCTCCTGCAGATCCTCGTCCATGCCGAGACGGTAGAGCGCACGCGCCGCATGTAGTGTTCTGGAATACCAACTGGCGCGGGCTGGCGCGTCAGTCTGACTGACCCCTGTACGCGCGCTCCCTCCCGTTCTTGTACGCGCGGAACGCGACCTTGGTTCAGGGAGCCAGTTTCCGCCGCTGAAGCTCGGTTAGAGTCGCCATTCATGGCGGCTCCCGAGGCGAGCTGGGCGGAAGCGCCGATCGAGGCGGCGTGCCGGCGCGCGAGGGAGTGGTTCCGCTCGCTGCCAGCCTTCCCGACTCGCGCCGTCGTCGGCGGCGGGCAGGTCGTAGGGCGGCGCTCGCCGGGCATCCTCTCGGAGCGCGACTGCGTCATCAACTTCGCCCGCTTCCTCAACGAGGAGGGCGTGCCCTGGGACGCTATTCACCACGAGGTCCCGATGTCGCGCTGGATCTTCGAGGAGCCGCACCCGGCAGCGAGAGCGATGACGCCGACCCAGCGCCGCCGGCGCCTCGACCTCGTGCTCGTGAAGACCGAGGACTTCCTCGCCACCGAACTGCCTGTGACCGCACCGGGCTTCCAGTTCGAGGCGATCCTCGAGTTCGGCTTCTTCTCCGACTACTGGCAGGTGCCGGGGGCGAGGATCTTCAGCGGCGACCCGGCCGGGAGCCGAGGGAAGGTCAGCGCCGACGTGGAGAAGGTCGGCCTGCACCTCTCGACCGGGGCCTGCCGCCTCGCCTACGTCGTGGTCTTCGAGGAGTGCGACTGGGGCTTCGAGGAGACGCTGGCCGCCGACGCCGAGGCCAACCACCACGGCTGCCGCGTCCGCTTCATCCGCAGCTTCTAGCGCTGTCGGCCTACTCGACAGTCACCTGTAACCGCTCCGTCCAGTCCTCACCCTGGTCGAGGAGAGCGTCGGTGGCCATCACGCGGAAGCCCCGGACATGGTCGATAAAGCGCGACCGGTGCTCGAGCACGGACGCGGCGAGGCGCGTCGCGCGCCAGACACGGAACTCGTCGTCGAAGAGGACGATCACGAGGGCGTCGAGGTTTCAGGAGCGGACGACCGAGAGCTGTGGCTCCCCGCACGCCGTGGGGCTCGGGGTGACGCGTGCCTTCACCTGGAGGCGCTCGCCATCGGCCGTCAGCACGTCCCAGCTCCGCCGTGAGTTCGGGGCCAGCTCGCCGCCGGTCGCTCGCTGGACGAGCAGCTCGGCGTAGTCGCCGGCCGGCGCGCAGCGAGTCGTCGAGTGGCCGCATGACGTCTGCGACACGGCCCTCCTGGGACTCGCCGCGCTCAAGGACACCGACGATCGCTCGCGGTGCTCGTACGGGAATCGCCGAGAAGAGCTCCAGTTCGGCGCGACTGAGCACCTCGCGCACGTCATCGTCGACGCTGCAGGTACCGAGCTCGAAGGTCGCGATGTCCCCGACCTTCAAGCCGATCTCCAGTCCGCGTATCGTTCGCTCGAAGATGTCCACGGGTCGTTGAGCTCAGCGACGGAGAGGGCGAAGGACACGACCCGCGATCAGCGCTTCCAGGTGCGCCTGTACGCGACGGGGCACCTCCCCATCCTCGACCAGCAACCCGAGCTCCATGTTCTTCGTGAACGCGTACTCGGTGAGGTTCGCGCTCGAGACGAGCAGCCGCTCGCCGTCCGCGACGGCGCACTTCGCATGCAGCGATGCGCGCTTGCCCGCACCGACGTCTGGACGTTGGTCGAGGGGCCACGTGTAGAGCGCCGCGTGCTCTGCGACCGCGCTCCCGAGCGCCTCCGACATCTCGTACGTCACCCTTCCGCCGCTCTCGGCTTCCGACTCGAGCACGATCGCGACCTCGCACCCGCGGCCGGCGGCCGCGACGAGCGCGGACGCAACCTCCGGAACCTTGTACACCGCGAAACTCACCACGATGAGGCGCTCCGTCGCGGCCCCGACGAGCTCGAGGAGTGCCTGGTCGGTTCGCCGTACGGGCACCACCGGTGTATCGGGGCCCGTCCACACGATGCTGATCCGCTCTGCACGCGCGACCCGCTCGCGCTCGCGAGCCGCCGCGATCGCGAGCGCGATCGCGGGCCCGCCGACACCGGCCTCCTCCTGCGCACGAACGAGCGCCCGAGCCCGCTCGCGGTACGCGTCCGTGGGAACCGCCTCGACGACCGCGCTCGCCGGTGCCCCCGCCCCGAACGCGCGCTCGAGAGCGTCGAGCGCTCCATCGGGAAGCGCCGAGACGGCCTCGCCGATCGCCGCGACCAGCGACTCGCTCATGGCCTCGGCAGGAAGCCGATGTCCAGCCCGGTGATCAGCTCGGTCAAGACGGCCCGATCGAGGTAGCGGTTACCACGTTCGCAGGATGTCTCCGGGGCGAACAGACACGCGTGGCAAGCAGCCCCGTGCAGCGTGATCCCCTGGTCGTCGGGTGCGTGCTCGGCGCAGAGCGGGTCGGACGCGCACAGACCGGCATCGCGGAGCGCCCCGCGGAGATGCCGGCCGAGCTCCTCCGGCTCGCCGAGCGCGACAAGCCCACCGAGCGTGCCCTCCGAGTCGGGCGCAGCCGTGTAGAAGAGAACACCCGCCATCGGCCCGTCGGGATCCTCCGGCGGAAGTGCATACAGCCGCTCCCGGATCGAGGCCTGCGCGTACCCGCACTCGAGCGCGAGCCGCCGCATGAGCGCGTGCGCGAACGTGTGCAGGAGGACGAGCCGCAGTCCGGGGTAGCCCGCGGACGGATCGGGAATGCGGCGACGCTCTCTCCACGCCGCGTGCGCGGCTCTGAACTCGGCGTCACGCTCGCCGTTTCGGCTCACCCACTCGGCGACCGCCGACTCGGCGAGCTGGATGAAGATCCCCTCGCCGTGCACCTCGGCAGCGGGAAGGAACGTCACCCTCCCGCGTCCGAGCGGGACGCGGCGCTCATCGAGGTTCTCCTCGTCGAAGGGCGAGTCGACGCGCGTGAAGCCGAGCAACGCCTGTACCTCCCGCAGGCGATCGACGAGCACGACCCGCTCGATCACGTCCGCGAAGCCGTCGGGCGAAGCGACAGCGCGCGCCGTGAAGTCGCGCCCCGTGCGTCGAAGATCGCCTGTCAGCAGCTCCCACTCGGGCACGCGGATGTCACCGGCAGGCGCGCCTTCGTCGCCCTGCGAGCGATAGCGCTCGAGCGCCGCGAGCGCCTCCTCGTCGTCGAGATCGCCGAACGCGGCGAGCTCGCCGCGCCGGCGCAGAAACGCGATGTCGGACAGGCTCTCGATCGCCTCGAGCTCGCTCCAGTGCGCGTGGATGCGCTGCATGAGCTCGTCCTCGTGGCGCGGGATCGAGAGCGCCGACTCCTTCACCGCGAACCACGAGTTGGTCGCGCCGAGCAGCATCGCCCGCATGCGCAGGGTGCAGCCCTCCCGCTCGCGGAGGTGCGGATGCGCCCCGGTGCAGATGGGCATGTTGTCGCGGTTCTTCTCCCCGAACGCCTGCGACAGCCTGCGTGTCGAGTCGCAGGTCAGGCACTTGACCTGGATGTGCGCGACCTCGCCCGACGCGCCGATCTCGTCCAGCCGCAGGTTCCAGGCGCAGTCGACGTCGTCCTGTGACGTCTTGTAGTGGGCGAACGCAACCCAAGGGAAGTCGTCGAGGTGTCCCTTCTCGCACGCGACCACGAAACGCGCGGGCAAGGCGGTCGGCGGCGTCTTCGCACCCGCGCAGTTCGAGTGGACGAACTTGTTCGCGTCCGGACGCACGGCGTTCACCCGCAGCTCGAAGAGCCCAGACTCGATCGGCGCGAGCTTCCTGCACACCGGGCAGAGAAGCCAGCGGGGGAAGGCCGCCACGGGAACTCCGATCAGGTTGGAGGGATCGAGCGCGCCGGCCGTGAGCCCGCCACGATCGTCCGTCTGCGGCGGGCCGTGCAGCCGCTCGACGTGCTCGAGTCCCTCCTGCCGGCGGATCGCGGCGAGCAGGCGCGGCTCCTCGATCACCGGGGCGTTGTCGAGTCGCCAGTCGTCGAGCCCCATGACCATTGCCGAGAGCCGCGGGAGGTCGACGACGCTTCCGACGCCGAAGGTGTGGATCAGCGCGCTGGGCCGAAGCGCACCGACACGTGTCCGCCTGGTCTGCCTAGCCGCCATCGTCTGCCGCGCCTCCACCCCCGTCGCCACCTGGGAAGAGCGGGCTGTCGGAAAGGATGAGGCCCACCGTCGGCTCCACGTCGCGGAGCGAGTTGAGAACGGTGAACGTGTCCCAGGGCTCGGTACTCGGTCGACGCAGGAGGCCGACGGTCTCCGAGTCGCGCTTCTCCTGATACCCGAGTCGGGCGCCCGTGTTCAGCGCCTGCTGGGCGCGAGCGAGCCAGGCGTCGATGCGCTTGTCGAGCTCGTCTTCGACGAGACGCTCGAGCTGCCCGTCCACGCTCACCTCCGCCGCACGCTTGCCGATCGCCTCGACCGCGGCCAAGACGACTTCCTTGGTCCGGTCGAGCTGCTGCGCCGCCTCGTTCGGGTTCATCGACAGCTCCGCATCGCGGATCAGCGACACGAGGAGCGCGCTCAAGCCGCGGTCGCGCGCCCGCGGCGCGAACGGCGTCACCGAGAGCGCCTCGACGTGGCGGTAGAAGCTCGCGTGGTAGTGCTCGAAGCGCTCGTAGTGGGAGAGGTCGCGCGGGCGTGCCCAGTTGTAGACCGTGCAGACGATGCCCGGCGTCGAGCGACCGACCCGGCTCGTCGCCTGGATGTACTCCGCCGTCGTCTTCGGCTGGCCGGCGACCACCATCAGGCCGAGGCGACGGACGTCCACGCCCACCGAGATCATGTTCGTCGCGAGCAAGACGTCGATCGGACGCGGTGCCGCGCTCTTGTCCCGCTTACGCCGCTTCTCCTCCTCCGCGCGGCTGAACGTCCGCTCCATCGCGTCCAGCTTTTCCGGGATCTCGGTCCCGGTGAGCCGTGAGGTCAGCTCCTGGATGCTCTCCGGACCGAGCCGGCGCTGGGCCAGGCCACGGTGATCGGTCTTGCCGAGGCGCGTCCGGATGTCGTCCTCGCACAGGCGCCGCATCCCAGCGAGCTCCTGCATCGCGTTGAAGTAGCCGACGAGCGTCATCCACGGGTCGGCATGGGTGTCGTACTCCTCGTACAGCTTCTGGGCAGCGGCGAGGAACGCCACGTAGACGCGAATAAGCACGGCCTTCAGCCGCCGCCCCGGCGCACACACGCCCAGGTAGAGACGCCCGAACGCCTCGTCGAGCGGACGCTCGCGCGCGAAGAAGTTGTCCTCCACGTCGAGCCCAGGCGGCGGGAACACCCGCACCCGGCGCAGGAAGAGCCGATGCACCTGATCGCCTGCGCGGCGAACCGTCGCGGTCGAGGCGATCACCTTCGGCCGCACGACCTTGCCGTCCAGCTCCCAGCTCGCGAGCCTGTCGATCGCCGTCTCGTAGAGGCCGACCATCGTCCCCAGCGGACCCGAGATGAGGTGAAGCTCGTCCTGGATGATCAGATCGGGAGGTCGGAGCAGCACCCCGCGATCGACTGTCTTCGCCGCCGGAAGCGCGCCTTTCGCGGGATGGCTGTCCTTGTCCTCGAGCGTCGGCGTCCGGAAGCCATGTCGCTCGCAGCGACCGTCGACGATCCCGAAGAGCGTCTCGGTCGCGCCGTTCCAGGGGAGCTGCGCGAACTTGTCGACGGTCGCGATCACGAGCGCCGGTAGCCGCCGGAAGATCTCCTCGTCGACCGTGAGCACGGGGATCCCCTCCCCCGGTGCCTTCCTCGCCGAGAATTCGCATGTTCCGAGCCTGTCGCCGCAGTAGGTGAGCACGCGCGCACGGCCCTTCTCGTACGTCTCGACCTTCATGTGCACGCCGGGATCGATCCGCTCCCCGCACCAGGGGCAGTGCGAGAGCTGGTCGGGTCGACCGCTCCCGGTCTTGCGCCAGCCGTCGCCGTGCAGGTTCTTGAGCGCCTCGGCGGCGATGTCGATCCGGTTCGGCGTCGTCGCCTGGCCGACCCAGAGCCCGATGCGGAAAGGCTCCTCGCCCCAGCGCTCCGGATCCTCGCGCCGGATCACCTCGCACGCGCAGACGAGCGACGCTGCCCGCTGGAACTGCTGGAGCGTCAGCACGCGAAGCGTGTAGCGCATCAGCACGGCGACGCCGGCGTCGGCCCGTCGCCCGCCGAGCGGGCCCTGCAACCTGCGCAGGGCGAGCACGTACGCAGAGAGGCCGAGGTACGCCTCCGTCTTGCCGCCGCCCGTCGGGTACCAGAGCAGGTCGCAGATCGCCTCGGTCGGATGCGAGCGGCCGGGATGCGCCGGGTCGGTGACGCTCGGCAGGTTGAGGAGGATGAAGGCGAGCTGGAACGGGTACCAGCTTCGGTGCTCGGGCTCCTCGAAGGCAGAGAGCGGCTTCGTCCCGCCGCGCCGACGGTGCTCCGACCAGAGCGTGTGCGAGCGCTGCATCGCCATCGCCCGGTTCGCGAAGCGGAAGGCGTCGCGCGCCTGCTGGCTCTCGGCCAGGAGCGCGATGCCGTCCGCGATTCGCTGCCGGGCCTCCTCGGCCCGCTCGAGCAGCTCACGCGCTGCCTGAGCGTGAGCGACGAGTCCGTCGGCGCCCGCGTCCACTCGCTCCGCCTGTCGTTTCAACCACTCCCCGTAGGCGACGGCGAGGGGCTCGAGCAACGTGACGAGCTCGCCATCCGCCGCGTCTCCCAGCCTCTGCATGTCGAGCGCGAGCGCCGCCAGCAGCGGCTCGTCGTCGGCGGCCGGCGGGCGCATCTGCGCGACCTCGTAGCGCGGGAACGAAGTCGTCTCGAGCCGGAGCGCACGCGTAGCGTCGGCGGGATCGAGCGTGGCGTGCACGGCCACGTTGTGGCCGACCGCGTGCTCGACCCGACGACGGTACGAGACCGCGAGCAACTGATCCTCGTGCTCGGGCAACGTGAGCTCGTCCGGCCGCGCGACGAACACCGCCGACCCGTCGGCCGCCTCGACCGTAAGCCGCGCCTGGAAGAGCCACGCGCGATCCTTGTTCTCATCCGGCTCCTGCTGGCCGTTCCGCAGGAAGAGTGTCACCGACCACTGGTCGTCGAGCCGGCGAACGACCGCCTCGACTCGCACGTCTGGAACGTCCGGATCGGGCGCGCCGACGTCATGACGACCCACGCTGAGCGGGAGCTCGAGCTTGCCGCCGCACGAGACCCGCTTCCAGACCTTGCCGTCGCCATCCTCGGCATCGATCCGCTCGTACCGACCCCACGAGGCGCCGATCTCGAGCGCCGAGCACGCACCGTCGACCCGGCAGCTCAGACCAAGCGAGGACGGAAAGAGCGACTGCTCGGCGGCCTCCGGCTCCGCGTCCCCGTCCTCTTCGCTCTCGTCTCCCGACGCGAGCGGCTCGTCGAGGTCGGTCTCGATCAGGTGGCCGCGCGGAGCGAGCATGCCGAGGAGGTAGCGGTCGCGCGGTTGCTCCTCGCGCGGCAACACCTCTTCCTCGCCGCCGGCAGGACCCAGGAGATCGCGCTCGACAAGCGAGACGAGCTGCTCGCGAAGCTCCTCTGAGCTCGGCGGCGAGAGAACCGATGAGGGCTCGGACATCCTTCAGAGGCTACGCGGGCCGCATACGAACTGCACCAGATACACACCGATGTGTGACAGTCGCAAGGGCGTGTGCTCGGCGCGAAGGTTCGCGACGACGAGGATTCCGACGGAGAGCCGGCGCTCTTCCTCGAGCTGACGCTGACGAGTCCGCCGCCCGGAGAGGAAACGTGGCCGACCGACGACATCTGAGCTCTGCGCAGGAAGGTCGGCGACGTCGTCGCGGAGATCGGCGAGGTCACCACGCCGTGGTTCATCAGGTTCTACCCGAAGGATCCGGGTGAACTCGAGCCGAGCGAGGAGCAGCTCGACCTGTAGCGCCGACGCCGGTTCCGATCGATCCGGCGAAGCTCCTCGAGGCGGCAAAACAGTTCGCCAGCCACCACAGCGGCCAGGGCCGACCGCGACCGATCTGGCTCCGTCGAGCCGTCTCGACGGCCTACTACGCGCTGTACCACACGCTCTGTCGTGAGGCGGCCGAGCATCTCGCGGTTTCGTCTCCACAGGCGGATCGCCTCCGGCTCGCGAGAGCCTTCCCCCACCAGGCGCTCAAGGAGGTGTGCGAGTGGATCGCGGGCCGGTGTGGCAACCCGCCCCAGCACGCGCCGATGTCCGTGTGCCCACCCTTTCGCGGCGTCACCACACCCTACTTTGGCTTGGTCAAGCCGTTTTCTCCCCGCGCCGGCCGTCACAGTGCCCACAAACTGTCGAACTCGGGTTACCAGTCCGAGCGAATTCCGAGAAGTTCGGCGTGGGTAAAGGATGAGGGACGGACATGGTAGTTGCTCGGCCCCCTGGAAGGTTCGGAATCAAGTCCTACTCGGAGGGCTGGCTACGCTGGGCCGTTTCGTCCAGGTATTCGCCGAGGCTCTCGTTGCGGACGATTCCGTACTTCCGCCACCGATCCAACAACTCGTAGGCCGCTTCCTCATCAATGTCGAAGCCGTGGTGGGCCATGTGTTCGATGACCATGGCTTGCGCGGCGTCGAGGCCTCCGGCGCGGTTGACGAAGTCGCCGAACAGGCGATCGCGCTGCGGGTCAGGTGCATCGGCAACTTCGCGGATGGCCTGACGTGCCGCAGCCTCGCCGAGACGCCCCAGTTCCTCGAAGTCCTCGTCGGTGCCTATGCCTCGAGTGACGCGATAGGCGGAGAGAGAGACTGCTCTCGCGTAGAGGCCGAGGGAGTACCAGCCGATTGCCAGGGCGGCGCCGAGGAGCAGGAGTCGCAGCCACCACTGGTCGAAAAGTGCGAAGGCAGCCACGACGGTCGCGATCATCGTGAAGAAGCCGATGTACGAGGCAGTCCGCACTGTTCCGGGGCCAGGATGACTCTAACGTTTGTCCCGTAGCACCTCGGGGAGAGCGTCCTCTATGCCGCTGAAGGGGTCGTACACCGCGGCCGGGTTGTCGTTGTCGCGGAGGCGGTCGAGAAGATCGAGGAGGCGCCACTCCCAGAAGGTCGACCGTGGGATGCGAAGGTAGTCGGCGTGACGTGACCCCCTGAGATCGTTTCCCCTGGGGACTAAAGTTGGGATACCGGCCGGCAGATCGTCCCCTCCATGAAGAGCACCTCGTGTCCTTCCAGCGGGATATGGTCGGCGCATGCCCGGAAGGAGGAGGCGGCCGCGAGATGCGCCGAAGAGACGCTGGCGCGACTACCGGACTGCCGCGGGCAATAGCCCGGTCGCGAGGTTTCTCGACGAGCTCGACGACGACGACGTGGCCGAGATCCTCGCCGCCATGGCGGGGGTTCGAAAGCAAGGCTTGAGTGCCGCCAAGCATCTCGAAGGTGAGATCTGGGAAATCAAGGCGGACGGCCACCAGCAGAGCTTCCGTGTGCTCTTCGCTCCCGAGGGGGAGCACAAGCAGGTGTTGCTGGCACTCGAGGGCTTCTCCAAGAAGACGGAGAAGACGCCGCCGAGCCTGATCCGCTTGGCGACACGTCGGCTTGCCGACTGGCGCGCTCGAGCGAGAGGGGGATGAACTCGCTCCATACCCTATACTCTGTGTGGTATAGAGCGAGGGTCGATGACTGACTTCCTTGATGAACAGATCGCCAAGCGGAAGAAGCGCAACCCCGACTTTCCGGCCCTCTTCGAGGCCGCGCTCGAGCGGCGCGAGGTCGGCCGCCTGCTCGCCGAGGCACGCGAGGCGTCCGGCAAGACGCAGGTCGAGCTTGCCAGAGAGATTGGAACCTCGCAGTCGCAGGTCGCCCGCATCGAGACGGGGAACCGCGACATCAAGCTCTCGACGCTGACCAGATATGCGGCCGCGATCGGCTTCGAGCTCGTGATCCAGCCGAAGAGGACCACTCAACCTCGTCGGCGGCGGCCGGTCGCCCTCAGCGCACCCCGCTGAGGGCTACGGCCTGGGCGCGATCAGCTGCCCGTCGTAGAGCCGCCGCGGCGGCGGCTTGCTCTCGTGCGCGAGATGGTGTCACAGTGTCGGATCCAGAGAGGCGCGAGCTCGTCCGTCCAGCCCGCGAACTCATCGGCGCTGACCCAGAAGCGACTTCTTGAACCCTTGCTCGTAGGAGCGTCGGGCTTCGCGAGCTACGGCGAGGGGCTGTCGCGCCAGACGACCTCCTCGAGCCAGAGGCTGTGGACGAGGAAGACATTGAGATCGGCCAGACGCTCATCGTCGCCCGGCCAACGCATCTGTGCACGTAGCTCCGTTTCGGTCGCTGTCTCTTCCCACGAGCCGAAGGCAGTGTGCTCCTCGAGGGCAGCTTGGGCCTTCTGGACGATGGCGGAGAACCCTTTCTCTCGCACGAACACGATGAGTGCAAGCTTCGTGTCACGCCACGCGGCATAGCTGAATAGCTGATCGACTGCCTCGGTGAACGCCTTCTCACCGGACCAGAACTTGGCTTCGCCGATGAAGACATTCCGGTCGTCGACCCGAACGAGGATGTCGGTCTTCCCGTGCGCGTTGAACGCCTCGGCCGTCGTCTGCCCTCGGTAGTGCGTGTTGAGCGTGGTGACGATGAGGTCGCGGCGTTCCTCCTCGCTCAATTTCGCGTAGGTCTCCGGCGTTCGCTCCACCTGCGCGAAGAACGCACGGAGAATGTGCAGGATGTGCTCGAAGTGCTCGTCGCCCAGCGTTGGCTCGAGCGGGATCGGCGTCTCCGCGCGAGCAGGAGTAACGGGACTCGGCACGCGAACGATCGCATCGGTGATGTACGTCTTCTCGCGCTGCCCCCGCGGCCCGATAGGAATGCCCGAGGAGGCAGCGCGTTCGTAGCTCGTGCGAATCCGATCGCGTCGTGTGACGATCAGTCGCCGGGCGCGCGGCTCGAGCGTTGCGTTGAAGTTCGCAATGTCAGACGCAGCCCAAGAGAGGTAGCTCTGGATCGAGCCGACGAGCGCGTCAACCTCGGCACCAAGATCGATCGGGGAGTCGTGCGGATACTCCCATGAGCGAACCAGTTCGCCGGCGCGCACTTCGGCTCGCGGCGGATTGAAGTTCCTCGTGCTCGGCGTGAACCGAAACACACCTGCGTCACCATCGAACGGGATGTGGACAGTGTTTCTCGCCCCCGCGACGAAGAAGCTCTGTCCACGATTGAGCGCCCGGCGGGCGTAGTCGTAGCCCACGTCGACTTTGACCTCCTCGGGCGCGTCCATCCAGACCTCGTCGACGCGAAGCCTGGGAGCCACGACCGAGTGGCGCGTCACGAGCGCGTCCACCCACGCGTCGTCGTCGGCGTGGAGGACATGGTCTTCCGGCGCCGACTCGATCTCGGCGTCCATGCGACGGGCCGCTGCCTCCAGCACCGCGGACAGTTCACCCTCGTAGAAGAGGAGGCCAGGGAGGTCTGCCATCGGTGACCGCGCCTACAACTCCAGCTGACCGGCAGCGCGGCGGCTCTTCCGAGCGCCACCACGCTTCTTCTTCGCGCCCTTCGCCTGGAGGCCCTGGGCGACCTCTTCGGCGTAGCGGGCATGGTTGAGCTCGAGGAGGCGGTCGAGGACTTCCGTTTTTACCGCCTCGGAGATCGTGTAGCGCAGGCCGAGCGGGGTCTCGCGGAAGTCGTGGTCGAGCTCGAGGTCGGTCCAGCCGTAGGCGTCGGCGACGGCGCGGTCGAGCTCGCGGCGCAGGCGGCGCAGCTCCTCGATCCGCTCGGAGGTGTCCTCGGGCTGCTCGTGAACGCGGTTGTAGACCTTCGTCAGCCCCTGTTGCTCGGCGAGCAGCGTTTCCTTGCGGTAGGTCAAGTAGCGGTCGCCGATCCGGTCGAGCACCGACACGTCTTCTGGGAAGGGGAAGTTCTGGAAGCAGTCGGTCGGGCTGTAGCGCAGTCCTTCCCCGAGAGTGCCCGACGTCTTTCTGGCCCACGCATCGTGAAAGATCGACGAGAGAACGGCGGCTCTACCGTCATCGCCGAACGTGAAGACGATCAACTGAATGTCGTAGACCTGCCGTGGGGGCACCCACACGACACACCAGTACTTAGCCACTCGCGGGCCAACGAGAACTCGCGATGCGCCGCCCAACGCTCTGTACAACTCGAGCACAGGCCGTGCAAACTGCCACCACTCTTCTCGCCTGTGACGCTCCTTGTTCCCTGCACGGTGAGGTCTTACTCTCTCGGCGACACGCTGCCAGCACAGCCCGTACTCGCGCGCCCTCTCCTCAGGCCAGTCTTGGAAGTTGATGACATGCCTCGAGGCGGAGTGTCCCGGCCGACTCATCAGATCCTCCGCGACTAGGTACGGCTGTATGACCTCGCGGAGCCGCGGATCTTCGTCGGTCATCGACTGGCTCTCCTCCGGATCAAGTACGAAGCCGAGTCCGAGAACGTATGTGCCAATCGACGCTAGACCATGATTGGCCGCGAGACTGCGTGGGTCGCCCTCGACCCTGCCTACGAGGTCGAGCGAAGACGTGAAACGCGGCGGCGCGTCCCAGACCCGCGAGGCCCAAACATGCGAAACGACGACGCCCGCCTCACCCGGCCATTGGGCGCTCTTTACTGCTCTGAAGATGCGCCAGCCCTGGCCCACCAGGTGGCCGAGCCCAACCATTCGCGTATCGCCCTGCGAAATCGTGTTGGTCGCGAGCAACCCAAAGCTTCCGCTCCGCGCGGCTAGTGCACTGGCACGACGGAAAAAGTACGCGACCAAATCAGCGCTTCCACGCTGGCCATCAGCTAGTGACAGCACTAGGTATTCGCGGTAGTGCTCGCCAAGGAGTCCGGTTATCCGTTGACCGCCCAGGAACGGCGGATTCCCCACGATCGCGTCGAACCCGCCGTTCTCCCGCTGGAACACCTCGGGGAACTCGAGTACCCAGTGGAACGGCCGCGGCGGGTCGGTCGCGCGCGGCGCCCGGCCGGCCATGAGCGCGTCGCCGGCGCGCGCCTCGACGCGCGCGAGCAGTGCGGCACGGCGATCGTCGTCGTCCGCCTCCAGCGCCTCGCGGATCTCCTCGGCGGCCGCCTCGACCGTCGTTCGCGCCTTGCCCTTCCCGGCCGCCTCCTCGAGCGCTGCGCCGACGACGAGGTCGCCGACGACCTTCAGCGCATGGAGCTTCCGCTCGGCGCCGGCGAGCGCGGTCGCCTTCTGCTCGGCCTCGCGCAGGTCGACGGCGTCGGTCGCCTCGATCCGCTCGCGCACTGCCTGTACCTCAGCGAGCGTCGAGCGGATCGCCTCGCGCGCCGGCTCGAGCAAGACCGAGCCTGCCTCCTCGGGCTTCAGGCTGAGCGCCTCGAGCTGCTCCAGGCTCGTCAGCCCCAGCAGGGAGTCCCCGCAGCGAAGCGCGTGGTCGAGGAACGTGAACGGCCGGTCGCGACGCAGCGTCGTCAGCCAGAGCGAGACCTTGGCGATCTCGACGGCGAGCGGGTTGACGTCGACCCCGTAGAGGCAGCGCTCGGCGACGAGCCGGCGCGCGGTGAGGTCGCGCTCCTCGAGGTCGCTCCCCACATCGGCGGGCGCCTCCTCGGGGTGCTGCTCCCAGGCCTCGACGAGCCGTGCCGCCAGGTAGCGGCAGGCGGCGACGAGGAAGGCGGCCGACCCCATGGCGATGTCGCACACCTTGAGCGCGAGGAGCTCCGAGGGGCGCTTGAGCTCCCACTCCTCGCGCGGCCTTCCGTCGGCGGGGCCGCGGTAGACGACGGGCTCGAGCGCGTACTGGACGATCGGCTCGGTGAGGCTCGGCGGCGTGTAGTGGGTGCCGGTCGAGCGCCGGAAGGGGCTCTGCGTGACGTAGACGTGCCCCTCGCGGAAGACCATCGGGTCGCCGTAGACGTCGTCGCGGACGAGCCCTGCGAAGGGAAGGGCGCGCTCGACGAGCTCGGCATCGTGGCCGCAGGCGGCGCGGAGGCGGGCGAGGCGCTCGGGGTCGAGCTCCGCGCCGAGTGCCCTCCGGAGCGCTGAGACGCTCCGACCGGTCTCCTCCCGCAGGAACGCGAGCAGCGCGTCCTCGCCCTCCTTGCGCTTCGCCTCGAGCTCGGCCAGCGCGACCTCGGGCTCTTTGCGCTTCGTCCCGACGAGCCCGAGCGCGGGCGCGTCTGCGCGGATCGCGGTGTGGTCGAGGAGGCCCTCGTAGACGTGGCCGATCTGCTCGATCGCGAGGGCCCGGAAGCTGAGCGGGCGCCGCTCGCGGCCGCCGGGGACCTCGACCTCGAGCGTCTGGAGCGCATCGAGCACGTGCAGGACGGCGCGGTTCGAGATGGAGGGCACCGCTCCGCCGTCTCCCTCGAGGAACGGGTAGCGCTCCGGGTCGAAGAGGCCGCCGCCGTAGCCGGGCATGCGCACGCGGCTGTGCTCGATGCCGCCGTGCACGGCCCGGAAGGTGGCGAGCAAGCGCGGCCAGGCGTCGAAGCGCCGCTCGAGCACCTCGAGGCCGTGGCGGTCGGCCTGGGCCTCGAGCTCCGAGCGAAGCGGGGTGAGCGCGTAGCTCTCGGCCCAGGGGCCGTCGTCCGGGAAGAGGCCGCGCGCCTCGGCGGCAAGCAGGAAGATCACGCGCATGACGACCGCGAGGGAGGCCTCGTAGAGGCGATGCTCGGGCACGTCGCGCAGCACACCGCCGCTCGCCTCGTGGTCGGCGCGGTCGAAGGCGGCGACGAGGAGCTCGACGGCTCTCCTTGCCTGGTAGCCGAGCTGGTCGGTGACCTCGCGCTCGTCGTCGCGTGAGCGCTCGAAGAGCCCGTCGAGCGTCTCCGGGTCGTCGACCCCGAAGAGCCGCCGCGTGCCGAGGAGCGAGACGAAGGAGCGAAGCAGGACGCGCTCCTCGACGAGCAGGCTCGCGGACCAGGTGACGAAGGTCGCCGTGCGGTCGGCGGGGACGTGCACGAGCGTCCACTCGGAGCCGTTTGTGACGAGGCCGGAGCGAACGCCGGTGTGCTTGAGGAGAAGGCGCATGCGCTCGACAGGCGAGGCGTGCAGGCCGCGCTCGTCGAGCGGCTTCGTAAGCGAGACCTGGGCCGGGTGTCGCGTGACGAGGAGCGTCGGAGGCTCGCCGGGACGGCGGATCGCGAGGTCGGGACGGAGCGTGACCCGGTGCTCGGGAAGCGTCGCCGTGTAGGCGTCGCCGAGCTCCTGCGAGTCGGCGATCACCTCGTCCGGATACCCGAGCACCTCCCGGAGCACGAAGTCGAGGAAGGTCGTGTGGATCGCCGGGTCGGGCCGGCGGAGCTCGCGGTTCGCGAGCCACTCGGCGTGCGCCTGCTTGAGACGCTCGGCAAGCTCGGGCTCGACGGCGTCCAAGCCCTGCGGGAAGACGTCGCTGAGCACCGAGAGGCTGAGGAAGGGCCCGCTGACGTCGAGGAGCTGGAGCCACTCGACGTGGTGCTGCGCGGAGGAGCTTCTGCGGCGCCGTGGGCTCATGCGCGATCGATGCTCCGCGGCACGAGAATCTCGACCGCGACCGGGAACACCCTCGGCTCGGGATCGGCGAAGCGGCGCCGGAGCGAGGCGACCTCGCGCTCGATCTCGGCGGGGATCTCCTCGGCGCGGGCGCGCAGGAAGTCGCGGTTTCGCTCGAGCTGCTCGCGCTCGTCGTCGTCGAAGAGCGCGAGCTGCTCTGCCTCCGGCCTGGCGAGCTCGTCCAGGATCTGCGTCCGTAGCTGCTCGAGGACGGCGGTGATCTTCGCGATCTCCTCGTCGCGCCGCTCCCCGACGATGCGGGCCAGGCTCTCGGTTCGCTCCTTCGCGCGGGCGTCGATCGCCTGCGCGAGCGAGGGGGCGAGCTTCGGGTAGAGCGTGAGGAGCCGTGCCTTGGTCGCATCGGAGACGGGCGTGTCGGAGCTCTCGTAGCTCAGAGCCTCCTTCAGCGCGTTGACGCCGAGGCGCTCGAGCTTGCCCTCCTTGATGAAGCCTCCTGCCTGCACGACCTCCTCGTGCAGACGGTGCCCATCGGCTCCGGTCACCACGAGGCGGGCGTAGGCGACGGCGACCGGGTCGCGGAGTCGGGGGTCGTGAACGAGTCGCGCGGTGACGCGCTGGAGGCCTCGCGCGTCCGCGGGCTGCCACACCTCCGCTCGCAGGAGCGCGAGGCTCATCTGCACGAGCGGGTGGCCGAGGTGGCAGTGGACGATGTCATCTCGGTCCTTCGCGAGATCCGGGTCGAAGGTGAGCGGCCGGATCTCGCCCGTGTACGGATGCGCAAGGCCATCGGCGGCGCGCGACCAGGCGCCTGTGAGGGTCGGAAGCCGGAAGACACCCTCTCCCGCCGGGACGAGGGCGGGCTGGCGGGCGAGCTCGAGCGCGGTCTCGACGACCGCCTGGATGTGGGCCGGCGCCAGGCGCTGCTCGGCGCGCGTCTCGTCGTAGGACTCCTCGAGCCGCCGAAGCTCGCGCTCGAGGTCGCGCTCGAAGCGAAGCTGGCGGCGCACGGCCTCGCCGTCGCTCTCGGCCGCACGTGTGTCGAGGGTCTGCCGACGGCCGAGCATGGCGTCG
>DATMAP010000010.1:0-5387 GCA_035559835.1 Gaiellaceae bacterium
CGTGGACGAGGGGATCACCCTCGGCGACCTGATGGGCACGCTCGACTACCTGCTCAAGGCGCTCTTCGGGGAGGAGCGGCGCACGCGCTTCGTCACCCACTTCTTCCCCTTCACGGAGCCCTCGCTGGAGGCGCTCGTCTCCTGCCACGTGTGCGACGGCTCGGGCTGCCCGGTGTGCCGCCACTCGGGCTGGATCGAGGTGGGCGGGGCGGGGATGGTCGACCCCAAGCTGTTCGAGTTCGTCGGGTACGACGCCGAGCGCTACACGGGCTTCGCCTTCGGCTGGGGCCTCGAGCGGATCGCCGTGCTGCGGCACGGCATCCCCGACCTGCGCGAGCTCTGGCGCAACGACCCCCGGCTCCTCGAGCAGTTCTGAGCCATGCGCGCCCCGCTCTCCTGGCTGCGCGAGTACGTGGACGTGCGGGCGACCGCGGAGGAGATCGCGGGGCGCCTCGCCGTCTCGGCGCTCGAGGTCGAGCGCGTGCTGGAGACGGGCGTCCCCGACGCGGACGGCAACCTCGGCCGCTTCGTGGTGGGGAGGGTGCTCGAGGTCGAGCAGCACCCGAACGCCGACCGCCTCCGCGTCTGCCGGGTGGACGTGGGGGAGGGCGACGCGCGCGAGATCGTCTGCGGCGCCTGGAACTTCGAGGCGGGCGCGACCGTGGCCGTCGCCCTGCCCGGGGCGCGCCTGCCCATGCTCGCGGAGCCGCTCGCCGAGCGCGAGCTCCGCGGCCGGCGCTCGCGCGGGATGATCCTGGCCGAGGACGAGGTCGGGCTGGGCGAGGACCACGCCGGGATCATGCTCCTGCCCGGCGACCTGGAGCCGGGGACGCCGCTCGCGGACGTGCTCCCCATCCACGACCGGGTGCTGGACACGACCCCCACCATCAACCGGGTCGACCTGCTGTCCATGGTCGGGCTCGCGCGCGAGGTGGCCGCGCTGCTCGGCGGCGAGCTGCGCCTGCCCGCGCCCGCCGACCCCGCGCTCGAGGACGAGGAGCCGGTGGACGTGACCGTCGAGGATCCCGAAGGCTGCCCCCGCTACGTCGGCCGGGTCTTCCGCGACGTGCGCGTCGGCCCCTCCCCCCAGTGGCTGCGGGCCCGGCTCCACCTCGCCGGCCTGCGGGCCATCTCCAACGTCGTGGACGTGACCAACTACGTCATGCACGTGTGGGGCAATCCGCTGCACGCGTTCGACCGGCGGCGGCTCGCCGGCGGGCGCATCGTCGTCCGCCGCGCGCGGCCGGGGGAGACGCTGCGCACCCTGGACGGGACGCTCCGCGCGCTGCACACAGAGGACCTCGTGATCGCCGACGCCGAGCGCGCGGTCGCGCTCGCCGGGATCATGGGCGGGGAGGAGAGCGAGGTGCGCGAGGACACGACCGAGGTGCTGCTCGAGGCCGCGAACTTCGAGCCCGTCGGCATCCTGCGCTCCTCCGAGCGGCTCGCCCTGCGCACGGAGGGCTCGAACCGCTGGGAGAAGGGCGTCGACCCGCACCTGGCGGGGCCGGCGGCGGTGCACGCGAGCCGCCTGCTCGCCGACCTGGCGGGGGCGCGCCTGACCGGGCACGTGGACGTGCACCGGGGGCTCCCGGAGCGCCCGCTGGTGCGCTTCCGTCCGGGGCGCGCGCAGCGGGTCATCGGCCTGGAGGTGCCCGAGGCCGAGCAGCGGAGGATCCTGGAGGGCTTCGGGTTCGAGGTCTCGGAGGGGTGGGAGGTGACCGTCCCCACCTGGCGGGCGCGCGACGTGACCCGCGAGATCGACCTCGTGGAGGAGGTGGCGCGCGCCGTCCTCGACCGGGTGCCGCTGACCATGCCGCTCCGCCGCCACGTGCGCGGCCGCCTCTCGCCCGAGCAGCGCCTGCGCCGGCTGGTGGAGGACGCGCTCGTCGGGGCGGGCTTCCTCGAGGCCTACACCTGGAGCCTCGTGCCGGAGGACCCCGACCCGCGCGCCATCCGCCTCCCCGACCCGATGAGCGCCGAGCAGGCGGTCCTGCGCACGACGATCGTCCCCGGGCTCGTGGAGGTCGCCCGCACGGCGCTCGCCGCCGGCGCCGCCGACGTGCGGCTGTTCGAGATCGCGCGCGTCTACCTCCCCTCCGGCCAGCGGCTCCCCGAGGAGCGCTGGCGCGCCGCCGGCGTCCTGCGCGGCGGGTACGCGGACGTCAAGGGCGTGCTCGAGATGCTGTACCGGGCGCTCCACCTGGAGCTTCGCGTGCGCCGCGGGCAGCACCCGCTGCTGCACCCCGGGAAGGCGGCGGAGACCGAGGCGGGCTGGCTCGGGGAGCTGCACCCCGAGCTCCTGGAGGGCGCCTGGGGGGCGTTCGAGCTCGACCTGGCGACGCTGGCCGCCGCCGTGCCCGAGCGCGTCGTGTACGAGGACGTGCTCACCTACCCGGCCGTGCGCCAGGACATCGCGGTCGCGGTGGACGAGGAGGTGGAGGCAGGGGCCCTGCTCGACGCCGTGCGCGAGGCCGGCGGCCCGCTCCTGCGCGAGGCCCGGGTCTTCGACGTGTACCGGGGCGAGCAGGTGGGGGAGGGCCGCAAGTCGGTCGCGCTCCGGCTCGCCTTCCAGTCGCCGGAGCGGACGCTCACGGACGAGGAGGCGGCCGAGCTGCGCGCCCGCATCGTGCAGGCGCTCGCCGAGCGCTTCGGGGCGGAGCTGCGGGCGTGAGCAAACCGATCGGGAGCCGCGCGCGTATCCGTCAGGCGATGACCCGCGCCGCCGCCGTCGCGCTCGCACTCGTCCTCGCCGCGCTCCTCGCGAGCGCGCAGGGGGCCGCCTCCCCCGCGCAGGCGACCACGCTCTTCGCGACGGTCGGCCCCGGGTTCTCGATCGCGCTCCGCGACGCCCAGGGCAACCGGGTCACCCGCCTTGCGCCCGGCACGTACGAGATCCGGGTGGACGACCGCTCCGACGTCCACAACTTCCGCCTCACGGGACCGGGGGTGGACGAGCGCACCGACGTGGAGGGGACGGGGACGGTGACCTGGACGGTGACGCTGCGGGAGGGGACGTACCGCTACGTCTGCGAGCCGCACGCCGACTCGATGCGCGGCTCCTTCACCGTGGGCGCGCCGACGCAGCAGCCGCCGCCGGGCGTCGTCACGCCCGGGATGCGGCTCGTGCTGACGAGCGGGCCGGGCTTCTCGATCACGCTCCGCACCGCGGCCGGGAGGGCGGTGCGCACGCTCCAGGTGGGCACGTACACGGTGACCGTGCGCGACCGCTCCCGCACGCACAACGCGCGCCTCGTCGCGCCCGGGTTCCGGCGGGCGACCTCGGTGCCCTTCGTGGGCACCCAGCGCTGGCGCGTCGCGCTCAGGCGCCCGGGCACGCTCCGCTTCCTGTGCGACCCGCACGCGAGCGGGGGCATGCGCGGGTCGGCGCGGATCGTCCGCTGAGCGCGGGTCGTCCGCCGAGGGCCTAGCGCGAGTTTCCGGCGGTGACGGGTCTGTGCGGTGAGTTTCGGCTTGGTTGAGCCGGATCAGCGTGGCTTCGGCGTCGTACCTACCTGCTCTGGGTCGAAGTCGAGAGCGGCGAGCAGGTCGAGTTGGAGTGGGCTTGGCTGGCCGAGGTGGCGGCGGACACGCGGGCGGCCGCGGCCGTCGCCGGCGGGAGGGTAGACGAGCTCGATCTGGTCGAGTTCGGCGAGGGCGTTGAGGAGGCGTTGGGGGGAGGCGTCGAGGCCTCGTTGCTGGGCGCGCTTCCAGAGCAGGTGGGTGAGCAGGAGGGCGAGCACGCAGCAGAAGAGGTGGACGCGGATCTTCTGGTCGGTCCAGTGGTAGATGGGGCGGGCGGCGAGGTGGTCGGGGTCCTTGAGCCGGCGGATCGCCTCCTCGTTGCGGTTGAGGGCGTGGTAGGCGCGCACGATCTCGGCGTCGGTCCACTCGCCGCGGTCGGTGAGCAGCAGCGACCGCCCGAACGTGCGCTGCTCGAGCAGGGCGAGGGCCTGCTCGTCGAGCCGGTAGGCCAGCGTTGGCTTCTGCTCGCTGCCGCCGATGTTGACGTCGAGGACGCGCTTCAGATAGCGGGGCTTGAGCAGCTCGCTGACGAGGGCGGTGAGCTCGCTTTTGCTGCGTCGGCCGCGCCCGGCTTCGACTGTCCGGCGCAGCTCCGAGAGCTCGCGCTCCGCTTTGGCGAGCGTCTGCCGGAAGCCATCCTGTTGGCGGGTGGCGAAGCTGTCCGAGCGCACGCAGAGCAGGGTGTAGCGGCGCCCGCCGATCATGACCTCGCTGCGGGCGGACTGGTAGCCGGGGAGCTCGGGGATCGGGGCGAGCGCGTCGGGAGCGACCTCGAGCCGGTCGCGGTAGCGGTTGGCCTGCAGGCCGCAGACGAAGTGGAACTCGCCCGGCTCGAACAGGGTCAGGGCGGAGTCGGAGTGGCTGCCCCGGTCATAGACCAGGGTGACGCTCTCGGCCATCTCGAGGACGGCCCGGAAGCGCTGCCGGAGGCGCTCGGCGAGCTCGCGGAAGGTGGGGGCGTCAGGCTGGTTGCCGGCATAGACGTGGTGGAGCAGGGGCAGCCGGTAGCGGCGGCTGGTCATGAGGGCAAGGCCGACCTGGCGCAGGTCGTGGCGGCCCTGCTTGGAGTGCCCGCGCCGGGCCAGCTCGGAGCGCTCGTTGCCGGAGGCGATGAAGGTGAACAGGTTGGTCGGGTCGAAGACGAGCAGCTCGCCGTCCTCCAGCTCCCCGAGCTCGACGAGGCGGCGGACGAGCCGCTCCTCGATCCGCTCGATCGCCTGCTCGGACACCTCGTCCATCGCGTCCCAGACGCGGCGGTGGTCGAGCGCGCGGGCCGGCAGGCCGAGGGCGCTGACAAGCGCCGTCTGCTCGTACCAGGCGCGCAGGCGCAGCTTGGCGCAGGGCGCGCTCGCCCGGTTGCAGGCGATCAGCTGCAGGTACGTGCCGACCGAGGCGGCACCCCCGCCGGGCTCCACCTCCGCGTCGACCAGCTCGCGCAGGCCGAGCCGCTCCGCCTCGCTCCAAAGCACCAACGGCCCAGCCGCCCGGCGGCGGGTCAGCACCGGCTCTTGGCGCTCGCGGGCCTGCTTGAGGGCCTCGGCCGTCCCCAGATACACCTGCTCGACGATGCGCGGCTTGCCCTGAACCCGCGCCGAGCGCACCCAGTAGAAGTACTCCCGCCCGCCCTTGCGCTTCCTGACGATCGTCCCCGCCACGTCAATAAGGGTAATACCATCGGCGGATGGACGACCCCTCTCGCCGGAAAGAGGCCAACAAGCGCAGACTACCCGCATCTGCCCCAAGCCCCCACCCTACCCGGTTTGGGGTAATACGCAGCCGCAGCCGGAAAAGCCCCTGCACACGCGGACCTTCCCACGCCGCGCGAGCGCCCGCTACAGCCCGCTAACGGAAACTCGCGCTAG
>DATMAP010000011.1:0-3139 GCA_035559835.1 Gaiellaceae bacterium
GGGCCCGCCGGCAGCTCCCAGGGAGAGGAGCTGGCCGAGGAGCGTTCGCCCTCCGCTCCCTGCCCCGGGGTGCACGGCGAGCCCGGCGGGCTTGTCCAAGACGAGCAGGTCCTCGTCTTGGTAGAGCACGGGGACGGAGACGGGCTCGGGTGCAGGCGGCGGCGCAGGCGGCGGGAGCTCGGCCTCGACGAGGGCTCCGGCCTCGACCCTGTGGCTCTTCGCGCGCGCCTTCCCGTCCACGCGCACGGCGCCTTCGCGCAGCAGCTCCTCGGCCAGGGAGCGGGACCCGATCTCGGGCCGCTGGGCGAGGACGCGGTCGAGCCGCTCGCCGGCGTCCGCCTCAGCGACGCGGAAGCGCAGCGTCCCCATCGCGGCGGCCGGACGGGCGGCGCGGACGGTCGGCGAGCACGAGCGCGCCGAAGAGGACGGCGACGCCCACCACGATGAAGGTGTCGGCGAGGTTGAACGCCGGCCAGGCTGCGAGGTCGAGGAAGTCGGTCACGTGCCCGAGCCGGACACGGTCGATCAGGTTCGAGACGCTGCCGCCGAGGACGAGCCCGAGCGCGACGGGCAGGACCGGGTGCCGGCGTCCCGAGCGGGCGAAGAACCACGCCATCCAGCCGACCGCGACCGCCGTGACCGCGATCACGATCGTCGTCCGGCTGGCGAAGAGCCCGAAGGCGATGCCCGAGTTCTGCACGTGCCGGATCGAGAACGGCCCCACGATGTCGATCGCCGACCCCACCTCGAGCGTGCGGGCGACGACCTGCTTCGTCACCTGGTCGGCGACCGCGGCCGCACCCGCGACCGAGAGGAGCGCGAGCCACTGCGCCCAGCTCGGCGCCAGGGAACGCTCCGCGGACGAGATCGGTTGCAGCGCGTTGGCGGTGGAGCCGACGCGGACGTCGACCTGCGGCACCTCGCTCGTCGCCGGCTCGCTCACCCGCGCTCCTGCGCGCGCTTGTCCTCCAGGCACAGCGTCGCGTAGGGCACAGCCTCCAGCCGCTCGGCGCCGATCGGCCGGCCGCAGACCTCGCAGATCCCGTACGTCCCCTCCTCGATCCGGCGCAGTGCCTCCTCGATCGCCCGCAGCAGGTGCTCGGCGTTCTCCTCGAGCCCGCCGTCCAGCTCGCGCAGGTACGTCTCGGTGGCGCTGTCTGCGAGGTGGTCGCCCGAGCCGACGGCGAGGTCGCCCGTCTCCTCGCTCAGGGTGCCCTCGTGGTTGACCGCGTCGAGCGCCGCCCGGAGGCGGTCCCGCTCGTCCTCGAGCCGGGCTCGGAAGTAGCCGAGGTCGAGGGTCACGATCTGCCTCCCGCGAGGTCGGCGGCCGCGGCCAGCCGTCGCTCCGCCTCGGATGCGGTCAGCCCGTCGACGACGACGAGCTTCTCCCGCGCCCCGGCACCGCGCACGAGCTCGAGCCGCGTCCGGGGAACGCCGAGCGCCTCGGCCAGCAACGCGAGCACGGCCGCGTTCGCCCGGCCGCCTTCGGGGGGCGCGGCGACCCGGATCCGCCAGGCCTCTCCGTGTCGCCCTCCGATGCCAGGACGCGCAGCGCGCGGAGTCACGCGCAGGTGCAGCCGGGTCAGCGAGCGGGGCACGTCCCGAAGGATATCCGTGCCCGTGGAGGCTACCCGGCGACCTTGCGGATCCCGCTGTCGCCCAGCTCGTCGACCGTCGCCGGTCGCGCCCGGGGGGCTTCCCCCTCTGCCTCGGTCTCGCCCGGCCAGTCCCCGAGGGCTTCGAGCGCGGTACGAAGCTGCGCCCGGATGCGCCGCATCTCGTCCTCGAGCCGGCGCTTCTCCGCCTGGGCCTCGCGGGTGATGCGCCGTCCCTCGGCGTGTGCCTCTTGGACGACGAGGTCGGCCTCGCGGCGGGCCTGCTCCTTCAGCTCCTGCGCGGCCCGCTCCGCCGAGACGAGGGTCGCACGCAGGAGCTCCTCGAGCTCGCGATGCTTCGCGACCTCCGCCTGGAGCTCCTCGACCCGGTCGGCGAGGTCGGCGCGCTCGCGCCACACCTGCTCGAAGCTGTCGGCGATCTCGGTCAGGAGCCGATCGACGACCTTGCGTCGGTACCCGCGCAGGAAGGCTCGGCGGAGCTCGACGTGTCTGATCTCGACTGGGGTGAGCGGCATGCGACCTCCTTACAGAAGCGCCCCGATCAGGGCGGTGACGAGCTCGGCCGCGACGAGCAGGACGACGACCCCGACGAGCGGGGAGAGATCGAGCGGCCCCAGCGTGGGCAGGAAGCGCCGGAACAACCCGAGGTAGGGACGGCAGACGTCGTCCAGGAACTTTTGCACAGACGCCGCCGGCCCGGTGTAGGGCAACCGTACCCAGGAGGTGATCACGTACGCGAAGATGAGCAAGACGTAGATCCAGACGAAGACGCGGACGAACTGCTGTAGCGACGACGCGGCGTCCGCCAGCAGGACGATCGGGGCGTGGGCGCCCATGGGGCGTTGTTCTGCGCGAGCGCGCTCGTTCCTACGCCTGCCTTGCGCTGCTCCCCCGCGCAGCGGGCGACCCCAGGGCTTCGTGCGATCGGGGATCCGCTCCCGCGGATGCCCGACCTTGGGCACGACCGCCTCTACGCCTGGTTGAAGAACCCGCCGCGCTCGAGCGCCCGCGCGCGCTCCTCCGCCGAGAGCTCGACGTTGCGCGGCGTGAGCAGGAAGACCTTGTCGGCCACGCGCTGCATGCTCCCGTCGAGCGCGTACGTGAGCCCGCTGGCGAAGTCGATCAGCCGCTTCGAGAGCTCGGTATCGGCGCCCTGGAGGTTGAGGATGACGGGGATCTGCGCCTTGAAGCGGTCCGCGATCTGCTGGGCGTCGTTGAAGCTCCGGGGGACGACCAGGTGCACCTTCGCGGGCGGGCCCGGGTCGACGCTGCGCAGGCGGGCCGTCTGCCGCCGGGGCCGCTCCCCGCTCGCGCCCCAGTCGTCCGGCTCCTCGGGAGCGCTCGGCAGCCGGCGGACGTTCTGGCGGTCGCGGCGGCGGTAGCTCTCCTCGAGCTGCTCGTTGGTCACGTACCCGTCCTCGTCCCACTCCTCCTCCTCGGCGATCCCGAAGTAGACGAGCGTGCGGTTCCAGAGGTCGGAGAAGCTCATGACGCGCCGATTCTAGCCCTGCAGCCCGGCGGCG
>DATMAP010000012.1:0-10472 GCA_035559835.1 Gaiellaceae bacterium
GGCGGCCTCGTCGCCGACCCGGCGCCCGCGGAAGCGCGGGTGCACGGCGAGCCCGCCCAGGTCGGCGATCCGGCTGCGCCGGTTCGAGCGCTCGAAGCGCATCGTCCCCGCCCGCTCGCCGTCGACCTCGATCACGAACAGCCCGAAGGCCTCGGGCTCTGCCTGCGAGCGCTCGATCTCGGCCAGGAGCTCGTCCCGGCTCCTCGCGCGCACGGCGGCGAGGAAGGGCTCCACCTCCTCGTGCGTGACGAGCTCGACGAGGAAGTCGACGTCGTCGGGGCGGGCGCGCCGGATCGAGACGTTCACGCGGCCGTCTCCGAGGCGGACACGGCGCGGGAGCGGGCGCCCGAGCCGAGCGCGACCCCGACCAGGATGAGCGCCAGGCCGCCCACGGCGGCCAGCGTGACCCGCTCGTCCAGGAAGAGGGCGCCGTAGACGAGCGCGAAGCCGGGGATGAGGTAGGTGACGAGCGAGAGCCGGCGCGAGCCGAAGAGGCGCAGCATCCGGAAGAGGACGAGCTGCCCGAGCGCGGTGCCGAGGAGCGTGAGCGCGAGCAGCCCTCCGAGCGCGGCGGCGCCGGGAGCACGCTCCGGGAGCTGCACGAGCGCGAGCGGGAGCAGGAGCAGCCCGCCTGCGAGCATCGAGCCGGCCGCGAGCACGGGCCCGGACACGGTCTGGACGCGGAGCTGCCCGTACACGCCGCCGACCGCGTACGAGAGCGAGGAGAGGACGACCGCGAGCGTGCCCGCCAGCGCCCAGCCGCCCCCGCGCGGGTCGAGACCCGCGAGCACGGCGACGCCGACGAAGCCGAGCGCGACGCCGGCGGCCCGCTCGGCGCCGACGTGCTCGCCCGGGATGACCCGCGCAGCGAGCAGGAAGGTGAAGATCGGCACCGTCGACTGCGCGATCGCGGCGACGCTCGAGTCGACGTGCGTCTCGCCCCAGGCGACGAGCCAGAAGGGGATGGCCGCGTTGACGGCCCCGAGCACGAGCGCCGGACGCCAGCTTGCCCGCAGCTCGGAGAGCGTGCGCCGCCCGCCCAGCGTGAGCAGGAGGTAGCCGGCGAGGAAGGCGGCTGCGAGCAACGTGCGGGCCGCCATCAGCGGCGCCGGCTCGAGGTCCTCCACGGCGAGCTTGATGAAGAGGTAGGAGGCGCCCCAGATCGCGGCTAGGAAGACGAGCGTCGGCCAGTAGCTCCGCACGCGCGGGAGGCTATCCACGGGCGGCGCCCAGGCCGTCCCGGAGGTCGTCCGCCGTCAGTCGTTTCCCGCACGGTGGTACGGGTGGGCCACGATGGGCGCGCGCAGTGGGCTCACTACCATCGGTCGCGCAGTGGGGGTGTTCGACCGCATCGTCGTGGGCGTGGACGGGGGCGACTTCGGGCTGGAGGCGCTCCGGCAGGCGCTCGTCGTGCGGTCCCCGGAGGGCACCCTGGAGGCGATCACGGTGCTCGAGGAGGCGGTCGCCTCCCAGGCGGGGTTCCTCGCCCGGGACGCGGCAGCGCGGCTCGAGGCCGAGGCGCAGGAGACGCACGAGACCGTGACCGCGCTGCTCGAGCGCGAGCCGCTCTGCTCGGCGAGGCTCGTCAAGGGCGAGCCGATCGCGGCGCTCCTGGACGCCGTCCGGCGTGCGCAGGCGACCCTGCTCGCGGTCGGCGGGCGCCATCGCAGCCGCACCGCCGGGCTCCTGCTCTCCGGGGTGGCCACGGTCGTCCTCCACGATGCTCCGTGCTCGGTCCTCTTCGCCCACCCGCAGTGGGGCGAGCGCTGGTTCCCCAAGCGGGTCCTCGTCGGGGTGGACGGCTCGCCCCCCTCGCTGGCCGCTCTGGCCGCGGCGGACGAGCTGGCGGCTCGGCTCGGCTCGGCGGTGCGGGTGCTCGCCGCCACCGGGGGGAAGCGGATCGCGACCGACGAGCCCTGGGCCGAGCGCGTCGACGAGTGGGCGCCCGGACACCCGGTGGTCAACCTGATCGACGCCTCGATCGGCGTAGACCTGGTCGTCGTCGGCTCGCGCGGGCGCCACGGGCTGCGCTCCCTGGGCAGCGTGAGCGAGCGGGTGGCGCACCGGGCGCACTGCTCGGCGCTCGTGGTGCGGCAGGCGGAGGCGGCGCCCGCGCGGCCCGCAGGCGCCGGCGACGCCCACTGATCGTGGCCTCCCTGCCACCCGCGCTGCGTGCCGGTCCGGCACGGCCTGGGACAGAGGCCTGGCATCAGCTCGAGCTGGCCGCCGTCGCCGCGTCGCTGCGGACGTCGCCGGGTCGCGGCCTGAGCTGGGAGGAGGCCGAGCGGCGGCTGGCCGAGCACGGCCCGAACGAGCTGAGCGCAGCGCGAGGCCCCGCTCCGTGGCGGCTGCTCCTCCGTCAGCTCGAGAACGTCCTGATCGTCATCCTGCTGGCCGCGGTCGTCCTCTCGGGCGTCCTCGGACACGCGGTCGAGGCCGTCGTGATCACGGTCATCGTCGTCTTCGCCGTGCTCCTCAGCTTCCTGCAGGAGTACCGGGCCGAGCGCGCGCTCGAGGCCCTGCGCCGGCTCGCCGCGCCCACGGCGACCGTGGTGCGCGACGGCGAGGAGGTGGAGATTCCCGCCCGCGACGTCGTCCCCGGCGACGTCGTGCTCCTCCGTGCCGGAGACCGCGTCCCCGCCGACGGCAGGGTGGGCGAGGCGGTCAACCTGCAGGTCGAGGAGGCGGCGCTCACCGGCGAGTCGGTGCCCGTGGAGAAGAGCACCGCGCCGCTCGCCGACGCCGATCTCGTCGTCGGCGATCGGCTGAACATGGTCTACGCAGGCACCACCGTCACCTACGGCCGGGGGCGGGCGATCGTCGTCGCCACCGGCATGCGGACGGAGTTCGGAGGCGTCGCCAGGATGCTGGAGACGGTCGAGGTGGGGAAGACCCCCCTGCAGGAGAACCTCGACCGTGTCGCGCACGTCCTCGCCCGCGTCGCGCTCGCGCTCGTGCTGGCCGTCGTCCTCGCCGGCCTCGTCCGCGACGAGCCCTTCCTGGAGATGCTGCTCTTCGGCTCGGCGCTGGCCGTCGCCGTCGTGCCCGAGGCGCTGCCGGCCGTCGTCACGATCTCCCTCACCCTCGCCGCCCAGCGGATGGTCAAGCGGCACGTGCTCATCCGGCGGCTATCGGCGACCGAGGCGCTGGGCAGCGTCTCGGTCATCTGCTCGGACAAGACGGGCACGCTGACGAGGAACGAGATGACCGTGCGCACGGTGTTCGCGGCCGGGAGGCTGTTCTCGGTCTCCGGCGCGGGCTACGAGCCGCAGGGCGAGTTCCTGCTGGACGGCGCCCCGGTCGAGCCGCCCGCCGCGCTGGTCGAGGTCCTGCGCTGCGCCGCTCTCGCCTCGGACGCCCACGTGGTGCGGAGCGAGGACGACGCCCACTGGCACGTGCGCGGCGACCCGACGGAGGCCGCGCTGGTCGTGGCCGCGGCCAAGGCCGGGCTCCGCAAGCCGGAGCTCGAGGCGGAGCTCCCACGGGTGGCCGAGATCCCCTTCACCTCCGAGCGCAAGCGCATGACCACGCTGCACGAGACGCCGGAGGGCGTGATCGCCTGCGCGAAGGGCGCGCCCGAGGTCATCCTCGACTCGTGCACGCACCAGCTCTCGCCCGACGGGCCGACCGCCCTGGACGAGGGCGGCAGGGAGGCGCTCCTGGCCACGGCGCGGGAGCTGGCCGGCGAAGCGCTGCGCGTGCTCGCCGTGGCCAGACGCTCGGAGGCCACGCTCGAGGACGCGGAGCAGGGGATGACCTTCCTCGGCCTGGTCGGCATGATCGATCCGCCGCGGCCCGAGGCCGCCGAGGCCGTCCGCGTGTGTCGCGAGGCCGGCATCGCGCCGGTGATGATCACCGGCGACCATCCGCTGACGGCGCGCGCGATCGCGCGCGAGCTGGGGTTGCTCGACTCGGGCCGTCTCGTCACGGGGGCCGAGCTGGAGGCGATGGACGACGCCGAGCTCGCCCGCGAGGTCGAACGGATCCAGGTCTACTCCCGCGTCTCGCCGGCGCACAAGCTGCGGGTGGTCACCGCCCTGCAGGCGAGGGGGCACTCGGTGGCGATGACCGGCGACGGCGTCAACGACGCTCCCGCGCTGAAGAAGGCCGACATCGGGGTGGCGATGGGCATCGCCGGGACCGACGTGACCCGGGAGGCAGCCGACATGACGCTGACGGACGACAACTTCGCCTCCATCGTCGCGGCGGTGGAGGAGGGCCGGCGCGTCTTCGACAACATCAAGAAGTACCTCATGTACCTGCTCTCGGCGAACCTGGGAGAGATCGGGCTGCTGACGGGGGCGGCGCTCCTGGGCCAGCCGCTTCCGCTCAGCGCGGTGCAGATCCTGTACGTCAACCTGGCCACGGACGGGCTGCCGGCGCTCGCGCTCGCGGTCGACCCGCCCGACCCGGACCTGATGCGTCGCCCGCCCCGCCCGCGCCGCACCGGCATCTTCACCGGCGGGGTGGTGGCGCTGATCCTGCTCGGGGGAGCGTGGTCGGCGGCGATCAACACGGGCCTCTTCGTGTGGGCGCTCGACTCGGGACGGGCGCTGTCCGAGGCGATGACGCTCGTCTTCACCTCGCTCGTGCTGACCGAGTTCTTCAAGGCGTACGGCTACCGGTCCGACCGGCGGTCGGTCTTCGACCACCCCTTCGCCAACCGGTGGCTGAACCTGGCCATCCCCTGGGAGCTCGGCCTGCTTTGCCTCGTCCTCTACGTCCCCTTCCTGCAGGCGGCGTTCGGCACCTTCGGCCCGTCGCTCGGGGAGTGGATCATCGTCGTGGGCCTCGCCTCGACGATCCTCCCGGTGCTGGAGATCGGGAAGTGGGTGGTCCGGCGACACGCGGCCCGACCTCCCCGGCGGGGCTCCGAGACTCGCCGGGTCACGACCGCGTAGGCGCTGCGGCGGAGCCGGCTCCGAGCCCGCCGGCGGGGCGGCTACGCTTACCCCCTGAGCAGCGTGGCGGAACAGCCGCTCCATCGCGCCCTCGGCCTGACCGACGGGGAGCTCGGCCGTATCCGCTCGCTGCTCGGGCGGGAGCCCAACGACTTCGAGCTGGCCGTCTTCTCGCTGCTTTGGTCCGAGCACTGCGGCTACAAGCACTCGGCGCTCCTCCTGAAGCGGCTGCCGAGCGCGGGCGAGCGCGTGCTGCAGGGGCCGGGCGAGAACGCGGGCGTCCTCGACCTCGGGGACGGGCTCGCGGTCGCGTTCAAGGTGGAGAGCCACAACCACCCCTCGGCGGTCGAGCCCTTCCAGGGGGCGGCGACCGGGGTGGGCGGGATCCTCCGGGACATCGTCGCGATGGGGGCGCAGCCGGTCGCGCTCCTCGACCTCCTCCGCTTCGCCGAGCCGGACTGGCACTTCTCGCGCGCGGTGGGTGGGATCGGCCACTACGGCAACTGCGTCGCCGCCGAGGAGGTCATAACGTTCCGAAACAACGGACGCGTGAGAAGCGCGACGATCGGCGAGGTCGCGGAGGAGCGCTCTCCACGACGAGGTCCGAGTTGGACGGTCGAGCCGACCCGCCCCTTCGAGGTCCTGTCGTTCGATCCCGTGACGGGCTCGGCTCGATGGTGCCGGGTCTCGCGACTCTTCAAACGGACGGCGCCACGCGTGATCGAGCTCACCATGGCAGGGGGACGCAAGCTGCGAGTGAGCGAGGACCACCCGGTTGTGCTGTGGCGGGAAGGGCGCCTGGAGTCTCGTCCTGCCACCGGTGTACGGCCGGGTGACCGAGTTCCCCTTCTCGCCGGGCTGCCACGCTCGGCCGACGCTCGGCCCATCGACGTGATCGACGCGATCGACGAGCCGCTCGTCGTCCGCTTTCCCGAAGGGTGGGTGCCCCCGGACGCGCTGCGCACGGCTCTCCGGCAGTTCCTGCCCGGGGCGGATCGGCGTCACTACTGGCTCACACGGAGGGAGCTCCCCGTCGAGGTGTTCCGCAACGTCGAGCACTTGGCCGACGCGCCGCGCGACGAGCTCTCGGTTCGCCTGTCGTCTCCGCGCTCCAATGTCACTCCCGCGGTCATTCCGGTCGATCGTGACTTCGCCCGGCTCGTGGGCTACTACCTGGCCGAGGGCTGCTGCTCCCCCGACGGCTCGACGATCCGAGTCATCTGGACGTTCGGTAAGTCGGAGCGAGATCAGCGCTGGGTGGCCGACGTCTGCACGATCCTGACGAAGCTCGGAATTCGCTTCCGCTTGGAGGAGCGCAAGGCGACGACGGCGGTTGTCGTGTCGTCTCGGGTCCTCGGACGCCTGCTGAGGGACGCTCTCGGCTGTGGGTCTCGATCGCACGACAAGCAGATCCCGTCTGTCCTCATGGAGGCGTCTTCCGAGCTGCAGACAGAGCTGCTCCGAGGTCTGTTTCGAGGCGACGGCTGCGTGACGAGCAACGGGGGTGCCGTCAAGGTCAGCCATCTCACGACGAGCCGCCGGCTTCACGAGCAGCTGCTTCTCGTCCTCCAGAGCTTCGGGATCGTGCCTTCCCGACATGAGCGGCGCCAGCATCGGGGAGGGCTCGGGCGGGCGATCGCGTCCCGACGTGCCTATGCGCTCGAGATGCACGGGTTCGATGCGGTCGAGCTTTGCGCCGACTGGTTCGGTCAGGAGGAGCTCCTCCCCATGCTGCGCACAGTCGATTCGGGCCCTTCCCGCTACGCGCGTCGACGCTGGGAGAACCACGGCGCCCTGTCGACGGTGCCGGTTCGCTCGGTGGAGATTGTCGAGGGCGAGAGAACCGTCTACGACCTCGAAGTGCCGGAAACGCACCTCTTCGTGACCACGGGAGGCGTGGTGACCCACAACTGCGTGGGCGTCCCCACGGTCGGCGGCGAGGCCGTCTTCGACGAGGCCTACCGGGACAACTGCCTCGTCAACGCGATGTGCGTCGGCCTCCTCCCGGTGGAGCGGCTGACGCGGGCGAAGGCGACCAGTGCCGGGCGGCTCGTCCTCCTCTACGGGGCGACCACAGGGCGCGACGGGATCGGCGGCGCCTCCGTGCTCGCGAGCCAGGAGCTGGACGAGGCGGCGGCGGAGAAGCGGCCCTCCGTCCAGATCGGCGACCCGTTCACGGGCAAGAAGCTGATCGAGGCCTCGGTCGAGCTCGCTCGCTCCGGCCTCGTCGAGTCGCTGCAGGACTGCGGCGCCGCCGGGATCGCCTCGGCGCTGTCGGAGATGGCCGCCGAGTACGGGATCGACGTCCACCTCGACCGGGTGCCGCTGCGCGACGAGCGGATGGAGCCCTGGGAGGTGATGATCTCGGAGAGCCAGGAGCGGATGGTCGCCATCGTCCGGCCCGAGTTCCTCGAAGCGGTGACCGCCGTCCTCGACCGCTGGGAGCTGCACCACGCGGTGATCGGCGAGGTCACGGACACCGGCCTCCTGCGCGCCCACTGGCACGGGGAGGTGGTGGGGGAGATTCCGGCGAGGATCCTGACCGAGGAGTGCCCGCGCTACCGGGTCGAGCGGAGGCCGCGGCCGCCTCGGCCCAGCCCCGAGCCGGCCGTGGAGCCAGCGGCCGGGGAGGCGCTGCTCGAGCTGCTCGCCTCCCCGAACCTGCGCAGCCGGGCCTTCGTCTACCGGCGGTACGACCAGCTCGTCGGCTCGCGCACGGTGCGCCGGCCCGGCCTCGACGCCGCCGTCCTGCGCCTGCGCCCCTCGCTGCGCGGCCTCGCCGTCTCGCTCGACGGGCAGGGGCGGATCGCGTGGCTCGACCCCTTCACGGGAGGTGCGCTCGCCGTCCTGGAGGCGGCCCGCAACGTCGCCTGCGCGGGCGGGGAGCCGCTCGGCCTCACCGACTGCCTCAACTTCGGCAACCCGGAGAAGCCGGAGGTGGGCTGGGAGCTGGCCGAGGCGATCGAGGGGATGGCCGCCGCCTGCGAGGCGCTCGGCGTGCCGGTCGTCTCCGGCAACGTCTCCCTCTACAACGAGACGAACGGACGCGCGATCCCGCCCACCCCCGTCGCCGGCTGCGTGGGCCTGGTCGAGGACGTCCGCCGGGTGCCGCGCGGCTGGCGGGAGGGCGACGAGATCTACCTGGCCGAGGCCTCGCCGGTCTCGCTCGCCGGCTCCGAGTACCAGGCTCGCTACCGCGAGGTCGGCGGCAGCCCGCCGCCGCTCGACCTCGCCGCGGAGGCGCGGCTCGTCTCCTTCCTCTGGCGGGCCGCCCCGCTCTGCGCGCTCGTCCACGACGCGGCCGAGGGCGGGCTCGCGGTCTGCCTCGCGGAGGCGGCGCTCGTCTCCGGCTGCGGCGCCTCGCTCGAGCTTCCGCAGGCGCGCGTCGAGCTCTTCGGCGAGGTCGGCGGGCGGGCGGTGCTCGCCTGCGCGCCGGAGCAGGCCGAGGAGCTGCGCCGGCTCGCCGACGAGACGGGCGTCCCGCTCCAGCGCCTGGGCGCAGCCGGAGGCGGTACGCTCCTCGGAGTGGAGCTGGCCCGCCTGCGGAGCGCCTGGGAGGGTGAGGCGTAGCCGTGTGCGGCGTCTTCGGTATCCGCTCGGCCGAGCGGGACGTCTCCCGCCTCGCCTACTTCGGGCTCTTCGCGCTCCAGCACCGCGGGCAGGAGTCGGCCGGCATCGCCGTCTCGGACGGCGGGAGGCTCACCGTCCTCCGCGACCTCGGTTTGGTTGCGCAGGTCTTCAACGAGCAGCAGCTCCAGGCGCTCCCGGGCGAGCTGGCGATCGGGCACACGCGCTACTCCACGACGGGCGCCAACCGGTGGGCGAACGCGCAGCCCCTCGTCCACCACGGGCGTGCGCGCACGGTCGCGCTCGGCCACAACGGGAACCTGGTCAACGTCGAGGAGCTGCGGGCGGAGCTGGTCGCCGGCGGCGTCCGGCTCTCCTCCGGCTCCGACTCCGAGGTGATCGCCGCGCTCGTCGCCCGCGATCCCGCGCCCCTGCCCGCAGCGGTGGCGAACACGATGGCCCGCCTCGAGGGCGCCTACTCGGTGACGGCGCTCTCCGAGGGCGCCCTGGTCGCCTTTCGCGACCCCTTCGGGTTCCGCCCGCTCACCCTCGGCCGGCTGGGCGAGGACTGGGTGATCGCCTCCGAGACGTGCGCGCTCGACCTGATCGGGGCCGAGGTCGTGCGGGACGTGCGCCCCGGCGAGGTCGTCTGGGTCGATGCCGAGGGCCTGCACGCGGCGCAGGCGTTGCCCTCGGGGCGGAGCGCGCTCTGCATCTTCGAGCACGTCTACTTCGCCCGCCCCGACTCGCGCTTGGGCGGGGTCGAGGTGCACGGCGCGCGGGTGCGGATGGGCGAGCGGCTCGCGCGGGAGGCGCCCGTGGAGGCCGACCTCGTCATCGGCATCCCCGATTCGGGGACGCCCGCCGCGATCGGGTACTCGAACGCCTCCGGCACCCCCTTCAACGAGGCCCTGATCAAGAACCGCTACGTCGCGCGCACCTTCATCCAGCCCGACCAGGCCATGCGCGAGCAGGGCATCCGGATCAAGTTCAACCCGCTCGACGAGGTGGCTGGGAAGCGGATCGTCGTCGTCGACGACTCGATCGTCCGCGGCTCGACCATGCGCCAGCTCGTGCAGATGCTCTTCGACGCAGGCGCGGCGGAGGTGCACGTGCGCATCTCCTCGCCGCCCGTCGTCTCACCCTGCTTCTACGGGATCGACATGGCCGACGAGGAGGAGCTCGCCGCCGCGCACCGCTCGGTCGAAGAGATGCGCGAGCTGATCGGCGCCACCTCGCTCCACTACCTCTCGGTCGAGGGGATGCAGGAGGCGACCGGGCTGCCCGAGGACTCCGTCTGCCGCGCCTGCTTCACGCGCGAGTACCCGACCCGCGTCCCCGAGCGGGTCGAGAAGCTCCGCTTCGAGCCGGCGCGGGCCTGAGCTGGCCAGGCGCGGCGGCCCCGGAAGGAGGCTGTGTCGGCGCCTGCTCTTGCGCCGCCTGCGGGCACGGTGTAAATAGGTGACGTTTGGCACATATAACGCGCGGGGGGCCTGCTCGGGTTCCCAGAGAGGAGGGGAGATGCGCGTTCGTGCACATCGGCTCTTGTGGCTCGTCGGCGCGGCGGTCGCGGGCTCAACGCTTCTCGCGCTCACGACGTTCACCGGAGCGGCTTCGGGCAGGGCGCAGCACGTCAGCTGGGACATCATCAGCCTGAAGACGACACCGGCGCTCACCTTCGATCCGGGAGGCGTCGCCTCGGCGAAGACCCGCGAGCCCTCGGGGACGTTCGGGCCGATCGAGACGATCACCTTGACGGGCCACGGGATGTTCGTCGCGCCGGCGAGCGGCAAGGGAGCGAACGCCGTCAGCGGAGGCGGCACCTGGTCGATCGCCGGTGGAGGGAGTGGGACGTACAAGGTTAGGGAGCTCGTGAGCTGGGAGTTCGCGAACCTCCAGAGCGCGCTCCCGGGCCTCGTGGACAACACCGGCCCGGGAGCCCGAGCGAACGGCACCGCCGTTCTCCGCATCGAGTTCTCCGACGGCCAGTGGGGCGTGCTCACG
>DATMAP010000013.1:0-13258 GCA_035559835.1 Gaiellaceae bacterium
GGTGGCGAGCGCGAGGCCCTTGCCCTCCGGCAGCCAGCTCGGCGCCGGAACGACGAGGGCGGGGCGCGCCGGCACCGCGGCGTACGTTGCCCGGAAGCGCTCGACGTCTGCCGAGCTCGGGCGCCCGCCGGGGAAGCGCCGCTCCAGCTCGCGGCGGCTCAGCTCGTCGCCGATCACGCCGCGAGCGACCGCGAGACTCGCCCCTGCCTCGGCCAGGGCGGCCCGGTAGGCCGAGACGCTGCCGGCGAAGCGCGCCGCCACGATCCGCCGCTCGGCGGCCAGGACGGCGGCGGCGGAGACGCGGGTTCGCGCCCGCTCGACGAGCCGCGCGACGAGCGCGGTCAGCGCCAGCTCGCGGTCCCCGGTCAGCTTGGCCACAGCGGCGACCTGGGCGGCCGTGATCGGCGAGCGCCCGTGCAGGCAGCGCACGCCGGCCGGGAGGTCGAGCTGGCCGGCGCGGCGGTCCGCGTCCAGCTCGGGCCCGAGGATCCCGGGTGCGTCGCAGAGCGCGGGATCCCGCGCCCAGAGCCAGACGCAAGCGGCGTAGGTCTTGTCCGGGTCGCGCGAGCGCTCGTCCCGCTGCGCCCACCCCCACGACCAGACGTGGGCGAGCTTCAGCTCGCGCGCCACCTGCCGTGCTGCGAAGGCCTGCCACTTGGCCACGTCGAACCAGCGCGAGCGAGGCTGCAGGCCCTCTCGCCCCCCGGTTCCGGGCCCCGTCTGGAAGCCGACGATGAGCCCGATCCGCGCAGGCGGGACGCCGACGGCGAGGAGCGCCGCCACCGAGCGGCGGTAGCTCGTGCGCAGCCGGCGCGAGCCGTCCACCGCCCCCTCGCGCCAGATGACGTTCGCGTTCGCGTACTTCTCGAGCACGAAGTCCGAGACCTGCCCCACCGCCCGCCACCAGCCCGCCGCCTCTCCCCCCGTGAAGGGCTCGCTGGAGACGAGCAGCGCGGGGCGGGCGCCGCGCTCGGCGAGCCGGCGGACGAAGCGCAGGACGTTGTCGCGGTAGCGCTCGGCGGTCGGGGTGAGGGGCGTCGGCAGCGAGGCGCCCCAGAGCTCGTTGAGGGCGATGAGCGGCTGCTGGCAGGCGGTCACGGCGACCGCGAAGTCGAAGAGCGCGTCCGCGCGCCGCTCGATCAGCGCGGGATCGGCCGGCTCCGAGGGCGTCCCCACACGCTTGCGCAGGTACATGTCCCAGTGGACCGTGCCCGCGCCCGCCGCGCGGGCCTCCGCCGCCAGCGCCGGGCCGCCGGTGGCGATCACCACCCCAGGCCGGGCGAAGCGCTCCCGCCAGAAGCTGACCGAGCCGTCGGCGAAGTCGATCCAGACCGGCTGCTCCTCGGGCAGGCCACAGGAGAGCGCCGGCGCGCCCGGCCCGGGGAGCGCCAGGAGGGCGAGGGCGGTCGTCGCGAGCGCGAGCGGCAGCCGTCGCATGGCGTCAGAGGTAGCAGAAGCCGGGGTCGGCCTACTCCTCCTCGGTCTCGGCCCCCTCCGGGGCCCCCTCGCCCTCGAGCTCCGACTCCTCGTCGAAGGCGAGCCCGAGCGCGTCCAGGTCGAAGCCGTCCCCCTCGCCGATCTCCTCGAGCGCGGCGAGCAGCTCCGCCTCGGCCTCTGGACGGGCGAAGGTGACCGGCAGCGGCTCGGCCGGCTCGATCGTGATCTGCCGGTAGCGCTTGAGACCGGTCGCGGCCGGGATCAGCTTGCCGATGATCACGTTCTCCTTGAGCCCGTTCAGGTGGTCGACCTTGCCTTCGATGGCCGCGTCCGTCAGGACCTTGGTCGTCTCCTGGAAGGAGGCGGCCGAGAGGAAGGACTCGGTCGCGAGCGAGGCCTTGGTGATGCCGAGGATGATCGGCTCGAAGGTCGCCTCCTCGCCCTTCTCCCGGCGCACCCGCTCGTTCTCGCGCTCGAGCACGACGCGGTCGACGAGCTGGCCGGGCAGGAGCTCGGTGTCGCCCGCGTTCTCGACCCGGACCTTCTTCAGCATCTGCCGGACGATCAGCTCCACGTGCTTGTCGTGGATCTCGACGCCCTGCGAGCGGTAGACCTTCTGCACCTCGCCCACGAGGTACAGCTCGGTCGGGGTCGCCCCCTTGAGCAGGAGCAGCTCGGCCGGGTTGAGCGAGCCCTCGTTCAGCGGGTCGCCGCGCTCCACGAGCTGGCCGTCGGCGACGAGCAGGCGCGTCCTCCGGGGGAAGGTGTACTCCCGCGGCTCGGGCAGCTCGCCGTCCTCGTCGAGGGCAGTGGGCGTGATCGTGACCTTGAGCTGGCGCTCGGTGTCGTCGATTGCCACCCGGCCCGAGACCTCGGCCAGCGTGGCCGCCCCCTTCGGGTTGCGGGCCTCGAAGATCTCGACCACACGCGGGAGACCGTGCGTGATGTCGGCGCCCGCGACCCCGCCCGTATGGAAGGTGCGCATGGTCAGCTGCGTGCCCGGCTCGCCGATCGACTGGGCGGCGATGATTCCGACCGCGTCCCCGATCTCGGCCAGCTCGCCGGTGGCCAGGAACGTCCCGTAGCAGAGCCGGCAGAGCCCGTACTCGCTCCGGCACTTGAGCACCGACCGGACCGGCACCGTCGCGGTCGCCGCGTGCTCGCCGAACTCCTCGACGAGACGGCGCAGGCCGCTCATGGTGATCTCCGCACCCCGCTCGACGAGCACCGTCTTCCCGGGCTTGCCGTCCTTGAGCGGCTTCGCGATGTCCGCCGCGGCGACGCGGCCGGCGACGCTCTTGTTGGGCGCGTCGTCGGCCAGGAGCGGCAGCTCGATGTACTCCTGCGTGCCGCAGTCCTCGTCCCGCACGATCACGTCCTGGGAGACGTCGACGAGCCGCCGGGTCAGGTAGCCGGAGTCGGCCGTCCGCAGCGCCGTGTCGGCGAGCCCCTTGCGGGCCCCGTGCGTCGAGATGAAGTACTCGAGCACGGTCAGGCCCTCCATGAAGTTGGCCTTGATCGGGCGGGCGATGATCTGGCCCTTCGGGTCGGCCATCAGCCCGCGCATGCCCGCGAGCTGCCGGATCTGGTTGAAGGAGCCGCGCGCGCCCGAGGTGGCCATCATGTAGATCGGGTTCGTCTCCCAGAGGTTGGCCATCATCTTCTCGGCGACCTCGTCGGTGGCCTCGGTCCAGATGGCGACGATGCGCTCGTGGCGCTCGCCCTCGGTCATGAGGCCGCGGTCGTACTCGCGCCCGACCTTGGCCACCTCCTCCTCGTAGCGGGCGAGGATCTCCTCCTTCTCCTCCGGGATGACGATGTCGTTCTTCGAGATCGTGATCCCGGCCCGCGTCGCGAAGCGGAAGGTGAGCGACTTGATCACGTCCAGGGCGGAGGCGATCGTGTTCGGCCCGTAGTGCTCGACGAGGTCGGCGATGAAGGCGTCCAGCTCCCGCTTCGTCAGGGTCCGGTTGAGGAAGGGATGGTCCTCGAAGTCGCCGCCCGTGGCCTCGTCGAGCGCCCGCTCGACCTCGGCGTTGAAGATGACGCGGCCGGGCGTGGTCAAGATCAGCTCTCCGCCCCACACGAACTCGATCGGGTCGTGGTAGCCGACCTGCCCGGCATCCAGGGCGAGCTCCACGTCCTCCTCCGCCCGGAAGCGCCGGAGCCCGGGCCGGCCCAGCTCGCGGGCCAGCTCGGCGGTCGTGGTCGCGGCGAGGTCGTGCGGGCAGTAGGTGAGGAAGTACGCCCCCAGGACCATGTCCTGCGTGGGCGTCGCGAGAGGGCGGCCGCTCGCCGGCGAGAGGAT
The DNA here is from genome assembly GCA_035559835.1 of Gaiellaceae bacterium. GTDB lineage: Bacteria > Actinomycetota > Thermoleophilia > Gaiellales > Gaiellaceae > GMQP-bins7. The sequence goes on from DATMAP010000013.1 coordinate 3,746, forward strand.
GTTGTTCGCCGAGAGCATGAGCACGCGCGCCTCCGCCTGCGCCTCCGCCGAGAGCGGCAGGTGCACGGCCATCTGGTCGCCGTCGAAGTCGGCGTTGTAGGCGTGGCAGACGAGCGGGTGGACCTGGATCGCCTTGCCCTCGACGAGCACGGGCTCGAAGGCCTGGATCCCGAGGCGGTGCAGCGTCGGCGCCCGGTTCAGGAGCACCGGGTGCTCGGCGATGACCTCCTCGAGGACGTCCCACACCTCGGGCACCATCGACTCGACCATCTTCTTGGCCGCCTTGATGTTCTGGACGGCCTTGCGCTCGACCAGCCGGCTCATGATGAAGGGCTTGAAGAGCTCGAGGGCCATCAGCTTCGGTAGCCCGCACTGGTGCAGCTTCAGGTTCGGCCCGGCCACGATCACCGACCGGCCCGAGTAGTCGACGCGCTTGCCGAGCAGGTTCTGCCGGAAGCGGCCCTGCTTGCCCTTGAGCATGTCGGAGAGCGACTTCAGGGGCCGGTTGCCCGGGCCGGTGACCGCGCGGCCGCGGCGCCCGTTGTCGAAGAGCGCGTCCACCGCCTCCTGGAGCATCCGCTTCTCGTTGTTGACGATGATCTCGGGTGCCCCCAGGTCGAGCAGCCGCTTCAGGCGGTTGTTGCGGTTGATCACCCGCCGGTAGAGGTCGTTCAGGTCGCTGGTGGCGAAGCGGCCGCCGTCGAGCTGCACCATCGGGCGCAGCTCCGGCGGGATGACCGGGATCGCCTCCAGGATCATCCACTCCGGCTTGTTGCCGGACTTGATGAACGCCTCCACGACCTTCAGCCGCTTGATCGCGCGCTGCTGCTTCTGGCCCTTCGAGGTCTTGATCACCTCGCGCAGGGTCCGGGACTCCTCCGCCAGGTCGAGGTCGCGGAGCAGGTCGCGCACGGCCTCGGCGCCCATCCCGCCCCGGAAGTAGACCCCGAAGCCGTAGGGGGAGCCGAAGCGGTCCTTGAGCTCGCGGAAGAGCTGCTCGTCGCCGACGATCATCTTCGGCTCCAGCTCCCGGAACAGGATCCAGGTCTGCTCCAGGCGGCGGACCGCGTCCACGGCCGCCTCGCGCGCGTCCTCACGGCGCAGGTCGATGTCGGCGACCATCTCGCGCACCTTCAGCGCCCACTGCGCGACCGCGTCCAGGTCCTCCTTGCGCGTGCCCTCGACCAGGCAGAGGTCGTAGGCGAGCTCGCGCACGGCGCTGGCCTCGGCCTCCGGGTCGACGGCGGCGAGGACATCGGCGAGCAGCCCGTTGCCGATCTCGCGCGCCCGCTCGAGGTTCTTCGCGTCCACCGAGGCGACGAGCGCGGCGTCCTCCGGGCCCAGCTCCTGTCCGGAGAGCAGGGCCTCCTGCACCCGCTTCAGGTGCTTGGTGATGGCGCCCTTCTTGGAGCCGGTCGCCCGCTCCAGCTCCGCGCGCAGCGGGGCCAGCGCGGCCTCGATCTGCACCGCCGCGGCCGCGACCGCCTCCACCTCCCGGGGGGCGAGCCGGCGGTCCTCCCGCGTCGCCTTCTGGCGCACCAGCTCGCGCACGCGGCGGGGGTCCTCGCTCGTGATCTCCTTCGCGAGGGAGGCGAAGACGCCCCCGGCGAGCGAGCGCACCTCCTCGAGCGCCGGCAGCCCGCTCTCCTCGGCCCAGTTCGAGAGCCCGCGCGCCCAGAAGTCGTCGTCCTCGTCGAAGTTGCGCTCCTTGCCCGTGACGAAGTACTCCCGCCGCCGCGCGAGCCGGTCGTCGAGGGCGGCCAGCGCCTCGTCGCGGTCGAGGTAGATGCGCTCGCTCTCGGCCGCGACCTTGTCCTCGAGGTCGGCGAGGTCGGCCTGCCGCTTCTCGCGATCGACCGCCGTGACGATCGAGGCGGCGAAGTAGAGGACCTTCTCCAGCTCGCGCGGGGCGATGTCGAGGAGGTAGCCGATGCGGCTCGGGACGCCCTTGAAGAACCAGATGTGCGAGACCGGCGCGGCGAGGTCGATGTGGCCCATGCGCTCCCGGCGCACCTTCTGCCGCGTCACCTCGACGCCGCAGCGCTCGCAGATGATCCCCTTGTAGCGGACGCGCTTGTACTTGCCGCAGTAGCACTCCCAGTCCTTCGTCGGACCGAAGATGCGCTCGCAGAAGAGCCCGTCCCGCTCCGGCTTGAGCGTGCGGTAGTTGATCGTCTCCGGCTTGGTGACCTCTCCGTACGACCAGTCGCGGATCTGCTTGCTCGAGGCAAGCCCGATCCGGATCGAGTCGAAGTCGTTGATGTCGGGGCCGCGTCTCATCGCATCCATCGAGCGCCTCGAACCTCTCTCTCTGTGTCTTCGTCCTGGATCTCTCTCGGCACGCGCGACGCCACGTGCCCTCACTCCTCGAGCTCGACGTCGGCGAGGCCGGCCTCGAGCGATGCCTCCGCCTCTGCCTCCCCGTCCACGTCGGCGAGCTCCTCGTCGGCGGGCAGGGTCAGCTCGCCCTCCTCCTCGGCGCGCTCGGCGCCCTCCTCGACCTCCTCCGCCGTCGGAGGCCGGGGCGTGGCCCGCAGGCTCCCCGGGGAGAGGTCGATACCGAGCTCCTCGGCCGCCCGCAGCAGCTCGTCGTCCTCCTCGCGCACCTCGACCTCGCGGCCCTCGTCGGAGAGGACCTGGACGTCGAGCGCGAGCGACTGCATCTCCTTGAGCAGGACCTTGAACGACTCGGGGATCGAGGGCTCCGCGATGTTCTCGCCCTTGACGATCGCCTCGTAGGCCTTGACGCGCCCGATCGTGTCGTCGGACTTGATCGTGAGCATCTCCTGCAGCGTGTAGGCCGCCCCGTAGGCCTCGAGCGCCCATACCTCCATCTCGCCGAAGCGCTGCCCGCCGAACTGGGCCTTGCCGCCCAGCGGCTGCTGGGTGACGAGGGAGTAGGGGCCCGTGGAGCGCGCGTGGATCTTGTCGTCCACGAGGTGGAGCAGCTTCATGATGTACATGAAGCCGACCGTGACCTCCTGCGCGAACGGCTCGCCGGTCTTCCCGTCGTAGAGGGTGACCTTGCCCGAGCAGCGGCTGCCGCGCGGCTCGTCCGCGTCAACCGTCATGCGCACGCCCCCGTTCACCCGCGCCGCGGCGGCGACGAGCGCGTCGTCGACGTCGCCCGGAGTGGCGCCGTCGAAGACCGGGGTGGCGATGCAGCGCGGCTCGGGGGCGTTGATCGGCGCCCGGGGGTTGACCATCCCGCCCTCGGGGAAGACGCCGTGCGCGGCCGCCCAGCCCAGGTGGGTCTCCAGGATCTGGCCGATGTTCATCCGGCTCGGCACGCCCAGCGGGTTCAAGACGACGTCCACCGAGCGCCCGTCCGCCAGGAAGGGCATGTCCTCTTCGGGGACGATCTTGGCGATCACCCCCTTGTTGCCGTGGCGGCCCGCGAGCTTGTCGCCCTCGGCGATCTTGCGCTTCTTGGCCACGTAGACGCGGACGAGCTCGTTGACGCCCGGCGGCAGGTCGTCGCCCGCGTCGCGGGAGAACGTCTTCACGCCGATCACCTTGCCGCCCTCGCCGTGCGGGACCTTGAGCGAGGTGTCCCGCACCTCCCGCGCCTTCTCCTTGAAGATGGCGCGGATCAGCTTCTCCTCCGCGGTCAGCTCGGTCTCGCCCTTGGGCGTGACCTTGCCGACGAGCAGGTCTCCGGAGCCGACCTCGGCGCCGATCCGCACGACGCCGCGCTCGTCCAGGTTGGCGAGCGACTCCTCGGAGCGGTTGGGGATGTCCCGGGTGATCTCCTCGTCGCCGAGCTTGGTCGAGCGGGCGTCGATCTCGTACTCGTGGATGTGGATCGAGGAGAGGACGTCGTCGCGGACGAGCCGCTCCGAGATGACGATCGCGTCCTCGAAGTTGAAGCCCTCCCAGGGCATGAAGGCGACGAGCAGGTTCGCGCCCAGGGCCAGCTCGCCGCCGTCGGTCGAGCTGCCGTCGGCGAGCACGTCGCCGCGCTGCACCCTGTCGCCCAAGCCGACGACCGGCTTCTGGTGGATGAGCGTGCCCTGGTTCGAGCGCATGAACTTGGTCAGCCGGTACTCGTCCCGCGTGCCGCGACCCTCGACCACGATCCGCTCGGCGTCCACGTCGACGACCGTCCCGTCGTTCCGCGCGAGGACGACGTCGCCGGTGTCGACCGCGGCCCGGAACTCGAGCCCCGTGCCGACGAGGGGGGCCTGCGGGATCATCAGCGGCACCGCCTGCCGCTGCATGTTCGCGCCCATCAGGGCCCGGTTCGCGTCGTTGTGCTCGAGGAAGGGGATGAGAGCAGTCGCGACCGAGACGATCTGGGCCGGCGACACGTCCATGAAGTCGACGTCCTTGGGGGAGACCATGACCGCCTCGCCCTCCCGCGAGCGGCACAGCACCTGCTCGTTCACGAACTTCCCCGTCTTGGGATCGACCGGCTCCGAGGCCTGCGCGATCGTGAACTGGCGCTCCTCGGCGGCATCCAGGTACACGATCTCGTCGGTCACCCTGCCGCCCTTGACCACGCGGTAGGGCGTCTGGATGAAGCCGAACTCGGACACGGTCGCGTACGAGGCGAGCGACCCCATGAGACCGATGTTCGGACCCTCCGGCGTCTCGATGGGGCACATCCGGCCGTAGTGGGTCGGATGGACGTCGCGCACCTCGATGGGCGCGCGCTCGCGGGTGAGGCCGCCTGCACCGAGCGCAGAGAGGCGGCGACGGTGCGTGAGCCCGGCCAGCGTGTTCGTCTGGTCCATGAACTGCGAGAGCTGCGAGGAGCCGAAGAACTCCTTCAGCGCCGCCACCACCGGGCGGATGTTGATGATCGTCTGGGGCGTGATCGTGTCCACGTCCTCCGTCGTCATCCGCTCGCGGACGACCCGCTCCATGCGGTAGAGGCCGACCCGGAACGCCTCCTGGATCAGCTCGCCCGTCGTGCGCAGGCGCCGGTTGCCGAAGTCCTCGTACTCGTCCAGCTCGCCCCGGATCGGGTCGCGGGAGAGCTGCGCCGCGTCCGCCGCGAAGTCCTTCGAGTCCTCGGGCACGCCCAGCTTCTGAGGCAGCTCCACGAGCCTGCGGACGAGGGCGACGATGTCCGCCGGGGTGAGCACCCGCACGTCCTCGGGGACGGAGAGGCCGAGGCGCTGGTTCAGCTTGTAGCGCCCCACCCGGGTGAGGTCGTAGCGCTTGGGGTCGAAGAAGAGCGCGCGGACGAGGTTGCGCGAGTTCTCGAGCGTCGGCGGCTCGCCGGGCCGCTGCTTCTTGAAGACCTCGATCAGCGCCTCCTCCTCGCGCGTCGCGGGGTCCTTCTCCAGCGTGCTCGCGATGAAGGAGGAGCCGCCGAACAGGTCGAGGATCTTCTCGTTCGTGGAGGCATCCACCTGGAAGGCCTGCGCGAACTCCTCGAACGCCCGCTCGAAGGCCTCCTCGCCCAGCCCCTTGAAGCCGGGCAGGTCGCGGACGACCGGCTTGAACAGCTCGGCGAAGCGCTCCCCGCTCGGGAGCGCGCGCAGCAGCGTGGTCACGGGGAGCTTGCGCTTGCGGTCGATGCGCGCGTAGACGAGGCCCTTCTTGTCGATCTCGACCTCGAGCCAGGACCCGCGCGAGGGCATCAGGTTGGCGATGAAGACCTGCTTCGTCGCGTCCTTCGGCTCCATCAGGTAGGCGCCCGGGCTACGGACGAGCTGGGTGACGATGACGCGCTCGGTCCCGTTGATGATGAAGGTGCCCCAGGGGGTCATCATCGGGAAGTCCCCCATGAAGACCCGCTGCTCCCGGATCTCGCCGGTGTCCTTGTTGACGAAGCGGACCGTGATCGAGAGCGGGGCCTGGTAGGTCAGGTCCTTCTCGCGGCACTCCTGGATCGTGAACTGCGGCTCCCCGAACTCGTACTCGCCGAACTCGACGGCGAGCGTGCCGGTGTAGTCCTCGATCGGCGAGATGTCGTCGATCGTCTCGCGCAGACCAGCCTCCATGAACCACTGGAAGGAGGCCTTCTGGATGTCGATGAGGTTGGGGAGGTCGAGGACGTGCTTCAGGCGTGAGAAGCTCTTGCGCGCGCGCGGCGCGACAGCGACGCTGCTCAAAGGTGACAGCCTCCCTTGGGGGTCGTTACTGCGTGCAGGGTTGGACGGGCGAAGCCTCGGCGGAACGCCGAAGGATAGCGGAAGGGGCCAGCGCGGCGCAAGCGCAAGGGGTGCAACAGGGGGTCAGGTCCCCTTTGTTGCACCCCGCGGGGTGCAACAAAGGGGACCTGACCCCCTGTTGCGGACCCTCTGTTGCGTACGCGGGGGTGCAACAAAGGGGACCTGACCCCCTGTTGCGTACGCGCCTACTTCAGCTCGACGCTCGCGCCGGCCTCCTCGAGCTGGGCCTTGATCGACTCCGCCTCCTCCTTGGAGGCGCCCTCCTTGACGGTGCCGGGGGCGCCGTCCACGAGATCCTTCGCCTCCTTCAGCCCGAGGCCCGTGACCGCGCGCACGACCTTGATCACCTGGATCTTCTTGTCGCCCGCGGCCGTCAGCACGACGTCGAAGGTGTCCTTCTCCTCCTCCGCCGCCGCCTCGGCCCCCGCCGCCGCAGGGGCGGCAGCCGCGACCGCGACCGGAGCGGCGGCGGTCACGCCCCACTCCTCCTCGATCGCCTTCTTCAGCTCGACCAGCTCGAGCACCGTCATCTTGCCGAGCGTGTCGAGCACCTTCTGGACGTCAGTCGCCATCTCGTTCCTCCTCGTTTCCCTTCGGTTCGGGTTCCTGCGTTGCCTGAGCCTCTCCGTCCCCGTCGGAGCGGGCAGCGTCGGCCGCGCCCGGATCCTCCGGCGTGGCAGCCGCAGCCTCGCCTCGGGCCTCGAGCTGCTCGATGCGCGCCTCCAGGAGGCCGCGCAGGTCCTGGAGCGGGGCGGCGAGCAGCGCGGCGAGCTGCGTGACCGGTGCGACGATCGCGCCCAGGAGCTGGCCGCGGAGGACGTCCACCGGCGGGAGGGTGGCCAGCTCGGCCACCTCCGCCCCGGAGAGCGTGCGGCCCTCGAGGATGCCGCCCCGCAGGGCGAGCACGTTCGTCGCCCGCGCGGTCGCGGCGAGCGCCTTGGCGACGGCGGCCGGATCGCCGCCCGACTCGATGAACGCGATCGCCGTCGGGCCCTCGAGCAGCACGAGCAGCGCCTCGGCGCCGGCCAGCTCGGCCGCCCGGCGGGTGAGGGTGTTCTTGACCACGCGGAAGCGGGCCCCGTGCTCGAGCAGCTCGTCGCGCAGCGCCTCGAGCTGCTTGTTGGTGAGGCCGCGGTAGTCGGCGACGATCAGCGTCTCCGCCGCCTCGAGCTGCCGGGCGAGCTCCTCGACGATCCGTTCCTTGTCCGTTCTCAGCATGTCGGTTCCTCCGGAGACGACGAGACCCGCTGACGAGGCGGGTCCAGCGGCGGCGAGCCGGGAGAACCTGCCTCGGCTGGACCTCTGCCCTGCGGCTGCCAGCTGTCTTCGGCGGGACTAGTCGATGGTCAGGCCGAGACTGTAGCTGCCTCCTCCGCCAGCTCGTCGGCGATGTCCCTCGTCTTGGTCGGATCGACGCGCACGCCCGGGCCCATGGTGGTCGAGAGCGTGATCTGCCGGAGGTAGCGGCCCTTGGCCGCCGCCGGCTTGGCGCGCACGATCTCCTCCACCAGCGCCGCGTAGTTCTCGAGCAGCGCCCGCTCGTCGAAGCTGCGCTTGCCGATCGGGACGTGGACGTTCCCGCCACGGTCGGTGCGGTACTCGAGCTTGCCCGCCTTCGCGTCTGCGACCGCCTTGGCCACGTCGAACGTGACGGTGCCGGTCTTCGGGTTCGGCATCAGCCCGCGCGGGCCGAGGATGCGACCGAGCTTGCCGACGACGCCCATCTGGTCGGGCGTCGCGATGGCGACGTCGAAGTCGACGAACCCCTCCTCGATCCGGGCGGCGAGGTCGGCCGACCCGACGACGTCGGCGCCGGCCAGCTCCGCCTCCCGCGCCTTCTCGCCCTCGGCGAACACCGCCACGCGAACCTCCCGGCCCGTCCCGTGCGGGAGCATGATCGTGCCGCGAAGCTGCTGGTCGGCGTGGCGGACGTTCAACCCGAGACGGAAGTGCGCCTCCACCGTCTCGTCGAAGCGCGCCCCCTCGAGCTCCTTCAGCAGCCGGATCGCCTCGAGCGGCGAGTAGGTACGCTCGCGCTCGATCCGTGCCCGAGCCGAGCGGTAGCGCTTGCCGTGGACGCTCACTCCGTCTCCACCCCCATCGAGCGCGCCGTCCCGGCGATCACCTTCATCGCCTGCTCGACGTCGCGCGCGTTCAGATCGGCCATCTTCGTCTCCGCGATCTGGCGGAGCTGCGCCTGCGTCAGACGGCCGACCTTGACCCGGTTCGGCTCGCCGGAGCCCGACTCGAGGCCGAGCGCCTCCTTGATCAGGACCGCGGCCGGCGGCGTCTTCGTGACGAAGGTGAAGGAGCGGTCCTCGAAGACGGTGATCTCGACCGGGGTGATGCGCCCGTTCTCCTGCGCCGTCTGCGCGTTGAAGGCCTTGCAGAACTCCATGATGTTGACCCCGTGCTGGCCGAGCGCGGGGCCGACGGGAGGAGCCGGATTGGCCTGACCGCCGGGGATCTGGAGCTTGATGATGGTCAGTACCTTCTTTGCCAACGGTGTCCCTTCCGTCAGGCGGCGAGCGCGAGGCCCGAGCGCCTAGTCGATCTTCTTGACCTGGTCGAAGCTGAGCTCGACGGGTACCTGGCGCTCGAAGATGTCGACGAGCACCTTCAGCTTCTGCTGATCGGGATTGACGTCCACGATCTCGCCGTCGAAGTCGGAGAGCGGGCCCGAGGTGACCTTCACCGACTCGCCGAGGGAGAACTCCACCTGCGCCTTCTGCGCCGGCGCGCCGCCCGGGGCGCCGGCATGGAGGATGCGGTCGACCTCGGCCTGCGAGAGGGGGACGGGCTTCGAGCCCGCGCCCACGAACCCGGTCACGCCCGGCGTCCCCTTCACCACCGACCACGCCTCGTCCGACATGTCCATGTTGACGAGCACGTAGCCAGGCAAGACGCGCTTCTCGGTCTGCACCTTCTGCCCGTCCTTCGTCTCGATCACCTGCTCGGTGGGGACGACGACGCGGCGGAAGCGCGGTTGCTGCCCGAGGGAGACGATCCGGTGCTCGAGGTTCGCCTTGACCTTGTTCTCGTGCCCGGAGTAGGTGTTGATCACGTACCAGCGGAACATGCGCAGAGCCCCCTAGAGAAGGACGCGATCGACGAGGGGGCGGAAGATCTGGTCGAGGCCCCAGAGGTAGGCCCCGACGATCGCGCAGGCGATGATGACGACGAGCACGCCCTGGAAGGTCTGCCGGCGGCTCGGCCACTCGACCTTCCGCAGCTCGGCGTAGGACTCCCGCAGGAACTGCCCGCGCGAGCGCTGCGCGCGCCGGCCGGTCTGCTGCTTGACGGGCTGCTGCGCCGGCCTGGCCTGGAGCTGGCGGGCGCGCCGCCCGGAGACGGCCCCGTCCCCGCCCGCGGCGCGGGCCGCTCGCCG
>DATMAP010000014.1:0-4296 GCA_035559835.1 Gaiellaceae bacterium
GGCGATCGCGCGCGCGGCGGCCGCGATCGCGGAGCGCCCGTCCTCCGGCGCCATCCCCGCGTGCGCGGCGCGGCCGTGGAAGCGCAGGTCGAGCAGGCGGCCGTGCGGGGAGCCGAGCACGATCTCGCCGATGGGCGCGCCCTGGTCGTAGACGAAGCCCGTGCGGGCGTGCAGCCGCGCGTAGTCGAAGGCGGCGGCGCCGCGCAGCGAGACCTCCTCCTGCGCGGTGAAGAGGAGCTCGATGCCCGCGTGCGGCCGGCCTTCGGCGACGATGCGCCGGACGGCCTCGAGCAGGACCGCGATCGCCGCCTTGTCGTCGGCGCCGAGGATCGTCCCGGCGGCGTTGCGGACGATGCCGTCCTCCCCCACCTCGGGCTCGATCGGCCCTTCGGGGGGCACCGTGTCCGTGTGCGCGCAGAGGAAGATCGGCACGCCGCTCGCAGTGGCCGGCAGGTGGCAATAGAGGTTGCCGGTGTCGCCGCCGAGCTCGGCGGCGGCGCCGTCCTCGTCCCACGCGAGCCCCAGGTCGGTCAGGTGGGCCGCCACCCGGTCGGCGACGGCGCGCTCGCGCCCCGACGGGCTCGGGAGCGCAGCGAGCTCGAGGAAGAGGTCGAGGACAGGCGGGACGGCCACGCGCGGGCGATCCTACGCGGCGGAAGCCGTGCAAGCCCGACCTGGCGGCGGTGCTTGATGCGGAGTATGATGATCGCTGATGCGAACGACGCTGAACCTCGACGACGACGTCGCTCGTGCGCTCGCCGAGCGATCCCGCAAGGAGGCACGGTCGCTCTCCCGCGTCGCCAACGACGCCATCCGCGCGGGGCTCCGTGCCGAGCGGGAGGCGGCGCGACCGTCCCCCTACGAGCCGCCGGTCTTCGACACGGGGACGCCCTTCGTCGACGTGAGGGACGTCGCGGCCGCGCTCGAGGTGCTCGAGCGTGGCGGCTGAGTCGCCGGCGATCCTTGTCGACGCGAACCTCGTCCTCTGGGCGCACCACCGCTCGTTCGCCGAGCACGAGCCGGCGCGCGCGTGGTGGGCGGAGACGCTCTCGAGCGTGCGGTTCGTGGGCATCCCATGGCCCACGATCCTCGCCTTCCTGCGGGTGAGCACGCATCTCCAGGCGCTCGAGCGGCCCTTGGCGGTACGCGAGGCCTGGTCCGTGGTCGAGGGCTGGCTGGAGCGCAGCAACGTCCACGTTCCGACCCCCGGCGAGCACCACGCCGAGCTCCTGGGCGACCTGCTCGTGCGCGGGCAGGCAACCGGAAACCACGCGCACGACGCCCACCTTGCGGCACTCGCGATCGAGTGGGGTCTCGAGCTCGTCTCCGCCGATCGCGACTTCGCGCGCTACCCGGGCCTGCGCTGGCGCGACCCGCTGGCCGGCGGGTAGCGCGGCCCTCAGCCCGCGGCCGCGCGGACGCCTGCCCGCGCGCGCGCCCGCTCGAGGGCGGCGCCGACGAAGTCGCGGAAGAGCGGCGCCGGGCGCGTGGGGCGGGACTTGAACTCGGGATGGAACTGGCTGGCCACGAACCAGGGGTGGTCGGGCAGCTCGACGATCTCGACCAGGCGTCCCTCCTGGAACGTCCCCGAGACGACGAGCCCCGCCTCGACCAGGCGCGGGCGCAGCTCGTTGTTCACCTCGTAGCGGTGCCGGTGGCGCTCGTGGATCACGGGCTCGCCGTAGGACTCGGCCGCCCTCGTCCCCTCCTTCAGCTCGACCGCCTGCGCGCCCAGGCGCATCGTCCCGCCCAGGTCCTCGATCTCCTTCTGCTCGGGCAGGAGGTCGATGACCGGGTAGGGCGTCTCCGGGTCCATCTCGGTCGAGTTCGCCCCCTCCAGGCCGCACACGTGCCGCGCGAACTCCGACACGGCCACGTGCATCCCCAGGCAGAGGCCGAGGTAGGGGATCTCGTGCTCGCGCGCGACCCGGCAGGCGAGGATCTTCCCCTCCCACCCGCGCGAGCCGAAGCCGCCCGGGACGAGCACGCCGTCCACCTGCTCGAGCTCGCGCACCGCCTCCTCGTAGGACATGTGCTCCGCGTCCACCCACCGCACCCGCACCCGCGCCCCGTGGTGGACGCCCGCGTGCTTGAGCGCCTCGTGCACGGAGAGGTAGGCGTCGTGGAGCTTCACGTACTTGCCCACGAGCGCGATCTCCACCTCCTCGGCGAGCGCGCGCGAGCGCTCGGTCAGCTCGCGCCACTCCCCGAGGTCGGCCGGCCGGCAGTCGAGGGCGAGCTTCTCGCAGACGAGCGCGTCCAGCCCTTCGGCCTGCAGCGTCTCCGGCACGAAGTAGACGTCGGGGACGTCCGGCGCGCCGATCACCGCGCGCACGTCCACGTCGGCGAAGAGGGCGATCTTGTCGCGGATGTCCTGCGAGAGCGGCTCTGTGGAGCGGCAGACGACGACGTCGGGGTGGATGCCGATCCGGCGCAGCTCGTTCACCGAGTGCTGGGTCGGCTTCGTCTTCAGCTCGCCGGCCGCGGGGATGAAGGGGACGAGCGTCACGTGCAGGTAGAGGACGTTCTCGGGGCCGACCTCGCGGCGGAACTGGCGGATCGCCTCCAGGAACGGCAGCGACTCGATGTCGCCCACGGTGCCGCCGATCTCGGAGATGACGACGTCGGCGGGCGCGACCTTCTCGGCGCGCCGGATGCGGGCCTTGATCTCGTTCGTGATGTGCGGGATGACCTGCACGGTCGCGCCCAGGAACTCGCCCTTGCGCTCCTTGCGCAGGACCGTGTCCCAGATCGCCCCCGCCGTGTGGCTCGCGTTGCGGGAGAGGTTCTCGTCGATGAAGCGCTCGTAGTGGCCGATGTCGAGGTCGGTCTCGGCGCCGTCCTCGGTGACGAACACCTCGCCGTGCTGGAAGGGGCTCATCGTGCCCGGATCGACGTTCAGGTAGGGGTCGAACTTCTGCGCGCTGACGGAGAGGCCGCGGGACTTCAGCAGGCGCCCCAGCGACGCCGCGACGATGCCCTTCCCCAGCGCCGAGACGACGCCGCCCGTGACGAACACGTACTTGGCCACGGGACCTCACCGTAGCAGGCCCGTCCGTCAGAGCGAGGCGGCGGTCTGGCAGAGGGCGTACAGGCGGGCGAGCGCGTCCTTCGCGAGCGAGCGCGAGAAGCCGACGAGAAGCGGGCCGGAGACCTCGAGCGCGGCGCGGGTGCGCCCCTCCCCGGCGGGCGCGAGGGCGAGCTCCGCGCGCAGCCGCGTGCGCGCGAGCTCGAAGGCGAAGCGGCGCTCCGGCTCGACGACGGTGACGAGGAGCGTGTCCTCCGCGTACGCGCGCCGGAAGAGCGTCGGCTCGCGCGAGCGGACGCGCCAGCGGGCGCCCACGGCGAGGCCGCGCCGGTCGGGCTCGACGGTGGCCAGGTTCGGCCACCAGTCGGCGAGGTGGCGGGGCTCGGCGAGGAAGCGCCAGACGTCGCCCGGAGGGGCGGCGAGCTCGAGCTCGGCCCGCGACCGAGGCATCAGCCCTCGCGGACCGAGGCGAGGAACTCCTCGCCGCCGAGCATGCGCTCGAGCTCCTCGCGCCGGAGGAGCTCGTCCAGCTCCTGGATGCGCGTGTGCGTGGGGTCGCCCGGCACCTTCTCGACCCGGAAGTGGCGCTCGGCGACGCTCGCGATCTGCGGGAGGTGGGTGATCACGAGCACCTGCGCGCGCTCGGCCAGCCGCTGCAGCGTCGCGGCGACGGCGTGCGCGGTCACCCCGCCGATGCCGGCGTCGATCTCGTCGAAGACGAGCGTCTCGCCCCCGGCCACCGCCGCCAGCGCGAGCGCGATCCGCGACAGCTCTCCTCCGGAGGCCGTCTCGGCCACGGGCGCGAACGGAAGGCCGGGGTTCGCGCGGATCAGGAAGACGGCCTCGTCGGCGCCCGCCGGGCCCAGCTCGCGCTCGCGCAGCTCGACGAGGAACTCCCCCTCCCCCATCCCCAGCTCGCGGAGCTCGGCGGCGACCGCGTCCGCGAGCGCGCGGGCATGCGCGCGCCGGGCCTTCCCGAGCTCCTCGGCGAGGGTGCCCAGCCGCGCCTCCGCGGCGGCCACCGCCTGCTCGGCGGCGGCGACGGGATCGCCGCCCGCGGCGAGCGCGTCCAGCTCCTCGCGCGCAGCCTCGGCCCGCTCGAGCAGCTCCTCGAGCGAGGCGGCCCCGAAGCGCCTGCGGAGGCCCGCGATCCGCTCGAGCCTCCCCTCGACCTCCTCCACCTCCGCTGGATCCGCCTCCAGCGAGGCGAGGAAGCGGTGGAGGTCGCTCCCTGCCTCGCGCAGCCGGACGGCCAGCTCGCGCAGCTC
>DATMAP010000015.1:0-8573 GCA_035559835.1 Gaiellaceae bacterium
CGAGCCACCTATAGTCCGCGGGGATGGAGTTCGAGCTCACGGCCGAGCAGCGGGCGGTCCAGGCGCTCGCCCGCGAGGTCGCGGAGGCGGAGATCGTCCCCCACGCGGCGGCCTGGGACCGGGAGCGGCGCTTCCCCGACGAGCTGTACCCGAAGCTGGCCGAGCTGGGCCTCCTGGGCGTGTGCGTGCCCGAGGAGTACGGGGGCGCGGGCGCGGACTTCCTCTCCTACGTCCTCGTCCTCGAGGAGCTGTCCCGGGCCGATGCGGGGGTCGGCGTCACCGTCGCCGTGCACACGAGCGCGGCCACGCTCCCCATCCTGGCCTTCGGGACGGAGGAGCAGAAGGCGCGCTTCGTCCCGCCGCTCGCGCGGGGCGAGCGGCTGGGCGCCTTCGCGCTGACCGAGCCGGGCTCCGGCTCGGACGCCGGCTCCCTGCGTACGACGGCGACGCCCGAGGACGACGGCTGGGTCCTGCGCGGGGCCAAGCAGTGGATCACGAACGGCTCCCGCGCCGGCACGTTCGTCCTCTTCGCCCGCACCGACCCGGCGACCGCGGGGCCGCGCGGCATCTCCTGCTTCCTCCTCGACGCCGAGCACGTGCGGGTGACGCGGGAGGAGGAGAAGCTCGGGCTCAACTCCTCGACCACCTCCGACCTCGTGCTCGAGGGCGCTCGGGTCGGGCGCGACCGGCTCCTGCACGAGGAGGGCCGCGGCTTCCGCGTCGCGATGGCGACGCTCGACGGGGGCCGCATCGGGATCGCCGCGCAGGCGCTCGGGATCGCCCAGGCCGCGTACGAGACCGCTCGTGCCTGGGCGCTCGAGCGCGAGCAGTTCGGGCGCCGGATCGCCGACTTCCAGGCCATCCAGTGGAAGCTCGCCGACATGGCGACCGAGCTCGACGCCGCGCGCCTGCTCACCTACCGCGCCGCGTGGCTCAAGCAGCAAGGTCGCCCGCACACCGCGGAGGGTGCCAAGGCGAAGCTCTTCGCCTCCGAGATGGCCCGCCGCCAGACGGCCGAGGCGATCCAGGTCCTGGGGGGGTACGGCTACACCAAGGAGCTGCCCGCCGAGCGCTACTACCGCGACGCCAAGGTGACCGAGATCTACGAGGGGACGAGCGAGATCCAGCGGCTCGTGATCGCGCGCCAGCTCCTCGGCCGCCAGCTCCGCGAGGAGGCTCTCGCGCAGGGTCGCCGCGCGTAGGCTACGGCCGTGCCCCGAAAGCGCGACGAGCCCGTGCGGCTGACGCGCATCTACACGCGCGCCGGCGACGAGGGGGAGACCTCCCTCGGCGACGGCACGCGTGTCTCCAAGCTCGACGCCCGGATCGCCGCCGCCGGGGCGGTGGACGAGCTGAACGCGGCGATCGGGCTCGCCTCGGCGGCCGCATGCCCCGCGGCGATCGCAGAGGTGCTCGCGCGGGTGCAGAACGAGCTCTTCGACCTCGGGGCCGACCTCGCCGTGCCGCTCGAGCGACAGGGGCGCCTGCGGGCGACCCAGGCCCAGGTGGACGCGCTCGAGCGCGACTGCGACCGCTTCAACGCCGGGCTGCCGGCGCTACGGAGCTTCGTCCTCCCCGGCGGCGGCGAGGCCGCCGCGCGCCTCCACCTCGCCCGCACGGTCTGCCGCCGCGCGGAGCGGGAGGCGCTCGCCGCCTCCCGCACGCACCCCGTCAACCCGGTCGCGCTGCGCTACCTGAACCGCCTCTCCGACCTCCTCTTCATCCTCGCCCGCGCGGCCAACGCCGCCGAGGGCCGGGAGGAGCCGCTCTGGAGGCCTGGGAGCTCGGCCTAGCCTTCGCGGGCTCGTTCGCCGCCGGCTACCTGGGCTCGATGCTCGGGCTCGTGCTGGGGACGCTGCGGCTGCCGCTGATCGTGGTGGCGACGGGGAGCCCGCTCGCCGCCGCTGGCACGAACGTCGCCATCTCCGCCGCCGCCGCGGCCGCCGGAGGGCTGCGGCACGCGCGGGAGAGACGGGTGGACTGGCGGGTGGTCGCCTGGATCGCCCCGCCCTCGGTCGCGGGCGCGGTCCTGGGCGCCCTCCTCGCGGACGACGTGGCCGAGCGGCTCCTGTACGGACTGATCGCGGCCGTGCTCGCCTGGAGCGGCGTCGACCTCGCGCTGCGCCCGATCGCGCCCCGCCCGCGGGAGCGCGTGCGGCTGGGGCGGGGAGGAGCGCTCGCCTTCGGGATCGGCGTCCTCGGCGGCGCAGTCGGGGTCATCCTGGGAACGCTGCGCATGCCTGCGCTCGTCCGCTCGGTCGGGCTCGACGTCCGGCGCGCCGCCGGCACCAACCTCGTCGTCGGCTTCCTGCTCGGGGTGGCTGCGTTCGGCACCCATGCGGCGGGGCACGGGGTGGAGTGGCGCGTCCTCGCGGCCGGGCTCGCGGGCGCGATCCCGGGCGGCTGGCTGGGAGCGAGGGCGACCGGGCGCATCTCCGAGGACGCCCTCCGGCTCGCGCTGGGTGCGACCCTCGTCGTGGTCGGCGTCGCCTTCGCCGTGCAGGCGGCCGCCTGAGCGCCTACGCCACCGCAGGCCAGCGCCCGTCGAGCCACTCGACGAGCTCCTCGGCCGTGTGCGGGCTCGCCACGTAGAAGCCCTGCGCGTAGTCGCAGCCCCACGCGGCGAGGACGTTCCACGCGTCGCGGGTCTCGACCCCCTCGGCCACGACCGCGAGCCCGAGGGCGTGCCCGATGTCCACCATCCCGCGGACGAGGGCGGCGTCGGTGGCGCTACGGCCGAGCCCGTGCACGAAGCCGGCGTCGATCTTCAGCTCGTGCAGGGGGAGGACGCGCAGCGCGGCGAACGAGGCCGCTCGGCCGCCGTCGTCGAGCGAGAGCCGGACGCCGATCCGCGCCAGGTCGGCGAGGACGTCCTCGTCCAGCTCGGCCCCGGCGCCCGGACCGGCCGGCACCACCTCCAGGGTGAGCGTCGCCGGACGCGCCTGCGAGGTGCGCAGGAGCCCGACGAGCCCGTCCACGAACTGCGGGTCGTCGAGCAGGCGGTAGGGGACGTTCACCGAGACGCCGAGCTCGTGCCCGGCCTCCGCCCAGGCCCGGCTGGAGCGGAGCGCGTGGGAGACGACGCGGAAGGTCAGCTCGCGCGCGAGCGGCGTGCGCTCGACGTGGGGGACGAACTCCGCCGGGGGCAGGAGCTCACCCCCGGCGAGCACCCGCCGGACGAGAGCCTCGGCGGCGTGCGGCTCGCCGGTCGCGAGGTCGAGGATGGGCTGGTAGACGACGAGCAGCTCGTCCCGGTCGAGCGCCGACTCGACGTCGCGCACGACCCCGGCGTCGACGCCCCGCCGGAGGTAGATCGCCTCCTCGGTCGTGTCCCGCTTGGTCGCGTACATCTGCCCGTCCGCGCGCTCGAGCAGCTCGTCGGCGGTGGCGCCATCGGCAGGGAAGAGCGCCCAGCCGATGCTGCCGTCGATCTCGACGACCGCTCCGTTGACGCGGAAGGGGCGGCGCAGCGCGTGGCGCAGGCGCCCGACGAGGGCGGCCGCCTCCTCGTCCGAGCCGGTGCCGACGGAGAGCACCACGAACTCGTCGCCGCCGACGCGGGCGACCGTGTCGCTCGCGCGCACGATCCCTTCGAAGCGCCGCGCGAGCGTCCGCAGCACCGCGTCGCCGGCGCCGTGGCCGCGGACGTCGTTCACGTCCTTGAACCCGTCGAGGTCGATCAGGATGAGGGCGAACGGCTCGCCCGTGCGACGGGAGCGGCCGAGCGCATGCTCGATCCGGTCCTCCAGGAGGACGCGGTTGGGTAGGCCGGTGAGCGGGTCGCGCAGCGCCCGCGAGTGGGCGTGGCCGAGCCGCCAGTTGAGGACGACGCCGCAGGCGGCCGCGGCGACGGCGAAGGCGGCGAGCACGGCGGCGTAGTGGTCGGGCGCATCCGCGAGCAGGGGCGCCGCGAGCCCGGCGGCGACGACGAGCGCGGCCAGGGCGAGGGCCCACGCGAACGTCCTGCTCAGATGTCTCCTCGACCGGATGGCCACCTCGTCCTCGTCGTCCGGAGCGCCGCCTGGCAGGCGGTGCCGCAGTGCTTCCGACCGTACTCGCGGCGAGGGAGGCAAGCGCCCCCGCTTGGGGTGATGCGCGTCCCTCGAACGGGGGAACGGAGCGGGTCCCGCCGTCCTGCTTCCGAGCCCGTGCAGGCCAGCGGGGAGGAAGCGGCCCGCGCTTCCGGAATCGAAGGAGCCGTGGACGTCGTCGCGGGAGCCGTCGGGCTCGTCGCCGGGCTCGCGCTCGGGCCGCTCGCCGACCGGCTGGCGACGAACACGCCCCTGCACGCGCCGCCGCTCCGGCGCGTTCCGGCCTCTCCCCGCCTCCCGCTCGTCGCCGCCGCTACCGGGGCGCTCCTCGGCGCCAGCGGCCTCGCCTTCGGGCTCACGCTGGAGGGACTGGCGGCGGCGCTGCTCTGCCTCTGCCTCGTCGTCCTGACGCGCACCGATCTCGAGCACCGCCTGCTGCCCGACCGGATCGTGCTCCCGGGCGCGGTCGCGGTCCTCGCGCTGCGGACGGCGGACGAGCCGAGCGTGGAGTGGACGCTCGCGGCGCTCGGCGCCGCCCTCGCCCTCTTCCTCGTCGCGCTCGCCTACCCGCAGGGGCTCGGGATGGGGGACGTGAAGCTCTCCCTCCTGCTCGGGGCCGGGCTCGGGCTCCCGGTCGTCGTCGCGTTCTTCGTCGGCTTCTTCCTCGCCTTCGTCCCCGCCGCGGTGCTCCTCGTGCGGCACGGCCGCGCGGCGCGCAGGAAGGCGATCCCGCTCGGGCCCTTCCTCGCCGCCGGCGCCGTCGTCGCGCTCTTCGCCGGCGAGGACGTGCTCGACTGGTACACGCACCTCGGCGCCTGATCTCGACCCTCGTGCAGGCTCAAGGAGTGGCGGCGCCGCGCCGATTCCCTGTCCGTGGAACGTGCGCTCAGCTCCGCTCGGGCCCCGGAGCCGCTCTCGGCCGCGCTGCTGGCTGCGGCCGCGCGCGCCGCCGCCGAGGCCGCGCGAGAGCAGCGCGAGCCGGCCCGGGCGATCGACGCAGCCGTCGGCGTGCTGCACGAGGCGGCGCCGGGGGTGCTGCCGGCCGTCTTCGTCCTCCAGCACGGGCGCCTGTGGCTCGTCGCGCAGCGCGGCTACGCCGTCGTCCCGGACGGGATCGCGGTCGGCCGCGGGGTCATGGGCCGCGCCCTCCGGCGTGGCCGCCCGCAGCGGGTCGCGGACGTGCGCTCGGATCCCGACTACATCGGCGCGCTGCCGAGCGTCGTCTCGGAGCTGGCCGTTCCGCTCCTCGCCGAGCGCGGGAGCCCGCGCAGCGCCGTCGGCGTCCTCAACGTCGAGTCCGGGCGGGAGCTGCCCGGGGAGGCGGCGCGCCTGCTGCGCCCGCTGACGGTGGCGCTGACCCCGCTCGTCTCCGCCCTCGCCGAGAGCCAGCTCGACCTGGCCGGGCTCGCCCGCCTCTTCGTACATCTGAGCAGCCTGCGCGAGCCGGAGGAGATCGCGTCGCTCGCCGCCGCCGCGCTGCCCAAGGTGCTTCCGGTCGAGGCGAGCCACGTGCTCCTGTGGGGCGAGCGGGGGGAGGCGCGCGAGGCCGCTTGCTGGCGAGCCCGGGAGGGTAGCCGGCATCTCTCGCTCGCAGACCTCGAGCGTGCCCGCTCGCGGGTCGATCCCGGTGTGGTCTGCCAGGTGCTCGCGGGAGCGCCCCGAGGGCCGGCGCGTCCTCCCCAGCCGACGCTCGCCTGGCTTCCCCTGCGAGCCGGCGGGCAGGAGCTGGGGGCGCTGGTCGGCGTCTGCCGGCCCGACCGCCCCGTCGAGACCACGGGGCTGGACACCGCCGCCGTCTTCTCGGCGCACGTGGCCGCCTCCCTCGACGCCGCGCTCTCCCTGCGCCGGGAGCGCGAGAGCGCGCTCACGGACTCCCTGACCGGCATCCTCAACCGGCGTGGCCTCGAGGAGTGCCTCGAGCGGGAGCTCGCCGCGGCGCACGAGCGCCGGCTGCCGGTGAGCGTGCTCGTCCTCGACTGCGACGACTTCAAGGAGGTCAACGACCGGGCGGGCCACGACTTCGGGGACGCGCTCTTGGAGGAGGTCGCCGCCACGCTGGAGCGCACGCTCCCCGAGGGCGCGCTCGCCGCCCGCCTCGGCGGCGACGAGTTCGTGGTCGTCCTGCCCGGGGCGGACGCCGACGCCGCCTCCGAGCACGGCGCCCGCCTGCGGCGCGAGCTGGCGCCCGGGCTGACCGACGCCGGCTTCCCGCTGCGCATGAGCGCCGGGATCGCCACCTACCCCTTCGACGGCGCCGACGGGACGGCGCTCGTGCGGGCGGCCGACCAGGCGCTGTACGCAGCCAAGGAGGCCGGCAAGGACCGGGTCGCCTCCTTCCGCGACCTCGCCCTGACGCGGGCCCACCCGGCGCCTCCGGCTCTGCCCTCGCCCGCGACGGAGCGCCGCGCCGAACGCCGCAGCGACGGCACGCTCCTCGCCGAGACCCTGGCTGCCGTCCGGGGGATCGAGTCCGAACCCGACCCCGGCGCGGTCTGCGAGCGGCTCTGCAAGGCGCTCGTCTTCCTCGTCGGGGCGACCGGCTGCTCGGTCTCCCGGGTCGCCGGCGAGCACCTGGTCGAGACGGCCGGCCATGCCCTGCGGGACGTGTCCCTGGGCGGCGACGCCGTCTACGTGATCTCGGACTTCCCCCTGACCGAGGAGGTGCTCGCGAGCGGCGAGGCGCGGGCGCTGTCCTTCCTCGACGGCGAGATCGACCGGGCGGAGGCCTTCCTCCTGCGCGAGCTGGGCATGCAGGCGCTCTTGATGGTGCCGCTCGTCGTTCGCGGGGAGCCGTGGGGGCTCGTCGAGCTGTACGAGATGCGGCTGCGCCGGTTCTCCGCGAGCGACGTCGCGCTCGCCGAGCTGCTCTGCAGCGCGGCCGCGCGCCGGTTGGAGACGCTTCCGCCGGCGGAGGAGGTGCGCGGACCCCGGCGCGTCTACCGGCTGCCGCCAGGCGGCGAGGCGGCTCCGCCCGGCACGCCGACGAGGTAGGCGCAACGCCGCGCGTCGCCCGGGAGCGGCGAGGGCCCGGTGCGGGCGACCACGTACCGGGCGCCCTCGACCTCGACTGCGTCCCCGGGGGAGAGGGGAGGCTGCACGGCCTCGACGAGCCGGTAGCGCTCT
This sequence comes from Gaiellaceae bacterium, assembly GCA_035559835.1. Lineage (GTDB taxonomy): Bacteria > Actinomycetota > Thermoleophilia > Gaiellales > Gaiellaceae > GMQP-bins7. Next base: position 7,155 of record DATMAP010000015.1, read on the forward strand.
CCGGGCACGAACAAGAGCACGGGAGCCGGCGCGGACGCGTCCGCCGCCACGCTCGCCCTGCCGGGCGTGGCGCGGGCGGCCAGCTCGGCCTCGCGCGTGGCCAGCTCGGCCTCGCGCCGCTCGAGCGCCTGCTCGCGCCGCTCGAGCGCCGCCCTCCTCAGCTCGACCGCGCCCAGCTCCGCCCGCCGCCGGGCGAGCTCGGCCTCCTGCGCGCGCAGGGCCGCCTCGCGCTCGGTCAGCTCCGCGATGAGCTGGGTCAGCTCGAGCTCGCGCTCCTCCAGGTCGGCCGATCCGAGGCGGAGGAGCCGCTCGACCGAGAGCCGCGAGTCGCGCAGGAGCTGCTCGCGGCGCTCGAGCTCCTCGACCTTGCCGGCGAAGCGCGCCGCGTGCTCCTCCAGCTCGCGACGGCGGGCCTCGAGGAGCCGTACGAGCCGCTCCTCGGGAGCCGGGCCGCGGACGAGCAGCTTGCGCAGGAATCCGCTCAGGCCGTGGCCGCGCTCCTCCTCGGAGCGCGGCTCGGCGCCAGCACCGGGCTGCGGCTCCATCTAGCGTCTCCCCGCGTGCGGGTCGAGGGTGGCCGGCGGGCCGGTCCTAAGCCGTCGAATTCGGAGCGGCCAGCCGGCCGGCTCCGACTTCGCCGGGCGGGCGGCTACTCCTGCCCTGCGGTACCCCGAGTGGAGGGTCAAGGATCGTGGCGGCGAATCCGATACCCGTCCCATGGATCCCCACGGCGCCCGGCTCCTGCTCGCTCGGATCAAGGCCGGCGTCGCCGTCGGCACCCGGATCGAGCTGGTGCGCGACCCCGAGGACGAGTCCGGGCTGTGCGCCGGCGACCGCGGCGTCGTGCACGGGATCGGCCCCGACGGTCGTGTCCACGTCGTCTGGGACCGCGGCATCGCGGTCGACATCGACCCTGCCCGCACCCCCTTCCGGCCGCTGGCTGCGTAGCTCACGGCGCGTAGCCCGGCTGCTGGCCGCGGCCGGCTCGCACGCCGAAGTCGGCAGTCACGACCACCGCCGGCCCACCGCCGAAGACGGGCGGGGTGGGGCTTGCCCAGAACGCGCCGATCCCGGCCTCGCGCCATGCCGCCGAGAGGATGATCTCACGGTGCGGGGGGGAGTCGAGCCATGCGCCGACGACCGCTCGCGCCCCCGTGCCTTCGGTGCCGGCGAGCAGCGTCTCTCCGACCGACCAGCGCTCCCAGCCGCGGTCGGGGTAGAAGCGCCGGAGGCGGTCGGCGAAGCTCGTCCCGTCGGGGGAGTCGTGGTCGAAGAAGCCCGCGCGAAGCATCGCGCGCGAGTGAGACGCCGCCGCCGCGCGCAGGGGGTCGGCCGGGCGGAGCGGGCGCAGGCCGCGGGCGGCCCGCACCCGGTTCAGCTCGCGCAGCACCTGAGCCTCGAGCGCGGCGAGGCGGGCGA
>DATMAP010000016.1:0-8477 GCA_035559835.1 Gaiellaceae bacterium
GCTCGGCACGCTCGCGGTCGCGGCCCACGAGCGGCGTGCGACGTCGCCCGTGCGCCCCGACAGGCACGGCTCCCTGCGTCATCGGCCTCCCAGGTCGGCCCCGCAAGGCTAGCGCCGCCGGCCGCGCGGAGCATGCGCGAAGTCGCCGTAATTGCAGGCTGCTTACGCCTGTGCGGCCTCGGCGACGCGCTTCTCGAGCGCCGCCAGCACCTGCGAGACCTGCTGGTTGACGATCGGCTGCAGCACGCGCTGCCCCATCGCACCCACCGGGCCGGCGATCTTGACGTCCGCCTCCCAGGCCATCGAGGTCCCCTCGCTCGCCTCGGTCAGCGTGAACGAGGTGGTCATGTCCATGAGCGCGCCCACGCCCTGCCCCTTCGCCCGCATGGAGGCGAACTCGGGCGGGCGCTCCTCGAGCTTCTCGAAGTTGATCGTCATCTTCAGCCCGCCGAGGCCGAGCGGCACCTTCACCTTCGCCTGCCAGTGGCGCTCGTCGGCGATCTCGAACGACTCGACCCCCGGCATGAGCTTGGCCATCTCCGCGGGCTCGTTGATCACGCTCCAGACGACGTCGCGCGGAGCGGGCAGCTCCTTCGTCCCCGAGACGATCACCGCGACACCACCGTCACCTTCGCGCGGGTCGCCTCCGGGTCGCGGAGCATCGACCAGACCCGGTGGTACGGGTTGTGGCTGTCGGTGACGAGCGCCCCGCCGCGCGAGCGGAGCGCATCCTGCAGGGCCGCGCAGACCGCGTGGATGCCCGCGCCGCCGCCCTCGCCCATGCCCTTGGTGCCGAGCGGAGTGAAGGGAGAAGGCGACTCGATCGCCCCCGTCTTGAGCGGTGGCATGTCCATCGCGTGCGGCACATGGTAGTCGTAGAAGTTCGGGGTCAGCAGGTTGCCCTCGTCGTCGTAGGCGAACGTCTCCCAGATCGCCGCGCCGAGCGCGTGCGCGGTGGCGCCCATGACCTGGCCCTCGACGATCTTCGGGTTGACCCGGGAGCCGCAGTCGTCGACGGCGGCGTAGTCGACGATCTCGTAGTACCCCGTCTCGGGATCGACCTCGAGGAGGCAGGCGTGGATCTGGGTCGCGTACGTCAGCGTCAGGTTCCCGAACTTCCGCTCCTTGTCGGGGACCTCGAACTTCGGGCGGAAGACGTAGCGCGCGTTGAGGGGCGGCGGATCCTCGGGGAAGCCCGCGTTGCCCGCGTTCACGATCGCGCCCAGCGCCATGAAGGGGAGCGCCGCCTCGGGGTTGCCCTTGATCCGGGCGTGCTTGTCCACGAGCTCGATGTCGTCGGGGGAGCAGCCGAAGACCATCGACGCGAGCACGCGCATCTGCCGCGCCAGCTCCTCGGTCGCGCCCTTGACCGCACCCAGGCCGGTGACGGCGAACTGGCTCGCGTACGTGCCGGAGAAGCCGGCGTGCGTGTTCCAGTAGGAGTCGTGGCCGACACGGACGGTGACGTCGTCGGGGGAGCAGCCGAGGATGTCGGCGACGACCTGCGCCGCCGTCGTCTCGTGCCCCTGGCCCTGCGGGGCGGTCCCGAGCGTGACGACGATCTCGCCCAGGATGTCGAGCTTCACCGTCGCCACCTCGTTGTTCCCCGAGAACTGCAGCTCCGGGTTGATGAGCTGGGACTGCCCGAAGTTGTTCGTCCCCGAGTCGAGCGTCGAGCCGATGCCGAAGCCGAGCAGCCGGCCCCGCGCCTCGGCGTCACGGCGGCGCTCCTCGAGCCGGTCGTACCCGATCAGCTCGAGCGCCAGGTCGAGCGCGCGCGGGTAGTCCCCGGAGTCGTACACGCACCCGTTGGGCGTCTCGTACGGCATCTCCTCCGGCTTGATGTAGTTGAGCTTCCGCACCTCGACGGGATCGAGCCCCAGCTCGGTGGCGACGATGTCGATGATCCGCTCGGTCAGCCACAGGTGCTGCATGCGCGAGTAGCCGCGGTTCGGGGAGACGGGAGCCTTGTTCGTCATCACCTGCGTGAACTCGACGCGGATGTTGCGCCAGCGGTACACGCCCGGCGTCACCTGCGCCCAGATGACGCCGCCGAGCGGCTCGTAGCGCAGGTACGCGCCGGCGTCGTCGAGCGCCTTGCAGCGGAAGCCGAGCAGCGTCCCGTCGGAGCGCACCGCCACCTCGACGTCCTGGAACCAGCGCTCGTTGCCGTGCGACATCGACTGGTGGAACTCGGTCCGCCACTCCGTCCACTGGATCGGCCGGTTGAGCTTGCGCGCCAGCAGGCAGCAGGCGACGAGCTGGGGGTGCGAGGTGATCTTGTTGCCGAAGCCGCCCCCGATGTCCTGGGTGACGATGCGGAGCTTGTCGAGGCCGACCCGCAGCGCCGGCCCCATCATGATCACGGCGAACCCGGGGAACTGGTTGTTCGAGTAGATCGTCCACTGGCCGGTGCCCCGGTTGTACTCGACGAGCGCCGCGTCCAGCTCGAGCGGGGTCGAGTTGAAGCGGTCGAAGTGCAGCTCGGAGATCCGCACCACGTGGTCGGCCTCGGCGAAGGCGGCCTCGAGGTCGCCCCACTCGTAGACCCCCGACCAGGCGAGGTTCCCGCCGCACTCCTCGTGCAGGACGGGCGCGTCCGGGTCGAGGGCGCGGCGGGCGTCGACGAGCGCGGGCAGCGGCTCGTACTCGACCTCGACCAGCTCGGAGGCGTCGCGGGCCAGCTCGCGCGTGGCGGCGACGACCGCGACGACCGGCTCGCCGACGTAGCGCACCTTGCCCACGGCGAGCGCGTAGTCGCGGACGTGCGCCCCCGGCTCGCTCGCGATCTGGAAGAACGGGTCGGTCTGGAGGGCGACCTCGTCGCCCGTCAGCGTCCCGTACACGCCGTCCAGCTCGAGCGCCTTGGAGACGTCGACGGAGAGGATCTTCGCGTGCGCGTGCGGGGAGCGCAGGAAGTGGACGTAGCCCATGCCCCAGCGCTTCATGTCGTCGGTGAAGACCCCTTGGCCCTGCAGGAGCCGGCGGTCCTCCTTGCGCGGGTAGCTCTGGCCGACGAAGCCGCGCTCGAGCGCGGTCTCGGCGCCGGTCTCGGGCCGCGTCTCGACGGTGGTCACGATGCCTTCCCTCCCCGGGCGGCGGCCTGGACCGCCTCGATGATGTTCCAGTACCCCGTGCAGCGGCAGATGTTGCCCTGGAGCGCGATCCGGATCTCCTCCTCGCTCGGGCTCGGGTTGGCGGCGAGCAGCGCGCTCGCGCTCATCAGCATCCCGGGCGTGCAGTAGCCGCACTGGAGCGCGTGGGCCTCCGAGAACGCCTGCTGGAGCGGCGTCAGCTCGCCGTCCGGAGCGAGACCCTCGACGGTGGTGATGCGGGCGCCGTCCGCCTGCACGGCGAGGAGCATGCAGCTCTTCACCGGCTCGCCGTTCAGGTGGATCGTGCAGGCGCCGCAGTTGCCGGTGTCGCAGCCGATGTGCGTCCCGGTCAGGTTCAGGTCGTCGCGCAGGACGTGCACGAGCAGCCGGCGCGTGGACACCTCGAGCTCGTAGGGCTCGCCGTTGATCTCGACCGAGATGCGCATGCTCCGGACCGGTGCCGTCACCGTTACGCCCCCTTTCTCCGAGCCGCCGCCTGCAGCACCGCGCGCACGGCCGAGACCTCGGCGAGGTGCCGGCGGTACTCGGCGGACCCGTGCACGTCGGAGGGCGGATCGAGCGTCGCCCCCAGCCCCTGGGCGGCCGCGCGGACGGCCTCCTCGGAGAAGTCGCCGCCGGCCAGCCGCTCCTCCATCGCCGTCGCCCGGACGGGCGTCCCGGCGACGCAGCCGAGCGCGATCCGCACGCCCTCCTCGGACACGGTCGCCGCCGCGTTCGCGATGTAGGTGCCGTGCCGTCCGATCGTCACGCCGGCGAAGCCGTCGCCCGCGTTGCTCGCCGGCGGCACGCTCACCTTCGTCAAGAGCTCGCCCTCCCCGACCGCGGTCAGGTAGACGCCGAGGAAGAACTCCTCGGCCGGCACCGTCCGCTCCGACTCCGGCCCGCGGATCGTGAACCTGGCGTCGAGCGCGACGAGGAGCGGCGGGAGGTGGTTGGTGGGATCGGCGACGCAGACGTTCCCGCCCACGGTGCCGCGGTTGCGCACCTGGACGTCCGCGATCGTGGCCGCCACCTCGGCCAGGATCGGCCGTGCTACCTCCACCTCGGAGGAGGCGACGAGCTGGGCGTAGGTGACCATCGCCCCCAGCTCGAGCATCCCGTCCGCGGAGAAGCCGATCCGGCGCAGCTCGTCGAGGTCGGCGAGGTCGACGAGCACCTCGGGGGCGGCCGCACGTGCCTTCATCACGTTCAGCAGCGTCTGCCCGCCGGCGAGAGGCCGCGCGCCCTCGTAGCTCGCGAGCAGGGAGACGGCCTCCTCCACCGTCGCCGGGCGCGCGTACTCGACCTCACGGAGGAGCATGCCGAGATTCAGTCATACGACGCCCTGACATGTCAAGCGCGAACCGGCGCTGGTATGGTCGCGTCGCGATGGGGCCCTTCGACGCGGTCTTCGTCGGCGCCGGGATCAACTCGCTCGCGGGAGCCGCCCTCCTCGCAAAGGACGGCTGGCGCGTGTGCGTGCTTGAGCGCGAGGACGTGCTCGGCGGCTGCATCCGCACCTCCGGAGACCTCACCGCGCCCGGGTTCACGCACGAGCTGCTCGCCTCCTGGCATCCCCTCTTCACGGGCTCGCCGGCGTACGCCGAGCTGAAGGACGAGCTCGACCGCCGCGGCGTCGTCTACCTGAACACCGAGCTGCCGACCGCCTCGGCCTTCCCCGACGGCTCGAGCGCCTTCCTGAGCACCTCGCTCGAGGCCAACGTCGCCGAGCTGGCGCGCCACGCGGCCGCCGACGGGCCCGCCTGGGAGGCCATGTTCGAGGCCTTCATGCGCAACGCCGACCTCTCCTTCGGCGTCCTCGGCACGGAGCTGTGGTCGCCCGCGGGGCTGCGCCTGGGCCGCCAGGCGCTGCGCCGCTTCGGCCGGCGCGGCCTGCTCGCCTACGTCGGGTCGATGCTCTCGACGTGCCGCGACTGGCTCGGGGAGACCTTCGAGTCGGAGGCCGCGCACGGCCTGCTCGCGCCCTGGGTGCTGCACACCGGGCTGGGGCCGGATCAGGCGGCCTCCGGCTTCATGACCCAGGTGATCGCCTGCGCGCTCCAGCTCGGGGGGATGCCGGTGCCGCAGGGGGGCGGCTCCGTGCTCGTGGACGCGCTCGCCGGGATCGTCCGCGACGCGGGTGGCGAGGTCCGCACGGGCGCGGAGGTCGAGCGCATCCTCGTCGCGGGCGGCCGGGCGACCGCCGTCCGGCTCGCGGGCGGCGAGGCGGTGCAGGCGCGCCGCGCGGTCGTGGCCAGCGTCACCCCGACCCAGCTCTACGGCCGCCTGCTCGCGGCCGGCGAGGTGCCCGGCGAGCTCGCCCGCGCCGCCGCCCGCTTCCGCTACGGGCGCGGCGAGATGCAGATCCACTTCGCGCTCTCCGAGCTGCCCGACTGGGCCGGCGACGAGCGCCTCGCCCGAGCCGCGATCGTCCACCTCACCCCCGGCCTCGACGGTGTCTCGCGCGCCGTGAACGAGGCCGAGCGCGGGCTCCTCCCGGCCGAGGCGACGATCGTCTGCGGGCAGCCCTGCGCGGTCGACCCCTCTCGCGCCCCGGAGGGCTCGTGGATCCTCTGGATCCAGCTTCAGGAGCTCCCCGGCGGGCGGGTGAAGGGGGACGCCGCCGGCGAGCTCGACGTCGGCGACGGCGCCTGGACGGAGGAGCTGCGCGAGGCCTACGCGGACCGGATCACCGCCCGGCTCGCCCGCCACATCCGCAACCTCGAGCGCGCCACGATCCGTCGGGTCGCGCTCTCCCCCGCCGACATCGAGGCCCTGAACGTCAACCTCGTCGGCGGCGACATCTACGGCGGCTCCTGCGCGCTCGACCAGAACTTCCTCTTCCGCCCGCTTCCGCAGGCCCCCGGGCACCGGACGCCCGTGGACGGCCTCTGGCACATCGGCGCCTCCACCCATCCCGGGCCCGGCCTCGGGGCCGGTTCCGGGTACCTCGTGTACAAGGAGCTGACGAAGCCCTCGCTGCCGCGGCGAGCCCTCGTGCGCATGCCGCTCGTCGGAGCGCGCTTGCAGCAGACCGTTGCCAGGTCGTGAGGCTGGCGCTCTCCGAGATCTCGACCGTGAACGCCTCGTTCGCGGAGGACGTGACGGCCTACGCCGCCGCCGGCTTCGACGCGATCGGGATCTGGGAGCTGAAGCTGCCCGAGGACGACGCCTCGAACCGCGCGCTCCTGCGCGAGGCGGGGCTCGCGGTCGCGAGCTGCGTTCCGGAGGTGCCGTCGATCCTCCCGCTCCGCCTGCCCGGCATGGAGGGCCCGCCCCAGGTCGAAGAGCGTGTCGAGGCGCTCTGCGCGAGCGTGCGCAGGCTCGCCGCGTACGAGCCGGAGTCGGTGCTCGTGATCACCGGGCCGATCGGCGACCGCGATCCCGCCGAGGCCCGCAACCTCGTCGTCGACGGGCTTCGCGCGATCGCCGCCGCCGCCCGCGAAGCCGGCGTTCGGCTCGGGCTCGAGCCGATCCACCCCGGGCAGGACGACTCCGTGTCGTGGATCCACACGGTCGCCGCGGCGCTCGAGCTGCTCGACGCCGCGGCGCTCGCCGACGTCGGCGTGATGGTGGACACCTACAACCTCTGGCACGAGGACCCGGCCGCGATCGCAGCGATCGCACACCGCGCCACCGGCCTCCACGTGGCGGACGAGCCGCGCGAGCCGGGCCGCACCGACCGCGTCCTCCCCGGCGAGGGCGGGACGCGCTCGGCCGCGCACGTCCGCGCCCTGCGCGCCGCCGGCTGGGACGGCTTCCTCGACGTGGAGATCTTCTCCACCCCGGACCGCTTCTGGGCGCTTCCCGTGGAGGAGGCCGCCCGTCGCGCCCACGCGGCCGCCTCCGCGCTGCTCGCTCAGACCGTCCCGTAGAGCGCGAGCACGATGCGCACGAACTCTCGCGTCTCCGGGTAGACGCCGCGCTCGCGCACCGCGCGTGCTCCCTGGTACCAGCCCGCGAGCGCGAGCCGCACGTTCCCGCCGAACTGGTCGAGCTGCCAGCGCAGGTAGCGAACCCCCGCCCGCACGTTGCCCCGGTAGTCCCGCGGCGTGCGCTCCCCGAGCAGGACGGTGTCGACGAACTCCCACGTCTCCGGCAGGAGCTGCATCACCCCGATCGCGCCCACGCTCGAGATCACGTCCTGCTGGAAGCCCGACTCCATCCAGGCGAGCGCCCGGGTGAGCTTCGGGTCGACGCCGTAGACCCGCGACCAGTAGTCGATCGCCTCCCGCACCGTGTCCCGGCCGCCCGGCGGCGCGAGCGACGCGGCCGCGGGAGCCCGCAGACGCGCCCCCGCAGGAAGCACGAGCCGCTGCCCGGGGACGATGACGTTCGTCAGCGGGATCCCGTTCTCGCGGGCGAGCTGCCAGGGGCTCACCCGGTAGCGGGCCGCGATCGAGAAGAAGCTCTCGCCGGGCCGGACCACGTGCACGCGCACGGGCCCTCGGTGCGCCAGCACGCGGTACGTGCGGACACCCGCGATCCCGTCGGGAACGAGGCCGTACCGGCTCTGGAAGCGGCGCAGCGCGGCCGCGGTCGCCCGCGTGAAGCGCCCGTCCACTGCCCGGGGCGGGAGCCCGAAGCGGCGCAGGCGGAACTCGAGCACGGCGACGTCCCAGCCGACGGCGCCCACGGCCAGCTCGCGCTGCCCGAGCAGCGGCCGTCCGTGCACGCCGAAGGCGCGTCGCGTCCGCGCGTCGAGGCGCCCGTCGGCGGGAAGCTTCCGCGCGCGCTGGAACGCGGCGAGCGCGCCCACCGTCTGCGGCCCGCGCACCCCGTCGACGGGGCCGGGGTCGAAGCCGTGCGCGCGCAGCGCGACCTGGACGGCGGCGACGCGGGCGCTCGCCGCGAACACCGCCGGCGCCGCCGCCAGGGCGCACACGGACAGCGCGACGCCGACGACGGCCAACCGACGCATACCCGCGTCTTCGCCGCCGAGAACCCCCGTCCTCCCCGGAATCGCGCGGGTCGGGCCAGGAGCTCCGGGGGTGGGACTCGAACCCACAACCTCTCGGTTAACAGCCGAGCGCGTCTACCAGTTGAGCTACCCCGGACCGTCCTCCACGAGAGACCGAGGGAGAGTCGTGACCCCCGCCTCGACCTCAGCGTGGCAGTTCGCGCAGAGTAGCAGGCACTTTCGTGCCTCCTCCCGAGCACGTGCGAGTGAACGGGTCATGCCGCCACGCGCGAGACCGAAGCGCTTCGTCGTCGGGTCCACGTGGTGGAAGACGAGGGCCGCAGGGGAACGGTCGTAGCCGCACAACCTGCACCGACCACCTGCTTCCTCGACGAGCGTCCGCTTGAGCCTCCTGCGTCGGCGGACGACCGCCTCGGAGCGACAGCGAAGACACGCGATGCCCGAGTCCGCACGAGCACGAT
>DATMAP010000017.1:0-9685 GCA_035559835.1 Gaiellaceae bacterium
TTTCCGGCCCGTCGAAGGGGGCACCATGAGGCTCCGCGATGGTGCCCCCGCCTGAGCTCATCGCGCCGGTTGGCGGGCACCCATGGCTCACGATCGCGACCCCCGTCGGCCCCCCTCGGAGTCCCATGCTGGCGAGGCCGCCGAGCGGCGGAGCCTTCGGAGCCTAAAAAGGGCGCGAGCGGTGCCCCCTGGTTTTTGACTTAACCGAGCCGTTTCCGGCCCGTCGGAGGGGGCACCATAGGGCTCCGTCGCGGTGCCCCCACCTGAGCTCATCCGCCGGTGGGCGGGCACCCATGGCGCATGGTTCGACGACCCCGTCGGCCCCCCTTGGGAGCCCGTGTGGGTGACCCGGATGTCCGTGGAGCCGGCCTCGCCCCGCACCTGCGCAGCGCACCCGTGGCCCGGGCGCAGTCCTGTGCTGCGAGCATGCGCGACAGGCGCCCTCTCGACGACAAGGAAGACGGTCCCGTCGGAAGGCCTGCCCGCGAGCTACGTGGCGACGATCCGTGCCGCCGACGGCATGCTCGCCGAGGTGTCGGTCTTCGCGGGCGAATTTGAGGATGCGGCCGAGCAGGCACGGCGCCAGTGACCAGGGCGGGAGCCCCTGGCTCACGAACGAAGAGTCCCGCCGGCCCAGCGGCGAGCACTTTCCAGCCCGCAACTGGCGACGAGGTCGAGTGAATAGGTCGCTGTCATGGCGGCTATTTGGCGGCCGGTGACAGCCCGAGTTGATCGTGCTCCGCGCGCAGCCGCTCGTACAGCTTCGCCGCGTAGAACTCGAGGATCGTCCGCCGGAAGTCGGCGTCGTCGAGGATCCGCTTGAAGATCTCCTCGTTCCCCTCCATCCGCTTCACGACCGTGTCCATGAACTCGCGGTCGAACACGAGGCGGAAGTTCTCGAAGGTGTTCGAGCGCGCCCGCGCCGCGAGCGTCTCGTCGGCGGCCCAGGTCTCCTCGAACTGGTCGAAGAGGAGCTGGTCGGCCTCTCCGAGCTCGAGCCCGTAGCGCTCGTTGATCACCTCGACGATCCGTGACAGGTGCTCCTTCTCCGTCGCGTGCTCCTTGCCGCGCCCGGAGAAGATCGCAACCACCTCGCCCCCTCCCTCCTCGAGCGATCCCGACCCCTCGAAGGTCTGCGCGATCTTCAGGTGGGTGAGCTCCACCTCGCTTCCGAGGTCGAGCTTCTCCCCGGCCTGACCGGGCAGGTACGCGAGCAGCGCCCGCCCGTACAGGTAGTCGCGCTCGAGCTCGCGGTCGACGTAGGGCACGATCTGCGAGACGAACGCGTACACGCTCACGTACCGCGCGAGCACGTCCCGGAAGGCGTCCTGTACCTCCTCCTCCAGCGCGGCGAACCGCTCGCGCGCCGGGTCGAGCGCCGCGTACACGGCGCCGTGGCCTGCAGTCTCCGTCACCGTCGCGAGCGCCCGCGCGCCCGCCTCCACCTCGTCGGGGCGCAGCACGTCGAAGTCCCACAGCGCCCGACGGAGGTCCCACATGAGGTTCGGGTCGGTCGGCACCGCCTCGGTACGCTCGTAGTAGGGGCGGAAGTCCTCCTGCACCGACTCGAGCTCGTTGCGGAAGTCGAGCACGAAGGTGTCCGTCTTACCCGGGTAGGTGCGGTTGAGCCGGCTCAGCGTCTGCACCGTGTTGAGCCCGGTCAGCACCTTGTCCACGTACATCGTGTGCAGGAGCGGCTGGTCGAACCCGGTCTGGAACTTCTCCGCCACGACGAGCACCTGGTAGTCGTCCGAGGCGAACCGCCGCGCCGTCTCCGACTCCGGGAAGGCGTTCATCCCCGGCTCGGTGAACTCGTCGCCCTCGTCGATCACCTTCCCGGAGAAGGCGACGAGCGCGTGCACGTCCGAGTAGCCCTTCTCGGCGACGTAGCGGTCGATCGCGAGCTTCATCCGCACCGCGTGCAGGCGCGAGCTCGTCACCACCATCGCCTTCGCCCTGCCGCCGATCTTCTTGGCCGTGTGCTCGCGGAAGTGCTCGACGACGATCTCCGCCCGCTGGGCGAGGTTGTGCGGGTGGAGCGTGACGAAGCGGGCGATCGCCCGCTTGGCGCGGGCGGGGTCGTACTCGGGGTCGTCGGTGATCTGCTTCTCGATCCGGAAGAAGGTCTTGTACGTCGTGTAGTTCGCGAGCACGTCGAGGATGAAGCCCTCCTCGATCGCCTGCCGCATCGAGTAGAGGTGGAAGGGCACGTAGCGGCGCTCCTCGCCCTCCCCCACGGGCGTCCCGAAGAGCTCGAGCGTCTTCGCCTTCGGCGTCGCCGTGAACGCGAAGAAGGAGATGTTCCCCGGCCGGCCGCGGCCCTCGAGCGAGCGCGCGAGCGCGTCCTGGGCGTCGCCCTGGGCCGCCTCCTCGGCTGTGTCGTCGGCCTCCGCGGCCGCGAGCCGCTCCTCCTCGGTGCCGCCCGCCAGCACGCGCTTGAGGTCGGCCGCCGCCTCGCCGGTCTGCGAGGAGTGCGCCTCGTCCACGATCACCGCGTAGCGGCGCGCCGGCAGCTCGCCCACCTTGTCGAGCACGAACGGGAACTTCTGCAGCGTCGTGATGATGACCCGCGCCTGCTCGCCCGCGAGCGCGTCGGCGAGCTGCCCGGAGTGCTTGTCGATCCGCTCGACGACACCGCGCGCGTGCTCGAACTGGTAGATCGTGTCCTGGAGCTGCCGGTCGAGTACGAGCCGGTCGGTGATGACGACGACCTTGTCGAAGACCGGCCGGTCGGAGGCGTCGTGGAGGCTCGAGAGGCGGTGCGCGAGCCAGGCGATCGAGTTCGACTTGCCCGACCCCGCCGAGTGCTGGACGAGGTAGCTGTGCCCCGCGCCGTGCTCGCGCGCGTGCGCCTCGAGCGCGCGCACCGCGTCCCACTGGTGGAAGCGAGGGAAGATGACCTTCGCCTGCGCCCTTCGCTCCGCCGCCGACCCAGACTCCGGCCTTTCCACCTGCACGAAGCGGGCGAGCAGGTCGAGCCAGTTGTCGCGCTGCCAGACCTGCTCCCAGAGGTACGCGGTCTTGTGCCCGCCGGGGTTGAGCGGGTTGCCGGCGCCGCCCTCCTCCGAGCCGCGGTTGAAGGGGAGGAACTGCGTCGAGGCCCCCGCGAGCCGCGTCGTCATCGCGACCGACTCGGGATCGACCGCGAAGTGCACGACCGCGCGCCGCGCGAGCGTGACGTTCGCCGGGTCGCGGTCGAAGCGGTACTGCGCGATCGCGTGCTCGACGGTCTGGCTCGTGAGCGGGTTCTTGAGCTCGGCGGTCGCGACCGGGATCCCGTTCAGGAGCAGCGCGAGATCGATCGTCTTGTCTGAGGCCTCGTAGCGGAGCTGCCGGACGAGGACGAGGCGGTTCGCCTCGTAGCCGGCGACTAGCTCCGGCGTGAGCCCGTGCGCAGGCTTGAAGTACGCGAGCCGGATCGGGATCCCGAGGTCCTTCACCCCGTGCCGCAGGACGTCGACCGTCCCGCGCGCGTCGAGCTCGGAGGCGAGCCGTCGCAAGAAGCCCGTCTCGGCTGCAGATTCGCCGCCGTGCCGCTCGGCGAGCGCACGCCAGGCCGTCTCCTGCGTCGCGCGCACGAACGCGAGCGCTTCGCCGGGATCGAGCCCGAGCGCGACGTCGAACGTCCCCGGATCGCCCTTCGCGTACCCGCCCTGCTCGAGGAGCCACGCCTCGATCGCGCCCTCGAACTTGAGCTCGGTCGCGCCGGTCATGCGGCGGCCTTCGCGACGTCGAGCTGGCCGGTGACGGCGGCGGTGATCAGCGCCTGGCGCAGCTCGCGGAGCAGGGTGACTTGCCGATCGATCGCATCGACCACGCGGTCGATCGGGCGAAGGCGCGCCCACACATCGCTCACTGCCCGGTCCTGCTCCTCGAGGGACGGCAGCGGGACACGGATGCTCTCGATGTCGGGCATGTAGATCGTCTTGTGGGTCGATCCCATCGCCAGCCGGCCGAGCAGCTCCGAGCGCATCGCCCGCAGGCACAGGAGAAGGAATCGCGGCCGAAGACGTGGGCCGCACGTCCAAGTGGCGAAGTCCTGGCTCGTCGCCATCGGGCGCGCCATGATCGCCGAGAAGCCGACCGAGGCCGTCCGCGAGAGCACGACCGTCTCGGCGGGATGGAGCTCGGCGGCGGAGTTGGCAAGGCCGAGCTCGCTGATCGAGAACCTCGTCGACTCGATGAACTCGATCCGGTCGCCCCGCATCTGCGCGATGTCGCCCGTTGTGATCCAGGGGATCGTAGGGTCCTCCCACCACTCGGGCCTGCTGCGGCTCGGCGTGTGCCCGCTGCCGAGCCGTGCGAGGAGCGTCAGCTTGACGCGCGGCCACGCCGGGTTCATGGCGCCGGCGATCGTCAAAGCTGTGCGGCGTTCCTCCAGGAGCGCGATCATCCGCTGCTTCTTCTCCATGAGCGCGTCGATCCGCGCCGCCTCGGCGTCGAGGAAGTCGGCGATCTCGCGCTGCACGTGTAGATCTGGGAGGCTGACGCGAATCTCCCGGAATGCCTCCCACGGTAAGTCCCATTGAGCCGGGCGGATTCCTTTCGAGCGAGCTCCGTACTCGGCGATTAGAGGCTGTGAGCGCAGCAAGTGGTGCACGAACCGCGAGTCCACAGCGCCGATCGGTCGACACACGAAGTAGGCGGGGCTCACGATGCCGTGGTGTGACGAGATCCCCAGTGAGCCCTGCCAGGTCTTCATCTTGTTGAGCACGAGATCGCCGACGTAGACGACTCGGTAGGTGCTCAGGTCCTCGCCGGGGCGATTGAAGTTGTCTTCACGACCCTCGCGAGGTACTACGCCCAGATCGCGATACACGGAGAGCAGCGGTAGCTCGGGCTTTCCGGTCTCATCGCGTCTTCGGAAGAGCGCCTTCAGCGGAACCGATTCCCAACTCACCGCGTCACCTCACCGAGCAGCTCCTGGATCTCCTCCTCGAGCGCGCGGATCTCCGCGTCGATCTCCTCGAGCGGACGCGGGGGCAGGTAGCGGTAGAAGTGCCGCGTGAGCGGGATCTCGTAGCCGATCTTCGTCTTTCCGTGGTCGACCCAGGCGTCGGGGACGTACGGCAGCACCTCGGCCTGCATGTACTCCTCTACCGCCCGCCGGTAGGGCTCGCTCTGAAGGCGCGCCGAGGGGTCGGGCTCGAAGGTCACGGGCTCGGGCGGAAGGGGCACGTTCTCATAGTCGCGGAGCTCGGGGTCGGGCTCGTCGAGCGCGGGCGCCCCCGGGTCGCGGACGGCGAGCGCCTCGAGGAGCGCCTTCTCCTCGGCCTTCGAGAGCTTCCCGTTCGCGGACAGCGCCTCCTCGCGGTCGGTCGTCTCCAAGTCGGCGAGCGACGAGACCGCGGCGGCGAGCTTCTCCTGCGTCGCCTCGTCGAGCTTCGCGAACGCCTTCGAGCCCGCGAGCCGCTCGGCTGCCCCCTCGCCCGTGTAGCGCAGGCGGAGCGGGCGCTCGACGGTGATCCGCTGGTAACCGAAGGCCTCGTTCGGGAAGATCTTGACCCGCTCGTTCTCCTGGAACTCGCCGTAGAGGCGGGTGATCTCGTCGATTTGCTCTTCGGAGATCTGCTTGCGCTTCTCTCCCAGGCTCTTGCGCATCTTCACCCACAGCTCGCGGGCGTCGACGAGCTGCACCTTGCCGCGGCGCGCGGCGCTCTTGCGGTTCGTGAGGACCCAGAAGTAGGTCGAGATGCCGGTGTTGTAGAAGAGCTGGTCGGGGAGGGCGACGACGGCCTCGAGCCAGTCGTTCTCGATAATCCAGCGCCGGATCTCGGAGGGGCCGGAGCCGGCGCCGCCGGTGAAGAGGGGCGAGCCGTTGAAGACGATCGCCAGCCGCGAGCCGCCGTGCTCGACCGGCTTCATCTTGGAGAGCATGTGCTGGAGGAAGAGGAAGCTCCCGTCGTTGATCGCCGGCAGCCCGGCGCCGAAGCGGCCGTCGAAGCCGAGGTTTCGGTGCTCGTCGCGGACGACCTTCTCCACGCTCTTCCACTCCACGCCGAAGGGCGGGTTGGCAAGCATGTAGTCGAAGGTACGGCCTTGGTGGCCGTCCTCGGAGAAGGAGTTGCCGGAGACGATGTGGGAGGCGTCCTGGCCTTTCAGCATCATGTCGGAGCGGCAGACGGCGTACGTCTCGTCGTTCAGCTCCTGGCCGAAGACCTCGAGGCGCGCGTCCGGGTTCAGGTGGCGGAGGTGGTCCTCGGCGACGGAGAGCATCCCGCCGGTGCCGCAGGCCGGGTCGTAGAGCGTCTTCACGATCCCGCGGGTACGCAGCACGTCCTCGTCCTCGACGAACAGAAGGTTCACCATCAGCCGGATCACCTCGCGCGGGGTGAAGTGCTCCCCCGCGGTCTCGTTCGAGAGCTCCGAGAAGCGGCGGATGAGCTCCTCGTACAGGTAGCCCATCTCCAGGTTGGAGACGACGTTCGGATGCAGGTCGATCTCCGCGAACTGCGACACGACGAGGTAGAGCAGGTTCTTCTCGGCGAGCCGCGCGATCTGCGCGTCGAACCCGAACTTCTCGATCACCTCGCGCGCCGCCGGCGAGAAGCCGGCGATGTAGGAGCGCAGGTTTCCGGCGATGTTCGGCGGATCGGCGAGGAGCTTCGGGAAGTCGAGCGGGCTGACGTTGTAGAACTTCTCGCCCGACACTGCGCAGAGCACGGGCTCCACGTTCTCGACGCGCCCCTTCAGCGCTTCGTGCCGTGCGAGCACGTCCGCCTTCGTCGGCTCGAGCACGCAGTCCAGCCGGCGCAGGACGACGAGCGGGAGGATCACCCGCCCGTACTCGGACTGCTTGTAAACGCCGCGCAGCTTGTCCGCCACCGACCAGATGAAGGCTGCGTGGTTTCGCAGCTGGGGATCTGTGCTCATGCCGGCAAAGCGTAATCCGCTGTTGCGGACATGGCTCTTACGGAGTGACTGCGGCCCTAGCGAGTTCGATGCTAGCGCGCGCCCTCGTCCCTCCCCAGCGACTCCGGACCGCCAGCCAAAGCCAGAAAAGCCAGATTAAATCGATGTTATTAGGTAACCATCGGGATCGCGGACGAAGCAGAGCCGCGAGCCGCCCTCGCGGACGCGGTACGGCGGCCGCTCCGGCTCGATGCCCTGCTCGGCGAGCGCGGCCAGCGTCGCGTCCAGGTCGTCCACGCCGAGCGCGATGTGCCCGTAGCCCGTCCCCAGGTCGTAGGTGCGCCCGTCGTGGTTGTAGGTCAGCTCGAGCACGTTCTCCTGGTCGCCGATGGAGAAGAAGTAGTTCGTGGCCTCGAGCTCGCCGTCGCGGACGATGTCCATGTCACGGGAGAAGCGGAACCCGAGCGCCTCGTAGAAGGCGCGGCTGCGCTCCGGGTCGGTGATGCGCACCATGGTGTGCAAGAAGCTCGGCATGCACCGATCCTACGCGCGGCCGCCGCCTCGGCGCCGGCCGTGCGCGACCTGCTCGAGCGCTTCCTCCGCGACCCGCGGGACGGCGGGGCCCCTAGCTCCCTTCCCCGGCCGGGGCTTCCTCGTCCGCCAGGTCCTCGAGGACGAGGCCGTACAGGACGCCGTCCACCCACTCCCCGTCCCGCCAGTAGGCCTTGCGACGCACGCCCTCGCGCACGAAGCCGGAGCGCTCGGCGTGCACCTGCGCCCGCTCGTTGAAGCCGTAGATCTCGAGCTGGAGCCGGTGGAAGCCGAGCTCGTGGAAGAGGTAGCGCTGGAGCAGCCGCGCCGCCGTGTCGCCGACCCGGCGCCCGCGGAAGCGCGGGTGGATCGCGAGCCCGCCGAGCTCCGCGATGCGGCTGCGCCGGTTCACGCGCTCGAAGCTCATCGTCCCCGCGGGCTCCCCGTCCACCTCCACGACGAGCACGCCGAAGGCGTCCGGCTCCGCGAGCGAGCGCTCGACCTGGGCGAGCACCTGCTCGCGCTCCTTCGGGCGCACGGCGGCGAGGAACGGCTCCACCTCCTCGTGCGTGTAGAGCGAGACGAGGAAGTCCACGTCCTCGGGCCGCGCGCGCCGCAGCGAGACGCTCATGCGGGCTCCGCCGCGCGCGCCCGCAGCGCCGCTCCCGAGGCCAGGGCGACCCCGGCCAGGATCAGCGCGAGCCCGCCGAGCGCCGCCGCGGTCAGCGGCTCGTCGAGGAAGAGGGCGCCGTAGAGGAGCGCGAAGCCGGGCATCAGGTAGGTCACGAGCGAGAGCCGCCGCGAGCCGAAGAGGCGCAGGATGCGGAAGAGGACGAGCTGCCCGAGCGCCGTCCCCAGGAGGCTGAGCGCGAGCAGGCCCCCGAGCGCCTGCGCGCCCGGCGCCTCCGCGGGGAGCTGGACGAGGGCGAGGGGCAGGAGCAGGACGGTCGCGGCCAGCATCGAGCCGGCCGCCAGCACAGGGCCGGACACCGTGCGCACGCGGAGCTGGCCGTACACCCCGCCGAGGGCGTAGGAGAGCGAGGAGAGGACGACGGCGAGCGTGCCCGCGACCGCCCACCAGCCGCCTCGCGGGTCGAGCCCCGCGAGGGCGGCGACGCCGAGGAAGCCGACCGCGATCCCGAGCACGCGCGCGCGGCCGACCTCCTCGCCGGGGACGAGCCGCCACGCGAGCAGGAAGGTGAAGATCGGCACCGTGGACTGCGCGATGCCGGCCACGCTCGAGTCCACGTGCTTCTCCCCCCAGCCGACGAGCCAGAAGGGCACCGCGGCGTTGACCGTCCCGAGCACGAGCGCGGCGCGCCAGCTCGCGCGCAGCTCCTCCGCGGCACGGCGCAGCCCGACGGTGGCCGCCAGGTAGCCGAGCAGGCAGGCGGCCGCGAGGAGCGTGCGCGCCGCCATCAGCGGCGCAGGCTCGAGATCCTCCACGGCGAGCTTGATGAACAGGTAGGAGGCGCCCCAGACCGCCGCCAGGAAGAGGAGCAGCGTCCAGTAGCCGCGCACGCGCGGGAGGCTACCCCCGGAGGATCCCGCAGCCGGGCGGTGCCTTCCTACCGATGGCGGGCCGGCCGCCGGGCGGGACGATCCGGGCATGCGGACGACGCCGCCGGCGCACGCGCGCCCCGCCGCCGACGTGGCGCGGGAGCTCGGCTCGGACCTCGCGCTCGGGCTCGCCGAGCGCGAGGCCGCGGCCCGCCTCGCCGAGGTCGGGCCGAACGAGGTCGAGCGTCCGACGAGGCCCGACTACGTGCGCCTCGCCGCCCACCAGCTCGCCGACCCGCTCGTCGTGCTGCTCGTCGGCGCGGCCGCGGTCTCCTTCGCCATCGGGGAGAGCCTGGAGGCGGCGGCGATCGCGGCCATCGTGGCGCTCAACGCCGTGTTCGGCTTCGCGCAGGAGGCGGGTGCCGCGCGTGCCGTGCTCGCCCTCGCCGAGGCGGTGCGCGAGCTGGCACACGTCGTCCGCGAGGGCTCCCTCCGGGAGGTGGAGGCGAGGGAGCTCGTGCCCGGCGACCTCGTCCGCCTGCGCGAGGGCGACCGCGTGCCCGCGGACGCGCGGGTCGTCCGCGCGCTCGGGCTGGAGGTGGACGAGTCGGCCCTGACCGGCGAGTCCGTCCCCGTGGGCAAGGGCCCCGAGCCCGTGCCCGCCGACGCCCCGCTCGCCGAGCGCTCCTCCATGGTCTACGCGGGCACGGCCGTCACCCGCGGCTCCGGGCTCGCGCTCGTGGTCGCGACCGGCCGGCGCACGGAGCAGAGCGCGATCGCGGCGCTGACCGCGAGCGCGGCG
>DATMAP010000018.1:0-7757 GCA_035559835.1 Gaiellaceae bacterium
CTCCGGCACGGGCGGGCGCCTCGGCGGCCGGCTGGGAGGGCTCGGCGAGGACGCCGCCGACGAGCGCTCCGAGGGCGAGCGCGACCGCGGTCGCGCCGCCTGCGAGGAGCGCCGTGCGCCGGCTCCCGCCGAGCCCCATACCCCTTCCCCCTACTCGTGCCCCGTGTGCTCGTAGCCCCGGTTCGGCGGAGCCACATACGGGAACTGCGCCAGGAACGCGCTCTCGTTCGCATCCACTCCGTCCCCGACGAGGTTGTTCGGGCTGAAGTTGCAGAGCCCGAGCAGCGCCTCGAGAATCGGGCCGTAGCCGCACGCGACGGCGCGGAGCTCGATGTCGGTGACGTCGTCGCCGAGCCGCCGCCCGTTCGGGAAGCCGGCGAGATCGCCCGCCAGCGCCCCGAGCGGGTCGGGCGTCGCGGCAGGAGGAACCGCCGTGTTCAGCCGCAGCAGGTCGGCCTTCACCTCACCCGTGAAGTTCAGCCCCGGAACGCCCGTAAGCAGCACCGCGACCAGATCGGCGCGACCGCTCGTGGGCGTGTCCGGGAGCCCCGGGTAGAGCAGGTTGACGAGGCCCGCGAGCTCGGGGCTCGTGTAGTGCTGGAGGAACTGCGCGTCGTGCCTGGGATCCGACGCGTTCCAGAGGTCCTTCTTCCCGACCGGGATCAGCACCTCGTTCACGAGCGGGTTGCCGAGCCGCGACACCTGCACCCACGGCCCCTGCGCGTCGAAGGTCCCGTCCCCCCGGAGGATCCGGATCTTCGGCCGGCTCGCGCTGGCGTAGATCCCGATCGTCCCGTCGGCGGCGGGCGGCGCGAGCAGGTCCGTCTTCGGCACCTGGATCGCGATCGTGTGCGTGTTGTAGTGCAGGACGCCGTCCTGCCCGGCCTCGGCCGCGAGCGGGATCAGGTGGGCCGGGTTGAAGGGCCGCAGCCCGCCCAGGTCGAAGATGGAGCCGAGGTCGACGAAGAACGGGTCGTCGCGCGGGCCGGCGAAGACCGTGCGCCCGCCGCCGAGGTCGACCACGCCCATGAACGGGTCGTAGCTCGGGTTCGAGCGCGGGCCGATGTTCGCCGGCGGCACGGGCAGGTCCGACCCGAGCACGCTCGTCGAGACGGCCTTGCCTGCCTTGCGGACGACCCGCGTGACCGTGTACGTCTGCTTCACGTTCAGGTCCGGGTCGGTCGCAGAGGTGACGGGCCCCGTGTTGTAGAGGAACGTGTTCGGGTTTCCGACCTGCGTCTTGAAGCGGAACTGGTAGACGACGTCCTCTCTCGCGTCGCCGTCGTTGTCGACCTTCAGCTCGTAGAGGACCGTGGGATCGAACCGGTAGTAGTTGGGCCCGCCGGCCGGGTCCTCGAGCGGGATGTAGTTCGCGATGATCGTGACCGTGCTCGGCTTGTCCGGGCTCACGAACGCGTACACGTCCGTGTTGTCGGCGGCCGGGTCGTCCGCGATCAGCGGCGCCTCGCGATGGCTGGACGCGGACGCCCCGGACGGACCGAGGCTGCCGACGAAGGCCGCCGCGGCGACCGCCGCGACGAGCCCGCCCGCGAGCGCGAGGAGCGCGAATCCCCTCTGCATGCTCTTCTCCTTTCCCCGTAGACGGAGGACGAGTCTGGTTCGGCCCGCGCGCGGCTTCGGTTCGGCGCGGCGCTGCGCTACGGTGCAGGGGATGGAGCGCGAGGAGCACGTCGTCTGGATCACCACCCGGCGGATCAAGCCCGGGACGTACGAGCAGTTCCGGCAGGCCTGGCGCCCGAAGGAGCTGCCCGAGGGGATGCTCCGCGCCTACGAGTGCTACTCGAAGGACACGAACGAGGTCGTGGGCATCTCGATCTGGGACTCCTTCGAGTCCCGCGAGCGCTACCGGCTCTCCGAGGTCGAGGCGGAGCGCCGGCGGGCGATGGCCCCGTTCGTCGAGGCGGAGAGCTCCGGCGTCTACCTCGGCCGCGAGCTGCGGCTGCCGGGGCGCTGAGGGCTAGCCGGCCAGCTTCGCCCGCACGAGGTCGTTGACCACGCGCGGGTCGGCCCTGCCCTGCGTCTCCCGCATGACCTGGCCGACGAAGAAGCCGAGCAGGCCCTCCTTGCCGTTCCGGTACGCCTCCACCTGTGCGGGGTTGGCCTCCAGCACCCTGAGCACGATCGGCTCCAACGCGGCTGTGTCCGCCACCGACTCCTGCGCCAGGTAGGGGTCGGCGGAGAAGCCCGGCTCCGCGAGCCTGGCGAGCGCCTCGTCGAAGGCGCTGCGCGGGATCCGCTCGCGTGCCTCGACCAGCCGGGCCAGCTCCGCAGGCGGGACGGCGGCCGGATCGACGCCCGCGCCCACGAGGTTGTTGGCGATCACGTTCGCAGCCGCGAGCCGGTCGGCCCCCGCGGCCACCGTCTCCTCCCAGAGCCGGTCGAGACCCCCCGTCACGAGCACGGTCGCGCGCTCGAGGTCGAGGTCGGCCTCCAGCCGGCGGATGCGCGCGGCCGGCAGCTCCGGCAGCCGCGCGCGCAGGCGCTCGATCAGCTCCGCCGGCGGCTCGACCGGGACGAGGTCGGGCTCGGGGAAGTAGCGGTAGTCGTCGGCCTCCTCCTTCGCGCGCCGGGGAGTGAGGCGCCCCGTCGCGGCGTCGAAGTCGTAGGTCTCCTGCTGCACCTCGCCTCCTGCCTCCCAGACGCCGATCTGGCGCTCGACCTCGGCGGCGATCCCGCGCGCCACGAAGGTGAACGAGTTCAGGTTCTTGATCTCGGTCCGGGTGCGCAGCTCGTCCGAGCCGGCGGGCCGGACGGAGACGTTCGCGTCCACGCGCAGCGTCCCCTTCTCCATCTCCGCGTCCGAGATGCCGAGCTCCACCACCGTCTGGCGCAGGAGCTGGAGGAAGCGCTTCGCCTCCTCGGCGGAGCGGAGGTCGGGGGCGGTCACGATCTCGACGAGCGGCGTCCCTCCCCGGTTGTAGTCGACGAGCGAGTAGTCGGCCCCGCCGATCCGGCCGGTGCGCCCGCCCACGTGCACCGTCTTGGCCGCGTCCTCTTCCAGGTGGGCGCGCACGATCTCGATCACTCGGTCGCCTTCCGCAGTTGGGATGATCATTTTGCCGTTTGTGCAAAGAGGCTGATCGTATTGAGAAATCTGATAGCCCTTCGGCAGGTCGGGGTAGAAGTAGTTCTTGCGGGCGAACACCGCCCGCTCGGCGATCTCGCAGTCGAGAGCGAGCCCGAGCAGGATCGTCCACTCGATCGCGACCCGGTTCGCCACGGGCAGCGCGCCGGGGAAGCCGAGGCAGACCGGGCACGTCTGCGTGTTCTCCTTCGCCCCGAAGCCGGTCGGGCAGCGGCAGAACATCTTCGTCTCCGTCTTCAGCTGGACGTGGATCTCCAGCCCGATGACGGGCTCCCACGTCATCTCCCCGCCTCCCGCCAGCGCGCCGGCACGGTGTCGAAGCCGAGCGCCTGCTCGAGCGCGTGCCCGACCCGGAAGAGCAGGTTCTCGCCGAACTGCGGCCCGACGAGCTGCAGGCCGACGGGCAGCCCCTGCGAGAGCCCGCAGGGGATCGAGAGCCCGGGCAGCCCGGCCAGGCAGGAGGGGATCGTCAGCAGGTCGCTCGCGTACATGGCCAGCGGATCCGCCGCGCGCTCGCCGAGCGGGAAGGCGACCGTCGGCGAGGTGGGGCAGGCGAGCACGTCGAAGCGCTCGAGCGCCTCCCGGTGCTCGGCGATGATGATCGTTCGCACCCTCTGCGCCTGCCCGTAGTAGGCCTCGTAGTAGCCGGCCGAGAGCGCGTACGTGCCCAGCATGATCCGGCGCTTGGGCTCGTCCCCGAAGCCCTCGTCCCGCGTGCGGTCGACCACCTCCTGGTAGCTCTCGCCCTCGGCGCGCAGGCCGTAGCGGACGCCGTCGTAGCGGGCGAGGTTGGAGGAGGCCTCGGCCGGCGCGATCAGGTAGTAGCAGGGCAGCCCGTACCGCGCCGAGCGCGGGAGCGAGCACTCCTCGACCTCGGCCCCCAGCTCGGCGGCCAGCTCGAGCGCACGCCGCACCGCCTCTCGGACGCCCGCCTCGATCCCCTCGGCCTCGTTCAGCTCCGTCGGGACGCCGATCCGGATCCCGGCGAGCGAGTCGCCCTCGGGCAGCCGCACCGGCTCCGGTAGCTCGGCCGTGGTCGAGTCGCGGGGGTCGCGGCCCGCGATCAGCGAGTACAGGAGCGCGGCATCGCGCACCGTCTTCGCCACCGGGCCGATCTGGTCGAGGCTGGAGGCGAATGCGACCACCCCGTAGCGGGAGACGCTGCCGTAGGTAGGGCGCAGGCCCACGTTCCCGCACAGCGCCGAGGGCTGCTTGATCGAGCCGCCGGTGTCCGAGCCGAGCGCCCAAGGCGCCAGCCCTGCGGTGACCGCAGCCGCCGAGCCGCCGCCCGAGCCGCCGGGTACGCGCGTGGGGTCCCAGGGGTTGCGCGTGGGCCCGAAGGCCGAGTTCTCGGTCGAGGAGCCCATCGCGAACTCGTCCGTGTTCGTCTTGCCGAGCAGGGGCAGGCCGGCCGCCTTGACCCGGGCGGCGACGGTCGCGTCGAAGACGGGGACGTAGCCGGCGAGGATGCGCGAGCCGGCGGTCGTCTCCACGCCCTTGGTCGAGATCACGTCCTTGAGCGCGATCGGCACCCCTTCCCCCTCGGCCTCCTCGACCGTGCGCAGGTAGCAGCGCAGCTCGCCGTCCCGCTCGGCGATCGCCTCCAGGTAGGCAGCCCGCAGCTCGGCGGCGGAGAGCTCCCGGCGCTCGAGCAGGCGGCCGGCCTCCTCGGCCGTCAGGCGGAGGGTGTCGATCAGCGGCGCCATGCGGGGACGCGGAAGAGACCGTCCTCGACCGCGGGCGCGTTGGCGAGGACGTCCTCGAGCGGGAGCGGCTCGTGCGGCTCGTCCTCGGCCCAGACGTTGACGAGGTCGAGCGGGTGCGAGGTCGGGGGGACGTCGCCCAGCTCCAGCTCGGAGACGGCGGAGACGGCTTCCAGGATCTGCTGCAGCTCCCGCGTCAGCCGCTCGACCTCCTCCTCGCTCAGCGCGAGGCGGGCGAGGCGGGCGACGTGGAGGACGTCCTCTCGGGAGATGGCCATCGGTGAAGATCCTCTCGAACGGGGCGGGCTCCCTCCCGGGAGCCCGCCGCTAGGTCGAAACGAGTTCGCTCAGCTCGCAGCCACGACGTTCGCGGCCTGGGCACCCTTGGGACCCTGGACGACCTCGAACTGCACGCGCTGTCCCTCGGTGAGGGTCTTGAAGCCGTCCATCTCGATCGCGGAGAAGTGGACGAAGACGTCGTCACCTCCGTCGCGCTCGATGAAGCCGTAGCCCTTCTCGTTCGAAAACCACTTGACGGTGCCCTGCTCCACTCACGTCCTCCTGAAGCTGAGACGCCGGCCACAGGCGGGCCGGGCGCCGATGACTGAACCGGGAAACCGTAGCGCCTACGAGCCGGAGACCGCAAGGCCGAGACGCCGATAGCGCGCGGCGGCGAGCGTGTTGCGGAGCAGCATCGCGATCGTCATCGGTCCCACGCCGCCCGGCACCGGGGTCATCAGCCCGGCCACCTCGAACACGGCAGGGTCGACGTCGCCGACGAGCCCGGCCTCCGTGCGGTTGACCCCGACGTCGACGACGGCCGCTCCGGGCTTGACCATCTCCGGCGTGACCAGGCCCGGGCGGCCGACCGCGGCCACGAGCACGTCGGCGCGGCGCGTGTGGGCGGCCAGGTCGGCCGTGCGCGAGTGGCAGATCGTCACCGTCGCGTTCGCGGCGAGCAGGAGCATCGCCATCGGCTTGCCCACGATCTCGCTCCGGCCGATCACCACCGCCTCGCTGCCTGCCAGCTCCACGCCGTACTCCCCGAGCAGGGCCATGACGCCGAGCGGTGTCGCCGGCACGTGCAGCGGCTCCCCCAGGAAGAGCCGGCCGGCGTTGAGCGGGTGGAAGCCGTCCACGTCCTTGGCCGGGTCGACCGACCGCGTCACCTTCGGCTCGTCCATGTGCGGCGGGAGGGGAAGCTGGACGAGGATGCCGTCCACCGCTTCGTCGGCGTTCAGCTCCTCGATCAGCTCGAGGACGTCGCTCTCGGCCGTGTCCGCGGGGAAGCGGTGGTCGCGCGAGTCGATCCCGGCCTCGGCCGAGGCCTCGTGCTTCTTGCCCACGTAGACGTGCGAGGCGGGATCGTCCCCGACCAGGATCGTGGCCAGGCAGACGGGCTCGCCGAAGGCCGCCACCTCCTGCGCCACCTGCGCGCGGATCTTCGCCGCGAGCGCCTTCCCGTCCATCCGGACTGCCGCCATCGGGCGCATACCCTACCCCGGGCCGCCCGCACGGGGGATCGGGTCCGGCAGGGAACGTGCCGATCTCCACGAATAGCGAACCCGAGGAAGGCCCATGGTAGTACGGATCGTCGTCGTCGCGGCCGTCGTCGCGGTGCTCCTCGCCATCGCCCGCGAGCAACGGCTCTTCGAGCGCGCCGGCGTCGTGGGCTCCTGCCAGCTCGTCGCCTCGCCTGTCGGCGACACCGCCGTCTGGCGGGCCTGCCGGGAAGGGTGGCTGACGGGCTCCCCCAGCCTCGTCGGCGACTCGTGCACGTACAGGCTGCGCGCAGCGGGCTACGAGTACTGGCGCTGTCCCGCGCCGGAAGCCCCCTGAGCGGGCGCTTGCCCGCGCGCACGGAGGCGCATACGCTCCCCGGCGATGGCCGGGCGGCCTGCCACCGAGACGGGCCTCGTCGCCGCCGAGCGCGGCTCGCTCGTCATCGCCGACCTCTCCGGCTACACGAGCTACCTGCTCGGGACGGAACTCGAGCACGCCCAGGACGTGCTCGCCGACCTCCTCGGCATCGTCGTCGGGCGCCTCCAGCCGCCGCTCAGGGTGACGAAGCTCGAGGGTGACGCGGTCTTCGCCTACGCCCTGGACGGAACCTGCGGCGCCTCCACGCTCCTGGACACGATCGAGCAGTCCTACTTCGCCTTCCGCGCCCGGCTGCGCGACATCGTCCACGCGACCACCTGCACCTGCGAAGCCTGCCGGCAGATCCCCACCCTCGACCTCAAGTTCGTCGTCCACCACGGCAGCTTCGTGCGCCGGGAGGTCGCCGGCGGCGAGGAGCTGACGGGCCGCGACGTGATCGTCCTCCACCGGCTGACGAAGAACTCCGCGGCGGAGGTCCTGGGGACGAGGGGGTACGCCCTGCTCACCGACGACTGCGTGCAGGCGCTGGGCCTCGATCCCGAGGCCCTCGGCCTGCGCCCGCACCTCGAGGTCTACGACGACGTCGGCGAGGTGCCCTGCTGCCTCGACGACTTGGGCCAGCGCTGGCAGGCGGAGAGCGAGCGCCAGCGCGTGCGGATCGCCCCGGGCGCCACCACCTTCGAGCGCACGTTCACCGTGGCGCTGGACGCCGTGAGCGCCTGGGACTGGCTGACCAACCCCGACCTGCGCTCGATCTGGGACGCCGATCGCCTCGACGTGGTCACTCCCGGCGGGCGGCAGCGCGCGGGCGTCACGAACCACTGCGTCCACGGCCCGGACGTGATCGTCGAGCACGTGCTCGACTGGCGCCCCTTCGACTACTTCACGACCGGGGTCGAGCTGCCGGGCGTCGGGCTGTTGCGGTTGACGACCGAGCTCGAGCCCCGAGGCGGCGACACGACCGTGCACCTGCGCGGGGAGCCGCTGAGCGGCGAGCGCCTGGCGGCGTGGGAGCACGTCTCGGACTTCGTCCTGCCCGCGATCGACGCATCGATCGAGTCCCTGGG
>DATMAP010000019.1:0-6793 GCA_035559835.1 Gaiellaceae bacterium
GTCCCCGACGACCGGCAGGTCGGCCGGGGACGATGCCTCGTGCCGCAGCCTGCCCGAGACTCGAGCACGCAGCTCGCCCTCGGGGCCGAGGACGTCGTAGGCTCCGCGATGCCGCACCGCGACCCGGCCGGGGACGAGGCCTCGCTCGCGATGCGGTGCGAAGGCGGCGTCCCACTCTCCATCCCAGCCCAGGGTCGCGAGGTCGGGCACGCGAGCGTGCGAGCGGGGTCAGCCCTGGAGCGCCCGCGCGAGCGCGGGACCGAGCTCCGGGTAGGTGAAGATGAACCCTGCATCGAGCAGGCGCGCCGGCAGAGCGCGCTGACCCTCGAGCAGGGCCGCCTTGCCCATCTCGCCGAACATCGCGACCACGAGCGGTGCGGGGAGCGGGACGAGCGCAGGCCGGCGCAGCGCCCGGGCGAGCGCCTGCACGAACTGCCGGTTCGTGACCGGGTTCGGCGCGACGAGGTTCACCGGGCCCCGGAGGTCGTGCTCGAGGGCGAAGAGGTACGCGGACACGAGATCGTCCAGCGCCACCCAGCTCCACCACTGCCGGCCGCTCCCGATGCGACCTCCCAGCCCGAGCCGGAACGGGGTCAGGAGTCGCGGCAGGGCGCCGCCGCGACGGGCAAGGACGATCCCTTGCCGGAAGGTGACGACCCGGATGCCGGCTTCGCGGGCGGGCTCCGCGGCCGCCTCCCACGCGCGGCCCACGTCGGCGAGGAAGCCGCTGCCGAGCTCGGACTCCTCGGTCAGGATCTCGTCGCCGCGGTCGCCGTAGATGCCGACTCCGCCAGCGCAGAGGAATACGGAGGGGGGTGGGTCGAGCTCCGCGGCCGTGCGGGCGAGGAGGGAGGTGCTCGCCACCCGCGACTCGAGGATCTCGCGCTTGCGCCCCTCCGTCCAGCGGCGCCCGATCGTCGCCCCGCTCAGGCAGACGATCGCCGCGGCACCGGTGAGCCGGCCGGAGTCGATCGTGCCCGCGGCCGGATCCCAGCGTGCCTCGCCATCGTCGGCGGGCTCGCGGCGAACGAGGCGGACGACCTCGTGACCGGCGGCCTCGAGCGCGGGCACCAGCGCGGACCCGATCAGGCCGGAGGCGCCGCTGACGACGACCTTCATGGGCGGGATTGTGGCAGCAGCCGAGTGGTACGTTCGCAGGGTGAGCTCGGACGCCGGCCCGTCGCCCCGGATCCGCGACGGCGTGCGCGCGGCGCTCCCGCTGGCGCCGGGGCCGTTCGTCTTCGGGCTCTCCTTCGGCGTGCTCGCCGAGGCGGCCGGGATGGGGGCGGCGGCGGCTGTCGTGATGTCGGCGACGACCTTCGCCGGCTCGGCCCAGTTCGCCGCGGCGTCCATCCTGGAGACGGGCGGGACGGCGGCCGCTGCGATCGTGGCCGCGGTCCTCCTCAACGCGCGCTACGTCGCGCTCAGCGTGACGGTGGCCTCGATCGTGCCGGGCAGGAGACTGCAGCGGCTTGCGGCGTCGCAGCTGATCGTGGACGAGTCGTGGGCGCTCGCCGGTCGCAGGGGCCGCTTCGAGTGGCCGATCCTCGCCGGCGCAGGGCTCCTCTTGTACGCGGCCTGGGTGGGGAGCACCGCGCTCGGGACGCTCATCGGCGGCGCGCTCTCCGACCCGGGCGCGATCGGGCTCGACGCGGCGTTCGCCGCTCTCTTCCTGGCCCTGCTCTTCCCCTACGTGCGGACGCGGCGCGCACTCGTCGCGGCGGCGCTGGCCGCGGCGATCACGCTCGCGCTGACGCCCTTCGTGCCGCCCGGGGCGTCCCTGGTCGCTGCCTCGGCGGCCTGCCTGCTGGGGCTGCGCCGGTGACGGACGCCTGGGTGGTCGTCGCCGCCGTCGGCGCGGTCACGGTCGTCTTCAAGGCGGCGGGGCCGGTCTTCCTCGGCCGGCGCGCGCTCCCGCGGCGGGCGCAGTCGGTCGTCGAGCTGCTCGCACCCGTGATGCTGACGGCGCTCGTGACGACCCAGACCTTCGGCGGCGAGCGCGAGGTGGTCGTGGACGCCCGCGTCCCCGGGGTGGCCGCGGCCGCGCTCGCCGTGGTTCTCTGGCGGCGTCTGCCGATCATCGCCGCGATGGCGCTCGCCGCCGCGGTGACCGCCCTCGCTCGTCTCGCGGGCTAGCGGACGCTACGCGGCCGGGGCCGCAGGACGGCGAAGGGGTCGGTGACCTCGAGCCGTCTCGTCCGGAAGCGGAAGACCTCGGCTGGACGCCCTCCCGCTGGCCCCGGCGCGCGCCGCTCTCCGGTCGGCTCGATCGCGCCCCGGCGGAGGAGCACGCGCTTGAGGTTCGTGGCCGAGACCTCGTACCCGAGCGCTGCCTCGTAGACGTCGCGCAGCTCCGCCAGCGTGAAGGTCTCCGGAGCGAGCGCGAAGCCGACGTTCGAGTAGGAGAGCTTCCCGCGCAGGCGCTCCCTGCCGGCGAGGACGATCTCGCCGTGGTCGAACGCCGTCACCGGGAGCCCGTCCACGCGGTGCCAGGCGGTGTCGGCGGGGACGTCCGGGTCGATCCCGAGCGGGACGAGCCCGAGGTAGGCGGTCGCGAGCTCCCAGCGGTGCGGATGCCGGGCCGGGTGGCTCCAGGTGCCGAGCTGCTCCAGGTGCGCGACCTCGCGCACGTCCACCTTGGCCGCGAGGTGGCGCAGGATCGACTCCTCGAGCGTCTCGCCTGGGCCGAGCGAGCCTCCGGGCAGCGACCAGGCGCCGCGGAAGGGCTCGCGCGCGCGCTGCCAGAGGAGGACGCGGAGCGACCCCTCACGGACCTGGAAGACGGCGGCGAGGACGGCGTGCGCCGGCAGGGGAGGGTGGGTGCTAGACTCGTGCACGAGGTTATCGACTCAGAGGCTAAAACTAGCATGAGCTCGAACAGGCAGTCACGCTCGGAGGCCGAGGCCGACCTCCTCGTCGTCGGCAGCGGCGTCGCGGGGCTGTTCGCGGCGCTCGTCGCGGCCTCCGAGGCCGACGTCCTCGTGCTCTCGAAGGGCCCGCTCCTCGCCTCCACGAGCTCGCTCGCCCAGGGCGGCATCGCGGCCGCGGTAGGGGAGGACGACGCGCCGGAGCTGCACGCGGCGGACACTCTGCGGGCCGGCCGCGGGCTCTGCCGGCCGAGCGCCGTCCGAGTGCTGACCGAGGAGGCGCCGGCCCGTATCCGCGACCTCGTCGAGCTCGGCGTCGAGTTCGACGACGGGCTCGGGCTCGAGGGGGGCCACGGACGGCGGCGCATCGTGCACGCCGGCGGGGCCGCCACCGGCGACCGCGTGGCGCGGGCGCTCGCCGAGCGCGTCCTCGCGCATCCGCGCATCCGCGTCGCCGAGGGCGAGCGGATGCTCGGGCTCTGGCGCTTGGGCGACCGCTGCGTCGGCGTCGTCACCGACCGGCGCGCGATCCCCGCCCGCGCGACCCTGCTCGCCACCGGTGGCGCAGCCGCGCTCTGGCAGCGGACGACGAACCCGCCGGGGACGGTCGGCGACGGAATCGCCGCCGCGTACCGCGCCGGGGCGGCGGTGGCCGACCTCGAGCTCGTGCAGTTCCATCCGACGACCCTCGTCGACTCGACGCTCCTCCTCTCCGAGGCGCTGCGTGGGGAGGGGGCGCTCCTCCTCGACGAGCACGGCCGCCGCTTCACCGACGAGCTGGCGCCGCGGGACGTGGTCGCCCGCGAGATCGCTGCCCGCGGGACGGCGCTGCTCGACCTCCGCTCGATCGACCGCGACCGCTTCCCGACCCTGATGGGGCGCCTCGCCGAGAGCGGCTACGACCCCGCGGACGCGCCCGTCCCCGTCGCTCCCGCCGCCCACTACACGGTCGGCGGCGTCGTCACCGACCTCGACGGGCGCAGCGAGCTGCCGGGGCTGTATGCGGCCGGTGAGTGCGCCGCCACCGGCGTGCACGGCGCGAACCGGCTGGCGTCGAACTCGCTGCTCGAGTGTCTCGTGTTCGGCCGGCGCGCCGCCTTGGCGGCCCTCGGCGAGCCGGGGCTCCCGGCGAGGCTCCCCGCTCCCCCCGTCCCGGCTCCGGCCGAGTCGGTCACGCCGCAGTTGCGCCGGCAGGTCTGGGAGGGAGCCGGACTCGTCCGTGACGCGGCAGGCCTGGAGCAGCTGCGCACGGCGCCGCACCTGCTCGCGCGGCTCGTGGCCGAGAGCGCGCTCGTGCGCGAGGAGAGCCGAGGCTCGCACTTCCGCGCCGACTTCCCGGAGCAGCGCGAGGACTTCGAGCGGCACGTCGTGCTGCGTCCGGGCGAGCAACCCGCGCTGGAGCGATGGCGCTGACCCTGTCTCTGCGCACGGGCGCGCCAAGTGACAAAGTGTCACTTGGCCGGGAGGCGATCGAGGCGATCGTCGCGGCGGCGCTGGCGGAGGACGTGGCGACCGGCGACGTGACCACGGAGGCGACCGTGCCCGCCGGCGCGGTCGGCTCCGCCGTGCTGCTCGTCGAGGAGCCCGGCGTCGTCTGCGGGCTGGCGGCAGCCGAGGCCGTCTTCCACGAGCTCGACCCCGGCGTGCGCTTCGAGGCGCTCGTCGCGGACGGCGACGTGCTCGAGACCCCGGGGCCGGTCGCGACCGTCACGGGGCCGCTGCGCGCGATCCTGACCGGCGAGCGGACGGCGCTCAACCTCCTGGGCCGGCTCTCCGGCATCGCGACCCTGACACGCCGGTACGTGGACGCGGTCGCAGGCACGGGCGCCGCCATCCTGGACACCCGCAAGACCACCCCCGGCCTACGAGCGCTCGAGAAGCACGCCGTCGCCTGCGGCGGCGGGCGCAACCACCGCTTCGGCCTCGCCGACGGCGTCCTGATCAAGGACAACCACCTCCGCGCGGCGGGATCGGTGGGCGAGGCCGTCCGGCGGGTGCGGGCCGCCACCGCCCTGCCCGTCGAGGTCGAGTGCGACACGCTCGCGCAGGTGGCCGAGGCGCTCGAGGCAGGGGTCGAGGCGATCCTCCTGGACAACATGACCCTCGACGAGCTGCGCGCCGCGGTCGAGCTCGTCGCCGGACGCGCGCGGCTCGAGGCCTCGGGCGGCGTCACCCTCGACACCGTGCGCGCGATCGCCGAGACCGGCGTGGACGAGATCTCGGTCGGCGCGCTCACGCACTCCGCCCGTTCCCTCGACGTCTCCCTGGAGTTGCGCGGGGGACCCCCTGGTTCCCCCGCGAGCCCCCTCCTCTGAAAGGCCACTTCGACATGACCACTGCCGAGATCGCGACCATGCAGGAGGAGGTGCGCGCGCTCGCCCGCGAGCGCGGCGCCGTGATCCTCGCCCACAACTACCAGGTGCCCGAGGTGCAGGACGTGGCCGACTTCGTCGGCGACTCGCTCGGGCTCTCGCAGGAGGCCGCGCGCACCGACGCCGAGGCGATCGTCTTCTGCGGCGTCCACTTCATGGCCGAGACAGCGGCCATCCTCTGCCCGGAGAAGACCGTCCTCATCCCCGACCTGGACGCCGGCTGCTCGCTCGCAGCCTCGATCACGGCCGAGCAGCTGCGAGCGTGGAAGGCCGAGAACCCGGGTGCCGTCGTCGTCTCGTACGTGAACACGACGGCCGAGGTGAAGGCCGAGTCGGACTACTGCTGCACCTCGGGCAACGCGAAGGCGGTGATCGAGTCGATCCCGAAGGACACGGAGATCCTCTTCCTGCCGGACATGTACCTCGGGCTCTGGCTGGAGCGGGTCACCGGGCGGACGCTGCGGATCTGGATGGGCGAGTGCCACGTGCACGCCGGCATCCGCCCGGCCGACATCGAGCGCTGGCAGGCGGAGGCCCCCGACGCCGAGCTCCTCGTCCACCCCGAGTGCGGCTGCGCAAGCCAGTGCATGGCCTTCGGCAACGGGCGCACGCACATCCTCTCCACCGAGGGGATGATCCGCTTCGCCCGGCAGTCCCCGAAGGAGCGCTTCCTGGTCGCGACCGAGACGGGCATCCTCCACCGGCTGGCCAAGGAGGCGCCCGAGAAGCGCTTCGAGGCAGTGTCCGAGAAGGCCATCTGCCGGTACATGAAGATGATCACGCTCGAGAAGCTGCGCGACTCGCTGCGCGACTGGAAGCACGTGGTCACGGTGGACGAGGACGTCGCGCGGCGCGCCCGTGGCGCCATCGACCGCATGGTCGCGATCGCATGAGAGAGCTCACCGCAGCCGAGCGGGAGTTCCTCGAGCAGCCGTTCGTCGGGGTCGTGACCGACCTGCGGCCGGATGGCTCTCCGCACTCGACGGTCGTGTGGGTCGATGTCGACGAAGAGGGCGTCTCCTTCAACACGGCGTGGCCGCGGGCGAAGCCGCGGCACCTCGCAAGCGACCCGCGCCTGTCGCTCCTCGTGGTCGACCCACAGGATCCCTACCGCTGGATCGCGATCGAGGGGACGGCGACGCTCGTCGAGGAGGGCGCGAACGAGCAGATCGACCGGCTGGCGAAGAAGTACGCCGGGCTCGACTCGTACCCGTGGCACCGGCCGGAGGAGACGCGCGTCACCGTTCGCATCCGGCCGACGCGCATTGAGAGCCGGGGGCTCGACTAACCCGAACTTCGGACTAACGGTCGCCGCGCCGGAGAGCCAAGTGACACTTTGTCACTTGGCTCTCCCTCGTGAGCTTGTCACGCGGCCCCGGCCGGGCGGCCCCGGCCGGACATCCTCGGTCGGACAGCCTCGGTCGGGCGGCCCCGGTCACGCCGCCCCGGCCAGGCGGCCCCGGCCGGGCGGCCCCGGCCAGACAGCCTCGGTCGGACGGCCCCGGTCAGGCGACCTCGGCCGGGCGGCCCCGGTCGGACAGCCTCGGTCAGGCG
>DATMAP010000020.1:0-3914 GCA_035559835.1 Gaiellaceae bacterium
CCCCCGCCGAGCCCGAGGCGGAGGTCGAGGCCGCAGGCAGGGCGCTCGGGGAGGCGGTCGCGGCGCTGCTCCGGGAGCCGGGCGCGCGGCGGCACGGCGCGGGCATCGCCGCCGCCGCGGAGGCGCTCGCGCTGGTCGCGCTGGAGGTCGGCGAGGCCCCGCTCGTCGTCTCGAACGCGGACCTGACCGCGACCCACGCCGGGGGGCTCCGGACCGACCTGGCCGCGGCCTTCCTGGGAGCGCTGGCCGTGAGGGCCGGGCTCACGATCCACGTCCGCCTCCTGGAAGGCGAGGACTCGCAGCACGTGCTGGAGGCGATCTTCAAGGCGCTCGGCGAGGCCCTCGCCGAGGCCTGCAGCCGAAACGGGGAAAGGAGCTGAAGTGGCAGAGAAGCACGTCGTCCGGACCGAGCGGGCCCCCGGCCCGTTCCAAGGAGCGCCCTACAACCAGGCGATCAGGGTCGGCGACCTCGTCTTCGTCGCAGGCCAGCTCGGCGTGAGCGCAGAGACGGGCCAGCTCGCCGGTGGGACGATCGAGGAGCAGACCGAGCAGATCATGCGCAACCTGGGGGCGATCCTGGAGGCCGCCGGCAGCGGGCTCGACCGGCTCGTCAAGACCACGGTGTTCCTGCTCGACCTCGCCGACTTCGCCGGGATGAACGAGGTCTACGCGCGCTACGTCGGCGACCGGCCTCCCGCGCGCTCGACGGTGCAGATCTCCGGGCTGCCGAGCGGTGCCCTGGTCGAGATCGAGGCCGTCGCGCACCTCTAGCGGGCGCCCCGAGGCCGGGCACCGGGGGCAGAATGGGCCCATGCGGGCCGAGCAGGTCATCGCCACGCACGGGAACACCGACTTCGACGCCTTCGCGGCGATGCTGGCCGCGCGCCACCTGTACCCAGGGGCGGTGGTCGCCGTCGGCTCGCTGAACCGCAACGTGCGCGACTTCTACCGCCTGCACGCCGAGGAGCTCGGGCCGATCGCCGATGCGGCACGCCTCGAGCTGGAGGCGATCCGGCGGCTGATCGTGGTCGAGACACGGCAGGCCTCGCGGCTTGGCGAGCTGGAGCGGGTCGCGCTCGACCCCCGCGTCGAGAAGGTGCTCTTCGACCACCACGCCGAGAGCCTGCCCGACTGGGTCGCTCCCGAGTCGGCGGTGGTCTCGACCGACGGCGCCCTGACCACGACCCTGGTCGGGATCCTCGCCGAGCGGGAGCTGTCGCCCTCCCCGCTCGAGGCGACCGCCTTCGCGCTCGGGATCCACGAGGACACGGGCTCGCTGACGTACGCGACCACCACGCAGCGCGACGCGGACGCGCTCGCCTGGTGCCTGCGGCACGGGGCCCGGCAGGACCTGGTCGCCGCGTACCTGCACCTGCCCCTGACCGATCCGGAGCGCGAGCTCCTCCAGCACCTGCTGGGGGCGCTCGAGCCGGTCGCGGCGGGAGGGGAGGAGGCGCTGGTCGCGGCCGTGCGCTGGCCGACCTACGTCGAAGGGGTCTCCAACCTCGCGCACAAGATCGTCGACCTGACCGACACCCGCGCGCTCGTCCTGCTCGTGGAGATGGACGAGCGGGTCTTCGCCGTGATCCGCAGCCGCAGCGAGCGCGTGGACGCCGCGGCGCTCGCCCGTGCGCTCGGCGGGGGCGGACATGCGCAGGCGGCGTCGGCGATCGCCCGGCTCGACCTCTCGGAGGCGAAGGAGCGCCTGCTCGCAGCGCTCGCCGCCACCGTGCCGCCGCCGCTCACGGCGCGCGACGTGATGTCGACTCCTCCGCGCTCGGTCGCGCCGGACGCGACCGTGGGCGAGGCGATGGCGCTCTGCCAGCGGCACGGGCAGAGCGGCGTCTTCGTGGTCGAAGGCGAGCGCGTCGTCGGCGCGGTCAGCCGGGAGGACCTGGACAAGGCCATCGGCCACGGGCTCGCGCACGCGCCGGTCCGCGGGATCATGAGCGGCCGCGTCGTCTCCTGCTCCGAGGACGCCTCGCTGAGCGAGGTGCGCTCGCGGGTCACCGTCGCCGAGGACGGCCGCGTCGCCGTGCTCCGCGACGGGCGCCTGGTCGGCGTCGTCACCCGCGCCGATCTCCTGCGCGCGCTCGAGGGGATCGAGCCCGGGCTCGAGGAGCCCGCCGAGAGCCTCGCCGCCGAGCTGGAGCAGGTCGAGCGCCTGCAGCCGCTCGTCGCCGCGGTGGCGGCCGTCGCCGACCAGGCGGAGGGCATCTACCTCGTCGGCGGAACCGTGCGCGACATCCTGCTCGGCGAGGAGAGCTTCGACGTGGACATCGCCGTCGAGGGGGACGCGATCGCGCTCGCCAGGGCGCTCGCGGCCTCGCTCGGCGGCCGGGTGACGGCGCACGAGAAGTTCGGGACCGCGGTCGTGCTCTACGGCGACGGCGAGCGCGTCGACGTCGTCACGACGCGGACCGAGTTCTACGACACGCCGGGCGCGCTGCCCCGCGTCGAGCGGGCTGGCCTCCGCGAGGATCTCTTCCGGCGCGACTTCACGATCAACGCGATGGCGGTCTCCCTCAAGCCGGCGGACTTCGGACGGCTCGTCGATCCCTTCGGCGGGCGCGCCGATCTCGAGGCCCGCGTGCTCCGCGTCCTCCACAACCTCTCCTTCATCGACGATCCGACGCGGATCTTCCGGGCCATCCGCTACGAGGAGCGGCACGGCTTCCGCCTCGAGGAGCACTCCGCGCGCCTGGCCCGGGCGTGCATCGAGATGGGGCTCGTCGGCGACCTCTCCTCCGCCCGCCTGCGCGACGAGCTGGTCGAGCTGCTCGAGGACCCAGGCGCGCCGGGGGCCGTCCGCCGGCTGGGCGAGCTGGGCGCCGACCGGGCCCTGCACCCCCGGCTGCGGGCGGACGAGGAGGCAGCTCAGCTCCTCGAGCGCGCGCTGGCCCTGCGCCGGGAGCTGGAAGTCGACGTGCCGGCATGGCGGCTCGGGCTCGCCATCCTCGCCCGCGCGCTCTCCTCGGACGAGGCCTACGCCTGGCTCGAGAAGCTCAAGCTCCGCCGCCGGGACGTCGAGCGCATCGTCAAGGCGATCGCGGTCGCCCCCCGCATCAGCGAGCGCCTGCGGCGCGAGCGGCTCGAGCCGGCCCAGGTGGTCGCGCTCGCCGACCCGTTCGCCCCCGACGCCCCCCTGCTCGCGCTGGCCCGCGAGGAGCGCCCCGAGCTGCGCGAGTACTTCACCCGCCTGCAGGGGATCACCCTCGAGATCGGCGGCGCCGACCTCGCCGAGCTGGGCCTGGCCGAGTCCCCGCGGGTGGGGGAGGTGCTCGCCGAGCTGCGGCGGCGGAAGCTGAACGGCGAGCTCGACGGCAGGGAGTCGGAGCTCGAGGCGGCCCGCGAGCTGATCGCGGCGGCGGAGGCGTGACCGTCGCGCCGGCGAGCGTCGTCGCGGAGCGCTACCGGGCGCTGCGCGAGGAGGTCGGGCCCGGCGTCACCGTCGTGGTGGCGGCGAAGTACGTCTCCGTCGAGGAGATGGCGGTGCTCGCCGAGGCGGGCGTGGAGGTGGTGGGGGAGAACCGAGCGCAGGATCTCGTCGCGAAGCACGCGGCGTACGGAAGCACCTTCCGCTGGCACTTCATCGGGCACCTGCAGTCGAACAAGGTCAAGGTCGTGAACCGGCTCTGCGAGCTGGTGCACTCGCTCTCCTCGCACTCGGCCGCCGAGCGCCTCGCGGTTCCCGCCCTGCTCGAGGTCAACCTCTCGGGCGAGGAGTCGAAGTCAGGCGTCGCGCCGGAGGAGATCCCGGCCTACCTCGAGCGCTACCCGCTGATCCGGGGCCTGATGACGATGCCACCTCTCACCGACGACCCGGAGTCCTCGCGTCCCTACTTCCGCCGCCTGCGCGAGCTGGCGGCCGCCTACGGGCTCTCCGAGCTGAGCATGGGCACCTCCCAGGACTA
>DATMAP010000021.1:0-4472 GCA_035559835.1 Gaiellaceae bacterium
CCGCGTGCGCGCGCGCCTTCGCGGCGGAAGGCGGGCGGGTCTTCCTCCACTACCACCGGGGCGAGG
The DNA here is from genome assembly GCA_035559835.1 of Gaiellaceae bacterium. Taxonomy (GTDB): domain Bacteria; phylum Actinomycetota; class Thermoleophilia; order Gaiellales; family Gaiellaceae; genus GMQP-bins7. The sequence continues at coordinate 67 of DATMAP010000021.1, forward strand.
AGCGGGTGCGCGCGCTCGCCGCAGAGCTCGGCGGGGCGGCGGTGGGGCAGGCCGACCTCGGCCGCGAGGAGGACGTCGACCGGCTCTTCGAGGAGGCTCGGGCCGCGCTCGGACGGATCGACGTGTGCGTGGCGATGCAGGGGATGTGGCCGCGCGAGGACGTTCCCGTCTGGGAGCTCCCGCTCTCCCGCTGGGAGGCGACGCTGCGCGCGAACCTCACCTCTACCTTCCTCGTCGCCCGCGCCTTCCTGCGCGAGGTGGCGCGGACGGGGCACGGCTCGCTTGTCCTCGTCGGCTCCACGGCGGGCATCTTCGGCGAGGCCGGCCACGCCGACTACGCCGCGGCCAAGTCCGCCGTGCTCGGTGGGCTCCTCCTCTCGCTCAAGAACGAGATCGTGCGCGTGGCGCCGTTCGGGCGCGTGAACGCCGTGGCGCCGGGCTGGACGGAGTCGCCGATGACCCGAGGCCTCGTCGACCCCGAGAGCGTGCGCGCCGTCTCCCGGACGATGGCGCTGCGCAAGATCGCCCAGCCCGAGGACGTCGCGGCCCAAGTCGTCGTGCTCGCTTCCGACCGCCTCTCGGGACATGTGACCGGACAGGTCGTGGTCGTCGCGGGCGGGATGGAGGGGCGCACCATCCACGAGCGCTGATCGCGCCGGCACCTCGCGCCGGTGTGGACCCCGGTGTCAGACACACTCCGGCGGGCCCTTCGGCCCGGTCTGTGGAAAACGGCCGCCTTCGTCCGGCGAGCGACGGTGGCAAGCCAAGAGCTCGGTGGACAGATTGTCACTCTCTTGGCGCAAAGACATCTTGACGCCGAGCGGTGTCTGACACCGGACCGAACACACCGGACCGAACACCGGACCGATGACACCGGACCGAGCGCCACCGGACCGAGCGCACCGGGCCGGGCGGCGAATGAGAAGGGCGGCGTCGTCCGCCGCCCCTTCTCGGTGCTCCGGACCGGTCTGATTGCCGTCAGTCCCCAGTCGGGAGTCGCCTGGCTTATCGGCAGCCCCGGGAGCCGACTTGAGCAACGAGAGACGGGCGGGGTCGCCGCCACTCCCCCGCCCGTCCGGGCAGGCTCCTCCGAACGGAGCCGCGCGCGTCGCCTTCGCTTCGCGCCGTCTCAGCCGGCCGCCGCCGCATCGCCGCCCGCCGTGAGTGAGCCCAGTATGCGTCGCTCCCCCGGGAGAGGCGTCACCCGGACGCGGTTGACCGTTCCCCCGGACGGCGTTGACGAGGCTACTTGACCCGACGTGCACGCGCACCCGCATCGCGGAGCTCCTCAGCCTGCCGCCGATCTAGAGTGGCCCCGATGTCCGCCCGGCTCCTCGAGCGCCTTCGGAACGGCCCCCCGATCGTCGCCGACGGCGGCATGGGCGCCCTCATCACCGCCGCCGTCCCCCGCCTGCGCTGCCCGGAGGAGGCGAACCTACGCGCGCCGCAGGCGGTGGTGTCCCTGCACGTCGGCTTCATCACCGCCGGCGCCGAGCTGATCGAGACGAACTCCTTCGGCGCCAACCGGCGCAAGCTCGCTCAGCACTTCCTCGAGGACGAGCTGGAGGCGATCAACGCAGCCGCTGTCAAGCTCGCCCGGGAGGCGCGCGAGATCGCCGGCCGGGACGTCTTCGTCGCCGGCTCCATCGGGCCGCTCGGCCAGAGCGCCGCCTCGCGCGTGCGCCACGAGCTCTTCGCCGAGCAGGCAAGCGTGCTCGAGGGCCGCGGCGCCGATCTCTTCGCCCTCGAGACCTTCTACGACCTGGAGGAGCTGGAGGACGCGATCGCGGCCGTCCGCAGCGTCTCGAGCCTCCCGATCGTGGCGCTCATGACCTTCGACGAGTCCGCCGAGACGCTCGCCGGAGTGACCGCGAGGGAGGCGGCCGAGCGGCTCGCGCCGCTCGACGTGGCTGCGATCGGCGCGAACCACGGCGCCGGCCTGCTCGCCGCGCTCGCGGCGCTCGAGCAGATGCGCGGCTGCGGCAAGCCGCTCGCCGCGATGCCCAACATCGGGCTTGCGAGCCTCGCCGGCGGTCGCGTCATCTACCCGCACGCGACGCCCGACTACTTCGCCGAGTTCGCCGCCCACGCCCGCGACCTCGGCGCGGGCCTCATCGGGGGCTGCTGCGGGACGACCCCGGCGGAGATCGCGGCCATCCGCTCGGCGCTCGAGGAGCGCCGCGCGCCGCGCGCGCCGCTCCAGCTCGCCGAGCGCGAGCTCGTCGTCTCGCTGGGGGAGGAGCTGCGCGAGACCGGGCTCCAGCGCGCCCTCCGCGAGGGAGAGTGGATCGTCTCCGTGCAGCTCGACCCGCCCCTCGGCGGCTCGCGCCAGGGGCTGCTCGAGGTCGCGGCCGCGCTCGCGGAGTCCGGACTCGTCGGCTACGTCGACATCAACGACAATGCGACCGCACGCGCGGGGATGAGCTCGCTCATGGTCTCGGCCGCGATCGAGCGCGAGTGCGGCCTGGAGACGATCCCCCACCTGACCACCCGCGACTGGACGGTGCTGGGGCTCGAGTCGATGCTCCTCGGCGCGCACGCCGAGGGCGTCCGCAACGTGCTCGCGATCACGGGCGACCCGCCCGAGGTGGGCGACTACCCGGGCTCGCGCGGCGTGTACGAGATCGACGCAATCGGCCTCGTCGAGCTCATCTCCCGGCTCAACCGCGGCGAGGACTTCAACGGCCGCCCGATCGACGCCCCCACCTCCTTCTTCGCCGGGGTCGCAGTCAACCCGACCGCCGACGACCTCGACCTCGAGCTGGAGCGCTTCCGGAAGAAGGTGGAGGTGGGGGCGCGGTTCGCGATGACGCAGATCGTGTTCGACCTCGACCCGCTCGAGCGCTTCGCGGAGCGGCTGGAGGGGGGCTGGCCGGTGCCGGTGCTGGTCGGTGTCTTCCCGGTGACGAGCTACCGGCTGGCGCTACGCCTGCACAACGAGGTGCCCGGCATCGTCGTCCCCGAGGAGCTCCAGGACGCGCTGCGGGAGGCCGGAGCCGGGGCCGCGGAGATCGGGCTGGCGCACGCGCGCGAGCTGGTGGCCGCGGCACGCGGACGCTACGCGGGCGTCTACGTCGTCGCGCCCTACCGGCGTCCGCTGTCCGTGCTCGAGCTCTTGCAGTAGCCGGGCCTACGTGGCGACGCAGGGGGTCGCCGGCACCGGCTGCGAGCCCACCCGGGCGAGCGCCGAGCGGACGACGCCAGCCGGGATGCCGTAGCCGCCCGAGCCCGCGCGGTTGCGGGCGAACACGACCGCCCGCACGTACCCGCGGGCATCGAGCGCAGGGCCGCCCGAGCTCCCGGGCCGCACGTCGCCGCGCAGGACCGTCACCGTCCGGACGAGCGGGCCACGGCCGTAGGCGTCGCGGCTGAAGACCTGGCGCGTGGCCCCGAGCCGCCCGGGAAGCTGCTCGAGCGGTCCGTTCTCCGGATAGCCGGCGAGCGCGACCGGGACCCCGCGAGCGGGATCGGCCAGCGGCAGCGGCCGCCCCGCCAGGCCCCGCACGCGCAGGAGCGCGAGGTCGTTCTCGGCGTCGAAGTGGACGACCGTGGCCCGCCAGGCGGGGCCGTCGCGGCGGTCGACCCGCGGGCGCCGCACGCCCGCGACCACGTGCGCGTTCGTCACCACGAGCCCAGGACCCGCGATCCAGCCCGAGCCCTCCACCCCGAGCCCGCAGGCGACCCCGGACACGCGCACGACGCTCCGCGAGGCCAGGAGCACGTCCGGATCGCGCCTGAGCGCGGGGTTGGGCCGGGGCACGGCCGGCTCCGGGCCCGGCAGCACGCCGAGCGGGTCGACGCGCTCGATCGCCGTCAGCAGCCGCTCCGGCGGGAACTCGTCGTTGATGCGGGCGAGGATCTCCGAGCGCTGGACGGCCCGGCGCAGCTCCGACTGGCCGGGCAGGTAGAGGAGCACCGCGCCCACGGCCCAGGAGAGGACGAGGCCGCCCGCCGCACCCAGCACGAGCCCCGCGAGCGAGTCGAGCGCACGCAGCCCGGGCACGGCGCCGAGCCCGGCGCGAAGCGTCCCTCCCACCCCGCCCGCGAGCGCCTGCAGGAGCGTCCCGCCGAGCAGCGCGCCGCCGAGCGCGACCAGCGGCGCGTAGGGCGAGCCCTCGCGCAGCAGGTCGGGCGCCACCCTGGCCCCGAGGTACGCGCCGAGCGCGAAGCCGGCGAGGGAGAGCGCGCCGCGCACGAGCCCGTTCACCAGGCCGAAGAGCCCGGCGAGGGCGACGACGGCGAGCACGACCCAGTCGACCGTGGACACCTCCGGCAGGGTACGCGTCCGGGCCGCTGGACGCCCGCCGCCCGGCTACACTGACGCGGCCCGGGGGGCGTAGTTCAGCTGGTTAGAACGCCGGCCTGTCACGCCGGAGGTCGCGGGTTCGAGTCCCGTCGCTCCCGTC
>DATMAP010000022.1:0-5560 GCA_035559835.1 Gaiellaceae bacterium
GGCTCGCGAGGGAGCGCCTGGCCCGCCGGGACGCGGACTACGGGGCGATCCCCGCCAGCTCGAACCCGCGCTGCAGGTCGTCCGCGTTCATCACCGGCGTCAGCGTCACCGCCGCGTTCAGGTTCAGGAACAGCGGCTCGAGCGTGGGCGGAAGCTGCTCCGAGCCCTCCAGGTCGAAGACGAAGAGGGCCGTCCGCAGCCCGTTCTCGGGGTAGAAGTATGCGGCCTCCGGCTTCAGCTTCTCCATCAGCTCCTGGACCGTGCGCGGCAGCGCGCCGCTCGTGGCCGCCTCGTTTCCCCTCTCGACGGGGATCGAGACCTTCAGCAACGTCCGCATCTGCGGGCCTCCTCGGGTAGCGGGGGCTGCGTGCCCCCGAGCTGCGCGATCGTACAGGTGGCGGGGCTTGCCCGCCCCGCGGGGCCTCTTCGAGTGCCGCCCGGCGAGGAGGGCCTCGTCACGCGGATCACCGACGGCGTCGCGGGGATGGCCGACCGCGTCGCGCTCGCCTACGCCGACGCGCTCTGAGCCTCCGCGAGCTCGGACTCGACTTCGGCGACGTATCGGGTCGCGCCGACGGAGTGGAAGAACGTGAGCGCCCGCTCGAGCTCGTCGACTCCCTCCGCGACGCGGCCGTTCGCCAAGTGCACCTCGCCGGCCTTCCGTCGGAGATCCGCTTCGGTCGTGACCCCCCCGATCCGCGTCATGGCGTCCGCCGCAGGTCCGAAGTCGCCGGCGTACACGAGCTCGAGCACCCCCAGCCATACGGGCGCTTGCGTGGTGCCTTCCGCGAGGGCCCCACGAATCGCGTCGACCGCGCCGAGCTCCTCGGCGACGAGGCCGAATTGCGTCAGGGCTCCGTGCGCGCCGAAGCTGCGGACGAGCGTTACGAGCTCGTCGACGAGCGACCGCGCCTCGTCCAGCCGCCGATCGGACACGAGGAACTGCGCGAGGAGGGAGAGCACCTGGATCCTGTCTCCCTTGTATGCACGCGTCAGGGTGAGCTCGACCGAGCGGTCGAGATCGGCGAACGCTCCGTCGGAGTCACCCCGCGCGTGGCGGATAGCGGCCCGCACGGAGCGCGCGAACGGCTCCAAGGCGTGCGGGGATCTCAATTCGCATTCGGCGATGAACCGATTCGCGTGCTCGAATGCGTCGTCCCACCGACCTCGCATCCAGTGCATCCAGACCCGGTTGCCGCGGATGAACCGAACGTTCGAGAGGCTCCCGAAGCGCTCGGCGAGGCGAAGCGCTTCCGCATAGAGCTCGTCCGAGCGGAGGAGGTCGCCTTGCACCGTCGCCTGGACTGCGAGGTTGTTGACGATCGCGGGGGCAATCGGCGAGTCGACCGCGAGCGCAAGCTCGAGCGCGCGCTCCATGTCGGCGGTTCCGGAGCCGGCCTCGAGGTCGTTCCTGGCCATCCCGACGGTGGTGAGCGCATGGGCGCGCAGCTCGTCGAGGCAGAGAGCCGCCGCCATCTCCAGTGCCGCCTCGGCCTGCGCGAGAGCCTCTGTCGAGTCCTGATGGATGCAGCGGATGCGCGCCGACGTTGCGAGCACCCTGGCCGCCGACTCGGACGTCGAGTCGCCGACGAGCTCCCGTGCACGTTCGAGGTGCGCTCCCACCCGGTCACCCCGCCCGCGATCAAATGCAACGTTCGCGAGGAACGTCTCGACTTCGCCCGCGCGTACGGGATCACCGGCCGCAAGCAGGGCATCTCGCGCCTCCTCGAGCGCCGCCTCACGCCGTTCCTCGTCGTACGCCTCGTAGAGGGCACGGGCCCGGCGGAAGAGGAGGTCGGGTCGGGCGGGGTCGTCGTGGGGCCAGAGCTCGAGCGCCTCCGTGTAGAGCGCTGCGGCCGCCGCGTGGCTGTTCAGGCCGAACGCCCGGTCGCCGGCGTCTCGAAGCGCAAAGCGTGTGCTCTCGATCAGGTCGGAGTGGTCGGCGCCGCTCGCGCGAACGAGCTCGAGGGCTGACCGCCAGTGGTAGGCGCGCATCTCGGCGTGATCCTGAGGTCGTCCGAGGGACTCGATCCAGCGGGCCACGCCCCGATGCTTCTCCGCTCGCTCGGCGCGAGGGATCTGCCCGTACGCGACGTCACGGACGAGCGCGTGCGCGAAGGCGAGCTCGTTCTCGCCCTCGACCGAGGAGCGCCTCTGACGACGGACGAAGCCCTTGCGCTCCAACGAGTGGAGCGCGGCTGAGGCGTTCCGCGCGTCGCGGCCGAGCGCTCCGGTCCAGAAGACCTTGCCGACGACGGCCGCATCCTGGAGGAGCGCCTTCTCTTCCGGGGAGAGGCCGTCGAGCCGGGCCGCGATGATGCCCTGGAGCGTCTCGGGGAGCGCGAGCTCGTCGGTCGACCCGCGCTCGACGTACAGCTCGGCGAACTGCTCCGCGTACAGCGGGTTTCCGCCTGCCCGCTCGAGAAGCACCCTCTGCACCTCTGCGGGCAGCACCGAGCGGCCGAGCGCGGTGCGGAGGAGTCGCGCCGTCTCGTCGTCGGTCAGTGGCGCGAGGGCGAGCGTGGTGGCGTTCAGCTTCCCGCCTCCCCAGCCGGGACGGCGCTCGAGCAGCTCGGGTCGCGCGGTCGCGACGACGAGAAGCGGCACGTCGGTGATCCAGTCCACGAGCTCGTCGACGAAGTCGAGCAGGCTCTCGTCGGCCCAGTGCAGGTCCTCGAAGACGAGGACGAGCGGGCGCTCGACCGCGAGCCCCTCGAGGTACAGACGCCAGGCCGAGAACGCCTCGTTCCGTCGGTCACCGCCCAGCTCGGCCTCCCCCGCGAGCCCCACGAGCGCGAGGAGGTGGGACTCGACCCATCCGACCTCGGACTCGGGCACTGCGTCGAAGGCGGTCTGGTGCAGCTTCTCGGCGACGTGATCGAGAGCGTCCTGCTCCGAGATGCCGGCCTGCGCCTTGACGATCTCGGCGAGCGCCCACAGCGTGATCCCGTCGCCGTAGGCGAGGCAGCGGCCCTGGCGCCACGTGATGAGCTCCGGATCCGCGTCGACGATCCGCTGGAGCTCGTAGACCAGCCGGCTCTTCCCGATTCCCGGGACGCCGACGAGGGTGAGGAGCTGCGGTGTTCGCTCGTGACGCGCCCGCTCGAAGGCATCCCGGACGACGCTGAGCTCGCGCTCGCGGCCCACGAGCTCCGTGCGGGCCTCGTGCGCCACGTCGACGCCGAAGCGGGCGCGAGCCTCGAGCGCTCGCCAGACGGCGAGCGGCTTCGCCTTGCCCTTCGCCTCGACGGAGCCCGCCTCCGCGTAGTCGATCGCCTGCCGGGTGGCGCGGTAGGTCGTCTCGTCGACAAGGACACCGTTGACCGGGGCGGCGCTCTGCAGCCTGGCGGCGGTGTTGACGACGTCGCCGGAGGCCATGCCCTCTCCGGCCTCGGGGGAGGCGTCGAGCCGGACGAGCGCCTCGCCGGTCGTGATCCCCATCCGCAGCTCGAGGCCCTCCTCCAGCGCGAACTCGCGAATCGCGAGCGCCGCGCGGACGGCGCGCTCGGGATCGTCCTCGTGGGCAGCGGGCGCGCCGAAGAGCGCCATCACCGCATCGCCGATGAACTTCTCCACGGTGCCGCCGTGGCGCTCGAGCTCGTGCCGGACGCGCTCGTGGTAGGGACGGAGGATCGCCTCCACGTCCTCCGGGTCGAGCGCCTCCGCCTGCTGCGTGAAGCCGACGAGGTCGCAGAAGAGGACGCTGACGACCTTCCGTTCCCGGCGCGTGCGTTCTGGCATGCGGAGAGAGTACGACGTGGGCGGCCAGTAGTCTCAAGCACGTGGCGCGGATCAAGGACCACTCGGTGCGGGACGTCGTGGCGGCGGCCGACATGGTCGAGGTGGTCTCCGCCCGCACGCAGCTCCGGCGCGCCTCGGGCTCACGCTACATGGGCCGCTGCCCCTTCCACGAGGAGCGCACGCCGAGCTTCTCGGTCAACCCCGTCGACAAGCTCTACTACTGCTTCGGCTGCGGGAAGGGCGGCGACCTCATCTCCTTCGTGCGCGAGACCGAGAACCTCGACTTCGTCGGCGCCGTCGAGTGGCTCGCCGAGCGCTTCCGCGTCCCGCTCGAGTACGAGGAGGCTTCGCCGCGGATCGAGGCTGCGCGGCGGCGGCGCGAGCGCCTGTACGCGCTCCTCGAGCAGACTGCCTCCTACTTCGAGCGGCTGCTCTGGGAGGGGGAGGCGGGTGCGCCCGTCCGCGCCTACCTGTCCGAGCGCGGCTTGGGCGAGGCGGTCTGCCGGGAGTTCCGGCTCGGCCTCTCGCCGGGACAGGGGCTCGCCGAGAAGGCGGCCGAGCGCGGCTTCACGCAGGAAGAGCTGCGGGCGGCGGGGCTCGTGACCGCCCGTGGGGGCGACTACTTCCCGCCGCGCCTCATGTTCCCCCTCTGCGACGCCCGCGGCCGCGTGGTCGGGTTCCAGGCGCGCAAGCTGCGCGAGGACGACCCCCTGCGCGGGAAGTACGTCAACTCCCCGGAAGGCGAGCTCTTCAAGAAAGGGTCGATCCTGTACGGCCTCCACCTGGCGCGCTCGGCGATCGCGAAGCGGGGCGAAGCGGTCGTGGTCGAGGGCAACACGGACGTGATCGCGCTCCGCCAGGCGGGCTTCGAGCCGGTGGTGGCCTCGATGGGGACCGCGCTCACCGAGGGCCAGCTCGCGGAGCTGGCGGGGCTGACGCGCAAGCTCTCCCTCTGCTTCGACGCCGACGCCGCGGGCCAGGAGGCGACCTTGCGGGGGATGGAGCTGGCGGCCGCGAAGGGGTTCGACGTGCGGGTGGTCACGCTGCCCGCAGGGCAGGACCCGGCCGACGCGCCGGCCGGGTTCGAGGAGCGGCTTCGCAGGGCGGAGAGCTACCTCGTCTACCGCGTGCGCCTGGAGCTGGAGCGCGCCCCCGACCGCCAGGAGGGGTTCGTGCGCGCCCGCGAGGTGCTCGCCAAGGCAGAGGACTCGCCGGAGCGCCAGGACGCGCTGCGGCTGCTCGCCGACCGGCTCGACCTCCCCCGCGAGACCCTTGCCGGGCTCGCGCCGGCACGGGGCGGGGTAGGGGGCCCGCCGCGGGAGGCGCCGCGCCTGCTCGAGGCCGGCGACCGGCTCGAGCGGGACGTGCTCGCCGCCTGCGTCGCCCATCCTTCGCTCGTGCGGGCGCTCGCCGAGCTGGCCCCTGAGCACTTCGACTCGGAGCGCCACCGCAGCTTCCGGGCGGCGCTGGTCGCGGGGCGGGACGACCCCGAGCTCGTCCCGCTGCGCGCAGAGCTGGACGCGCGGGCGGCCTCCGAGGGGATCGACGAGCGCACCGGGAGGGAGCTCTTGCTGCGGCTGCGCGAGCGCAAGCTCAAGCGCGATCTCGCCGGGGCCGATCTGGCGCGCGCGACCGAGCTGCAGGCCCGCCTCGCGAAGGTGCGCCAGGCGCTCGCCGAGCTCGCCTGAGCCTCACAGGTAGCCGAGCTCGCGCAGGAGCGGGCCGGCCTCGGCGAGGACGTCCGCGAGCTGCGCCTCGTCCAGGTCGCGGCGGTAGCGGCCGACCGAGGCGGCGTGCGCGCGGCGCAGGGCCGCGGCCA
>DATMAP010000023.1:0-31404 GCA_035559835.1 Gaiellaceae bacterium
CGCAGGGGGCGCGGGTACACTCGCCCCCGATCACGAGCCGAAAGCGAGAGACTCATGGCAGCCACCAAGCGATACGACGTGAAGGACCTGGCGCTGGCCGCCGAAGGCGTGCGGCGGATCGCCTGGGCCGACCGGCAGATGCCGGTCCTGGCCGCGATCCGCGAGCGCTTCGAGCGTGAGCAGCCGCTGGCCGGGCACCGCATCTCCGCGTGCCTGCACGTGACCACCGAGACCGCGAACCTCGTGCGGACCCTCAAGGCCGGCGGCGCGGACGTCGTCCTCTGCGCCTCCAACCCGCTCTCGACCCAGGACGACGTCGCCGCCGCGCTCGTCGAGGAGTACGGGATCGCCGTCTTCGCGATCAAGGGCGAGGACAACGACACCTACTACCGCCACATCGAGGCCGCCGTCGACCACCGCCCGCACCTGACCATGGACGACGGCGCGGACGTGATCGGTGTCCTGCACTCGGCGCGGCGGGAGCAGCTCGGCGACGTCATCGCGGGCACGGAGGAGACGACGACGGGCGTCATCCGGCTGAAGGCGCTCGAGCGAGAGGGGAAGCTCGGCTTCCCCGTGATCGCGGTGAACGAGGCGCGGACGAAGCACCTCTTCGACAACCGTTACGGGACCGGCCAGTCCACGATCGACGGGATCATCCGCGCCACCAACGTCCTGCTGGCGGGCAAGCGCTTCGTCGTCGCCGGCTACGGCTGGACGGGGCGCGGGGTCGCGATGCGGGCGCGGGGCATGGGCGCGCACGTGATCGTCACCGAGGTTGATCCTCTGCGCGCGCTGGAGGCGGTCATGGACGGGTACGAGGTGCTCCCGATGGCGCGCGCGGCCGAGGTCGGCGACATCTTCTGCACGGCCACCGGGGACAAGAACGTCATCGCCCGGGCGCACCTGGAGCGGATGAAGGACGGGGCCATCCTCTGCAACACCGGGCACTTCAACGTCGAGATCGAGATCGGCGCGCTGCGCGAGCTGGCGGTCGAGACGCGGGAGGCGCGCGCGTTCGTGGACGAGTTCACGCTGGCCGACGGCCGCCGGCTGTACCTGATCGGGGAGGGCCGGCTCGTCAACTTGGCCGCGGCCGAGGGGCACCCTGCTCTCGTCATGGACATGTCCTTCGCGAACCAGGCGCTCGCCGCCGAGTGGGTGATCGCCAACGGCGCCTCCCTCGAGCGGCGCGTCTACGACGTCCCGCGTGAGATCGACGACGAGATCGCCCGGCTCAAGCTGCAGACGATGGGCGTCGAGATCGACGAGCTGACCGAGGAGCAGGCCCGGTACCTGGCCTCGTGGGACGAAGGGACGTAGGAGGGGTCAGGTCCCGATCGTTGCGCGACCCGCGCAACGATCGGGACCTGACCCCGTGGCGCATCGTCCGGCTCGAGGACGACGCCGTCGTCCTCCTCGACCAGCGGCGTCTGCCGGAGGAGGAGGTCGAGCTGCGCTGCACGTCGGCCGGCGAAGTGGCGGAGGCGATCCGCACGTTGGCCATCCGGGGCGCCCCTGCGATCGGGGTCGCCGCCGCCTACGGGCTCGCCCTCGCCGCGCGGCGCGGGGAGGACCTGGACGAAGCCTACGAGCTGCTCGTGTCGGCCCGTCCGACCGCGGTCAACCTCCGCTGGGCGCTCGACGAGCTGCGGAGGGAGCCGACGCCCGAGCGCGCCCGCGCCCTGCACGAGGCCGAGGTCGAGCGCTGCCGGCGGATGGCGAGGCACGCGGCGGCGCTCGTCCCCGCGGGCGCCCGCCTGCTCACCCACTGCAACACCGGCGGGCTCGCGACCGGCGGCTACGGGACGGCGCTGGGCGCGATCCGCGCCGCCTGGGAGCAGGGGCGGGTCGCGCACGTCTGGGTCGGCGAGACGCGCCCCCTGCTCCAAGGGGCGCGCCTGACGGCGTGGGAGCTGGCGGCGCTCGGTGTCCCCTTCTCGGTGGTCGTCGACGCCGCCGCGCCGGCGCTGATGGCCGCCGGCGAGGTGGACGCCGTGCTCACGGGCGCCGACCGCATCGCCCGAAACGGCGACACCGCGAACAAGATCGGCACGTACGGGCTCGCGCTCGCCGCCCGCCAGCACGGGATCCCCTTCTACGTGGTCGCGCCGACCTCGACTCTCGACCCCGGCCTGCCGGCGGGGCCGGACATCCCGATCGAGGAGCGCGACCCCACCGAGGTCTCGAGTCGCTTCCCGGCCCGCAACCCCGCCTTCGACGTGACTCCCGCTGCGCTCGTCTCCGCGATCGTCACCGAGCAGGGCGTCCATCGCCCGCCCTATTCCGAGTCGCTTCCGGCGCCGGCCCGCGCCCCCCGATGACCCTCCGGGACCTCGACGCCGAGACCCGCGCCGTCCTGGAGCGCTTCGGCTTCGACGAGCCGCTCTTCGAGACGCTCCGGAGCCGGGTCGCCGCCGGTGAGCTCTCTCCGGCCTCGAACGTCGTCTCCGGCGTGGTCGAGCCGCCCCTCGAGGAGGACCTGACCGCGCTCCCCGCCCCCGGCGAGCCCGCCTACGAGGAGGCTCGCGCCATCGGGGTGGCCGCGCTCGAGCGCGCAGAGGTCGCCCAGGTCGTGCTCGCGGGCGGGATGGCGACCCGGTTCGGCGGCGTCGTCAAGGCCGTCGTGCCGGCCGTCGAGGGACGGAGCTTCCTCCAGGTCAAGCTGGAGCAGACCCGCGCGCTCGAGCGCGCGCTCGGCGGCTCGGTGCCGGTCGCCCTGATGACGAGCTTCGCCACCGACGATGCGGTCCGCGCCCACGTCGCCGAGCTCGGCCTCGGCGAGGTGCACGTCTTCCACCAGTTCGTCTCGCTCCGGCTGGAGCCGGGGGGCGAGCTCTTCCGCGGCCGCGACGGGCGGCCCTCGCCCTACGCGCCGGGCCACGGCGACCTCTTCCAGGCGCTCCGTCGCTCGGGCACGCTGGACCACCTGCGGGCTCGCGGGGTGCGGGTGGTGACGGTGTCGAACGTGGACAACCTCGGCGCCCGCGTTGACCCGGCGGTGCTCGGGATGCACCTGGTGGGGGGGCGTCCGCTCACGTGCGAGGTCGCCCGCAAGGAAGGCGATCTGGGCGGGGCGCCGGTGCGGGTGGACGGGCGGCTGCAGCTGCTCGAGGGGCCGCGCTTCCCGCCCGGGTTCGACCAGGACCTCGTCCCCGTCTTCAACACGAACACCGCGGTCTTCGACCTGGACGCGCTCGACCGCGACTACGAGCTCACCTGGCTCTACGTCGAGAAGGTGGTCGAGGGGAGGAAGGCGGTGCAGCTCGAGCGCCTCTACCACGAGGTGTCGGCGTTCCTGCCGACGACGTACCTGGAGGTGCCGCGCCGCGGACCGCGCGGCCGCTTCTTCCCGATCAAGACGCCCTCCGACCTCGAGCGGGCCCAGGACGACCTGCGCGCGCTGCTCGCGGCGCCCCCGCTCTGACCTCGGAGGCCCTCCGCGCGAGCGTCGCACGAGGTTCGCGCGAACTCGACACGAAGTCGGCACGGAGCCGTGAGCGTCCGTGCCCTACCGTCGGGGCATGGGCGTGCTGGCCCTCCTCCTGCCCGAGCGCTGCGCCGTCTGCGGGCGGCCGGGGCAAGCGCTCTGCCCCGGCTGCCGGAACGCCCTTACCCGCCTCCGGCCGCCCGTCTGCGAGCGCTGCGGCGCGCCCGGGCCCTGGCCGGTCCGGCGCTGCGGGGAGTGCGCCGGCCGGCGCCTGGCCTTCGCCCGCGCCCGCTCCGCGCTCGTCTACGACGAGCGGGCGCGGGCGTTCGTCCGCGCCTGGAAGGAGGGCGGCCGCCGCCGCCTCGCCGGCGAGGCTGCGGCGCTCGTCGCCGAGGTCGTCCCCGCCCCCGACGCCGCCTGTCTCGTGCCCGTGCCGGGAGACCCGGAGCGGGCCTGGGCTCGCGGTCAGGTCCCGCCGAAGGCCCTGGCGGCGGCGCTCGCCCGCCGCTGGGGGATTCCCCTCGCCGACGTGCTCGAGCGGCGCCGTTCCCTCCGCCCTCAGCGCGGGCTGGCCCTCCAGGAGCGCCGCCGGAACGTGCGCGGAAGCGTGGTCGCACGGGTCGGCGTCCCGGCCGGCGCGTGCCTGGTCGACGACGTCTACACCTCCGGAGCCACCGCCGACGCGTGCGCTCGAGCCCTGCGCGGGGCGGGCGCCCGGCGGGTCGAGGTCGTGACCCTGGCCCGGGCAATCCGTATAGATTGAGAGCGAGGTCTTCTTCCCGCTGCCGATCCGGAAAGGAGCGTTCGCCATGCAGCTCGAGGTCAAGGCCCACCACGGTTCCCTCTCCGACGCGGTCCGCGCGTACGCCGAGAAGCGCTTGGCCAAGCTCGCCAAGCGCCTGCACGAGCTGACGCGTGTCGAGGTCACGCTGTCGCGCGAGTTCAACCCCTCGATTCGCGACGACCACCGGGCCGAAGCCGTCGTCTACACGAAGGGGCCGAACCTGGTGGCACGCGAGTCCGCGCCCACCTACGAGGCCGCGATCGACCTCCTCGTCGAGAAGCTCGAGCGGCAGGTCGAGCGCTACCGCGATCGGCGGGTGCACGAGCCGCGGCGCGCTGCGCAGCGGAAGGCGTCCCCCGCGGTCGTCGAGCCCCTCGGCGAGGCGAGCGAGCCGGAGCGGGCGGCGGGCGAAGCGGCGGCGTAGCGTGCCGCTCGACCCTGGCCGTCACTGGCTCGCGGCCGGCATCACCGGGCTTCCCCGCCAGCGCGAGTGGGACGCGGTCGCGGCTGCGGAAGGGCCCGGAGAGCCCGGAGCGGAGGCCCAGCTCGTCGCTCTCGCCGACGGGCGGCTCCTCGTCGAGCGCGGGCCCGCCGGCTTCGACCCCGAGCCGTGCGCGGCGGCCCTCGCGGGCCTGGTCGACCGGCCCTACCGCGCCGTCGCGGTGCGTCGCGAGGAGTTGTGGGCGGTCGGCGCCCGCGCGATCGAGGTCGCCCGCTTGGAGCCCGACCCGCCGGGGGCGGAGCTCGAGCTGACCTGGGACGGCTCCGTGCTCGCTCTCTCCGTGGACGGCCTACCCGCCGATCCGGCGCGCGCGCGAGCGCTCGAGCAGCTCGCGGCCGAGCGAGAGCACGGGCCCTACGCCGCCCACGCCCACCGCCTCGAGGGCGACCTCTGGGAAATCTCGATCCTGCCGCTCTGAGGAGCCGGGAGGCAGAGCCGCTACCCTAGTCCCGTGCCGACGCAGTCTCTGGGCAAGTTCGAGCGCGTCCTTCGCGTGGGAGAGGGGCGGCGCCTGAAGCGCCTGCGGGAGCAGGCCGCCTACATCGGCACCCTCGAGCCCGAGTTCGAGCGGCTCTCCGACGACGAGCTGCGGCAGAAGACGGCCGAGTTCCGGCAGCGCGTCGAGAACGGCGAGCCGCTGGAGGACATCCTCTTCGAGGCCTACGCGGCGGTGCGGGAGGCGTTCAAGCGGACGCAGGGCGTCCGCCTCTTCGACGTGCAGCTCATGGGCGGGATCGTCCTCCACGAGGGCGACATCGCCGAGATGAAGACGGGTGAGGGCAAGACCTTCGTCGCCGTGCAGCCGCTCTACCTGAACGCGCTCACCGGCCGCAACGTCCACCTCGTCACGGTGAACGACTACCTCGCCAAGCGCGACGCGGAGTGGACGCGCCCCGTCTACGAGCTGCTCGGCATCTCGGTGGGGTACATCCAGAACCTGATGCCGTTCGCGGAGCGCCGGAGCGCGTACGGCTGCGACGTCACCTACGGGACGAACTCCGAGTTCGGCTTCGACTACCTGCGCGACAACATGGCCGTCTCGCTCGACGGGGTCGTCCAGCGGGGCCACTACTACGCGATCGTGGACGAGGTCGACTCGATCCTGATCGACGAGGCTCGGACCCCGCTCATCATCTCGGGCGAGCCGGAGACGGCGGCCGCGACCTACTACCAGTTCGCACGCGTCGTCCGGGAGCTGGAGGGCAAGCCGGCCACCCGCAAGACGGCGAAGGGCCTGGACGAGACGGAGCTGTCCGGCGCCGACTACCTGTACGACGAGAAGTTCAAGACGGTCTCGCCGGCGCAGTCTGCGATCGAGAAGGTCGAGCGCGCGCTCGGGATCGACAACCTCTACGACCCGCGCAACGTCCTCCTCGTCAACCACCTGATCCAGGCGCTCAAGGCGCAGTCCCTGTACAAGCGCGACGTCGACTACGTCGTGCAGGACGGCGAGGTGAAGATCGTCGACGAGTTCACCGGCCGCATCATGGAAGGCCGGCGCTGGAGCGAGGGACTCCACCAGGCGATCGAGGCCAAGGAGGGCGTCCGCATCCGCGAGGAGAACGTGACCCTGGCCACGATCACGCTCCAGAACTACTTCCGCCTGTACGAGAAGCTCGCCGGCATGACCGGCACCGCGAAGACGGAGGAGAAGGAGTTCGTCGAGATCTACGGGCTGCACGTGGTCGAGATCCCCACCAACGAGCCCGTGCGCCGGATCGACCAGAACGACCTCATCTTCAAGACGAAGGAGGCGAAGTTCGCCGCGGTGGTCGAGGACATCGTCGAGCGCCACCGCAGAGGCCAGCCCGTCCTCGTCGGGACGATCGCGGTCGAGACCTCCGAGTACCTGTCCGAGCTGCTCACTCGGCGCGGCATCCCGCACAACGTCCTGAACGCGAAGGAGCACGAGCGCGAGGGCGAGATCATCAAGGGCGCGGGCCAGCGGGGCGCGGTCACGATCGCGACCAACATGGCCGGCCGGGGCGTGGACATCAAGCTCGGCGAGGGCGTCCGCGAGCTGGGCGGCCTGTACGTCCTCGGCACCGAGCGGCACGAGGCCCGCCGGATCGACAACCAGCTCCGAGGACGCTCCGGGCGCCAAGGCGACCCGGGCGAGTCGCGCTTCTACCTCTCGGGCCAGGACGACCTCGTGCGCCTGTTCGCAGGCGACCGGATCTACAACATCATGAACCGCTTCAAGATCCCGGACGACCAGCCCATGGAGGCGAAGATCCTCTCGGGTCAGATCGAGAACGCGCAGAAGAAGGTCGAGGAGCAGAACTTCGTCATGCGCAAGAACGTCCTCCGCTACGACGACGTGATGAACACCCAGCGCATGGTCATCTACGAGCAGCGGCGCCGGGTGCTGGAAGGGGAGGATCTCTCGGAGGAGGTTCGGGAGTGGATCCGGGAGACGGTCGAGGCGGGCGTCGCCCAGTTCACCGACTCCGAGTTCGCCGAGGACTGGGACCTCGAGGGGCTCGTCGCGCACATGCAGTCCTTGTACGGGACGGACATCACCGCCGAGGAGCTGCGCGAGGAGGTGGACGTCGGCAGCCGCGAGGCCTTGATCGAGGAGTTCGTCGAGGACGCGCTCGACGCCTACGCCGAGCGCGAGCAGGCACTCGGCCCCGAGCTCGCGCGCGAGGTGGAGCGGTTCGTGATCCTGCAGACGGTCGACCAGCGCTGGCGCGAGCACCTGGAGGCGATGGACTACCTGCGCGAGGGCGTTCACCTCCGGGCCTTCGCCCAGAAGGACCCGCTGGTCGAGTACCGCGCCGAGGGGCACGCGATGTTCGAGGAGCTCGGCCGCACGATCCGCCAAGAGGTCGTCTTCACGCTCTTCCACGTCGCCGTTACGATCGAGGAGCCGCAGCTCGAGCCCGCGCCGGTCCGCGACGGCGGGCTCCACTACGAGCACGAGACGGCCGCGGGCGCGGATGCGATCGCAGCCGCAGGCGCCGCCACGGCGGTCGCCGCTCCGCCCCTGGCCGCGGCCGCTCCTCCGAGGCAGGGCCAGGTCGTGAACGAGCATCGCGACCTCGGCCGCAACGATCCCTGCTGGTGCGGCTCGGGCAAGAAGTACAAGCGCTGTCATGGTGCGTAGCCGCCCCCGGCGGCTTCGCGCCTAGATGAGCCGCGCGCTCCTCGTCCTCGCCCTGACGAGCCTCGCCGCGTTCGTCTCGCTCTCCGTCGCCGTGGAGCGCGACGCGCTCGGCGCGCTCGACCGGGACCTCGCCGACTGGGTCGCCGCCGAGCTGCCTCGCTGGGCGGAATGGCTCGCGCGTCCCTTCTCGTGGCTCGGGGGCTGGATCGGCCTGACCGCGCTCGGCACCGCCGCGGTCATCGCGCTCGCGCGCGCGCGCGCCTGGCTCGACCTCGGCTTCCTGGTCGCGGCGCTGCTCGGGTCGCAGCTCGCCGTGGCGGTGCTCAAGGCCGGCTTCGATCGTCCGCGCCCCGAGGTCGGCAGCGCCGTCCCCCTCCCGGACACGGCGGGCTTTCCGAGCGGGCATGCGACCGCGGGGGCGGCGGCCCTCGGCGCGCTCGCCGTGCTCGCCGCCGAGCGCCTGCCCTCCGGCCGCGCCCGCACCTGGCTGGGGGTCGCGACCGTGATCCTTTGCATCGGGGTCGGCCTCTCCCGCATCGCCCTCGGCGTCCACTTCCTGACGGACGTCCTCGCCGGCTGGTTGCTCGGGCTCGCCTGGCTCGCCGCCTGCCTGCTCGCCCGCGATGCGCTCCGGAGCCGTGGAGCGCGTGGCCGTCCCGGAGCGCAGCTACCCTCTGCACGTGGCCGAGACGACGCAGACCCTGGACCAGCGCCTGGAGGAGATCGGGGCCCAGCTCGCCTGGGTCCGTGATTACCTTTGACCCGCAGGCGCTGGAGCGTCGCCGCTCCGAGCTCGAGCAGGCCATGGGCACGCCCGGCTTCTGGGACGACCAGGCCGCTGCA
This sequence comes from Gaiellaceae bacterium, assembly GCA_035559835.1. GTDB lineage: Bacteria > Actinomycetota > Thermoleophilia > Gaiellales > Gaiellaceae > GMQP-bins7. The sequence goes on from DATMAP010000023.1 coordinate 8,669, forward strand.
GCCCGCGTCTCTACCGAGCACGCGCGCCTGACGCGAACGCTCGAGCGCTACGAGCGGCTCCGGCGCGAGTACGAGGACGCGCGCGAGCTGGCCTCGCTCGGCGACGACCTCGACGAGGAGCTGGCCGAAGGGCTGCGCTCGCTCGAGGACGAGCTGGAGCGTCTGCGGGAGGAGGCGCTCTTCACCGGGCGCTACGACGCCGGCGACGCGATCCTGGAGATCCATGCCGGCACGGGAGGCACCGACGCCCAGGACTGGGCGGAGATGCTCCTCCGCATGTACCTGCGCTGGGCCGCCGACCGGGGCTTCGAGACCGAGATCCTGGAGGCGAGCCCGGGCGAGGAGGCGGGCCTGAAGTCGGCGACCGTCGCCGTCCGGGGCGAGAACGCGTACGGAACGCTCAAGGCCGAGCGCGGCGTGCACCGGCTCGTGCGGCTCTCCCCCTTCGACGCCGCCCACCGCCGGCACACGGCCTTCGCGCAGGTCGTCGTGGCCCCGCTCCTGCCCGAGGACGCCCCCGTCGAGATCGACGAGGCCGACCTGCGCATCGACACCTACCGCGCGAGCGGGGCAGGAGGGCAGCACGTCAACAAGACCGACTCCGCCGTCCGCATCACCCACCTGCCGACGGGGATCGTCGCCCAGTGTCAGAACGAGCGCTCGCAGGCCTCGAACAAGCAGACCGCCCTGCGCATCCTCCGGTCCCGGCTCGCGGAGCTGGAGGAGGAGCGCCGGGAGGCCGAGCTGGCCAAGGAGCGCGGCGCCGCGCAGGACATCGGCTTCGGGAGTCAAATCCGCTCCTACGTGCTGCACCCGTACCAGCTCGTCAAGGACCACCGCACCGGTTACGAGGCCGGGAACGCCCAGGCCGTGCTCGACGGCGACCTGGACGGGTTCGTGCGCGCGTACCTGCTCGCCAAGGCAGCGGGGAAGGTGGTGTAGGAGGTCGATGGCCGGGTCAGCTAGAATCCGCGCTTCCCACGAACCGGAGCAGCCGACCCCGGCTGCGTCGCTTTCCGCCCGGTGCTGGACGACGTGACAGAGACCGAGACGACGACGGCTCTCGCCGAGCCCGAACCCATCGCCGAGGCCGTGGCGGCGCCCGTGGCCGCGGAGCCGGGCGGCTCGACGATGATCGTCTTCGAGGACGTGCGGAAGGTGTACGAGCCGGGCGTGGTCGCGCTCGACGGCGTCTCGTTCACGATCGACAAGGGCGAGTTCGTCTTCGTCGTGGGCGCCTCCGGCTCTGGCAAGTCGACCATCGTCCGGCTCCTGCTCAAGGAGATCGAGCCGACCGCCGGCAGGATCCTGGTCGGGGGCCGCGACCTCGGCCGGCTCAAGCGCTCGAAGGTCCCGCTCCTGCGTCGCAACCTGGGCTGCGTCTTCCAGGACTTCAAGCTCCTTCCCAACCGCACGGCGGCCGAGAACATCGCGTACGCGCTGCGCGTGCAGGGCGAGTCGAGCGCGCAGATCCGGCGGAAGGTCCCGGAGGTGCTGAACCTCGTCGGGCTGGCCCACAAGATGAACTCGCGCCCGGAGGAGCTGTCGGGCGGCGAGCAGCAGCGCGTGTCGATCGCCCGTGCCTTCGTCAACCACCCGCCGTTGCTCCTCTGCGACGAGCCCACCGGCAACCTCGACCCGGACACGTCGGTCGGGATCATGCAGCTCCTCTATCGGATCAACCGGACCGGGACGACCATCCTCATGGTCACGCACGACCGCGAGATGGTGGACAAGATGCGCAAGCGGGTGATCGCGCTCGAGGACGGCCGGCTCGTCCGCGACGAGCGGCGCGGGGGGTACACGGAGGCGTGAGCAGGACCCGGCTCGTCTTCGTCGAGGCGCTCCGCTCGATCGGAGCGAACGTCTCGACGACCGTCGCCTCTGCCGTGTCCGTGCTGATCGGGATGTTCCTGATCGGCGTCTTCATCGGTCTCGGCACCTGGCTCGTTTCCTGGTCGAACGACAAGAAGCGCGAGCTGGCCGTGCACGTCTTCATCAAGGACGCGGCCACGCCCAAGCAGGTCAACGAGCTGCGCATCCGGCTCGAGTCGGACCCGCGCGTCAAGGAGGGCGGCATCACCTACATCTCCAAGGAGCAGGCGCTCGCGATCATGCGCAAGAAGGCGCCGGAGCTGACCGCGAACCTCGCCTCCAACCCGCTGCCCGCGTCCTTCGACGTCGTTCCCCGGCGCGGCGAGGACACGGAGGCGATCGCGCGGGCGATCCAGGAGGCCAAGCTTCCCGCCGTCGAGCAGGTCCGCTGGGGCAAGGAGGTCTCGAAGCGCATCCTCCAAGTCGCGCGCGCCATCCAGGTGGTGTTCCTGATCGCGGTGCTCGTGCTCCTCGCTGCGTCGACGATCCTGATCGCGAACACGATCCGGCTCTCGATCTTCGCCCGCCGGCGGGAGATCGAGGTGATGAAGCTCGTCGGCGCGAGCAACTGGTTCGTCCGCGGCCCCTTCATGCTCGAGGGCCTGCTCACCGGGCTCGCCGGGTCCTTCGCCGCCGTCCTCCTCCTCTTCCTCGGTCGTGAGGTGGCGATTCCCGCGGTGCTCGGCCACCTGCAGGACGACCCCGACGTCCGCGCGCTCGCCTTCACCTGGACGGCCGCGATCCTGGTCGCGCTCGGGCTCGGCATCGGCGCCCTCGGCTCGGGCCTCACGCTGCGCCGCTTCCTGCGGATCTGACCCGGCCTGCGGACCCGACCCCGTTCCCGCGGATCTGGCCTCCTCCTGTGGGCCCGACCCTGTTCCCGCGGGTTGACAGGATCCTGCAGCTCTGACCCAGCCCGCGGATCTCACCCGTTCCTCGCCGACTCGCCCCCTCCCGCGGGCCTGACCCCGTTCGTGCGGGCCTGACCCCGTTCCTGCGGCTCTGACCCCGTTCGTGCGGGTCTGACCCCCCGTTCCTGCGGACCCGACCCTGCTCCCGCGGGCTTGACCCCCCGTTTCTGCGGGTCTGACTCCGTTCCTGCGGACCCGACCCTGCTCCCGCGGGCCTGACCCCCCGTTTCTGCGGACTCGATCACCAGGATGACGGAGGCCAAGTGACATTTTGTCACTTGGTCACTTGGCCCAGGGGTGGGCGGCTACGGTTCTCTGATGGGCAGCCGGCGACCTCCCGGGGGACGGCAGAAGCGGCCGAGCCGCTCCGAGCGGGCTGCCCGCCGCTTGTCGCAGGCGCTACGCCACGCCGAGCGGCGGATCGCGATCACCCTCCCGCAGCGCCGGACGCAGCCCGAGCGCGTCGTCGCCCATCTCGGGCCGACGAACTCGGGCAAGACGCACGCCGCGCTCGAGGAGCTCGCCGGGCGCGGCGCCGGCGTCTACGCGGGGCCGCTGCGCATGCTCGCCCAGGAGGCGCACCGGCGCCTCTCCGCTCGGCTCGGCGAGCACGCAGTCGGGCTCGTCACCGGCGAGGAGCGCGTCGACGAGCTCGCTCCCGTCCTCTGCTGTACGGCCGAGATGGCTCCGGAGTCGGGCGAGCTGCTCGTCCTGGACGAGATCCACTGGGCCGACGACGAAGAGCGGGGCTCGGCCTGGACGCGGCTCCTGCTGGCGGGCGAGTACCGTGAGATCCTCCTGCTCGGCGCGCTCGACGCGCTGCCCCTGGTGGAGCGCGCGTTCCCGCAGGCGGAGATCAAGGTGTTCGAGCGGAAGGTGCCGCTCGAGTGGATCGGCGAACGGACGCTGCCCTCGCTCGAGCCGGGCACCGTCGTCGTCGCCTTCAGCCGCCGGGCCGTGCTCGCGCTCGCCGGGGAGGTGAACCGGTTGCGCCCGGGCCGCGTGGCCGTCCTCTACGGCGCCATGCCGCTCGCCTCGCGCCGGGAGGAGATCGAGCGCTTCCTCTCCGGCGCGGCCGACGTGTGCGTGGCCACCGACGTGCTCGGGCACGGGGTCAACCTCCCCTGCGAGACCCTCCTCTTCGCCGAGACGACGAAGTTCGACGGCGAGGCGCGCCGCCCCCTCTACCCCTGGGAGCTGGCTCAGATCGCCGGCCGGGCCGGCCGCTTCGGCCTCGTCGAGCGCGGGCACGTAGGCGTGCTGACCGGGCTCGGCTGGGGCGACCCCGATCCCGAGCTGGTCGAGGCGGCGCTCGAGCCCCACGTGCTCTTGGACGGTGGGCACCGGGGCTACCGGCGCGTGGAGGAGGCGCGCATTCGCCCGCGCCTCTCCGACTTGGGCGTGGACGATCCGGCCGACCTGGACGCGGCGCTCGTTGCCTGGCACCGCGTGGCGTTGCGCGAGTGGGCGCACGAGGGCTGGCTCGCGGTCGAGTCGCTCCAGCCCCTGCGCATGCGCCTGGACGCGGTCCAGCGCCGGCTGGCGGCGCGAGGGCGGCGGCTCTCGCTTGCGGACACCTGGAAGCTCGTCAACGCGCCCGCCGACGAGGACCTCCTCGAGCTGCTCGCCACGCTCGCGCTCGCCATCGCCGGCGATCGTGTGGCACGGCCCCACCTGGCGTTCCTGCTCGACACCGCGCGCCTGCGCGACGCCTCGCTCGAGGACGCCGAGCAGGCCGGGCGCGAGGCGAGCCTCCTCCGCTGGTTCGCGCTCCAGTACCCCGGCGTGGGCGGGGTCACGATCGAGCGGGCGGCCGCGCTCGAGGAGGCCTCCGCGCAGCGCGTGGTCGCCCGCCTGCGCGTGGAGGTGGAGTCGCCGACGATCGGCCGCTGCCGCTCCTGCGGCCGCTCCTGCCCGCCCTGGTTCCCGCTCTGCGACCGCTGCGCGGGGATCGCGCGCCGGTCCTGATATGAAGCCCGGGTGACCCCCGACGAGCTGCGCGCGCTGCCCCTCTTCTCCGGCCTCAGCGACGCCTGTCTGGAGCGCCTCGCCGCACGAGCCGGCGAGCTCGAGTGCGGTGCTGGGCAGGTGCTGGCGCTGCCGGGCGATCCCGGGTCGGGCATGTACGTCGTTCTCGAGGGGCAGGTCAGCGTGGAGATGCGGGGCGGCTGGCACACCGAGCTGGGCCTGGGGAGCTACTTCGGCGAGGTCGCACTCCTCGTCCCGGGGGCGACTCGCGTCGCCCGCGTTCGCGCCGCGACCGACGTCCGCTGCCTGAGCATCCCGCGCGAGGATGCCCTCGCGCTCATCGAGAGCGAGCCCTCGCTCGCGCTCGCCATGTTGCGCGAGCTCGCGCGCCGGCTCGCGGGCTAGCGTGTGGCCGGCGAGCGAGGGACGCAGCCGATCGCGGAGAACCGCCGCGCGCGGCGCGACTACGAGCTGCTCGAGCGGTTCGAGGCGGGCATCGTCCTGACGGGAAGCGAGGTGAAGTCCGCGCGCGCGGGCAAGGTGCAGCTGGGGCAGGCCTACGCCGACCTGCGGGGCGGTGAGGCCTGGCTCGTGGGGGCCTCGATCGCCGAGCACCCCGGCTCGGGGTCGTTCGGGCACGCGCCCGAGCGCGACCGCAAGCTCCTCCTCCACCGGCGCGAGCTCGACTCCCTGGCCGGCAAGGTGCGCGAGAAGGGCCTCACCCTCGTGCCCACGCGGATGTACCTGAAGGACGGCAAGGTGAAGGTCGAGCTCGCGCTCGCCCGCGGCCGCGAGCGCGCCGACAAGCGCCGGCTCATCGCCGAGCGCGACGTGCAGCGCCAGATCGAGCGCGCGCTCAAGCGCCGTCGCTGAGCTGCCTGTGCAACAAGGGGGGGTCTGCAACAAGGGGGTCAGGTCTCGTTTGTTGCACTGGTGCAACAAACGAGACCTGACCCCCTGTTGCGTCTTGGTGCAACAAACGAGACCTGACCCCCTGTTGCGTCCTGACCACCTGTTGCGTCCCGCTCCCCGGTTGCACAGCGGGCGCGCCGCGCGTTAGGCTCGGCTTCGGCCTCTACGAGGAGAGGAGGATGCGTTGCGCCACGTAGCGTTGACCGTGAACGGCGTGCGCCACGAGCTCGACCTCGAGCCCCCCGAGCTGCTCGTCTCCGTCCTGCGCGAGCGGCTCGGGCTCACCGGGACGAACGTCGGCTGCGACACCTCGTCCTGCGGCGCCTGCACGGTGCTCGTGAACGGCGAGTCGGTGAAGTCGTGCACCATGCTCGGCGTCCAAGCGGACGGGCTCGAGATCACGACGATCGAGGGGCTTGCCCGGGATGGCGAGCTGCATCCCGTCCAGCAGGCGTTCCACGACCACCACGCGCTCCAGTGCGGCTACTGCACGCCGGGGATGGTGCTGGCGGCGGTGAGCCTGATCTCCAGCGGAGAGGCGACCGACGAGGACGCCATCCGCCTGGGGCTCGAAGGCAACCTCTGCCGCTGCACGGGCTACCACAACATCGTCAAGGCGGTCGCGGCCGCCGCGGGGGTGAGCTAGATGGCCGCCGTCGGGACCCCCGTCAAGCGCAAGGAGGACCTGGCCCTGCTCCAGGGCCGGGGCACGTACGTCGACAACCTGACGCTGCCCGGAACGGTCTACCTGGCCGTCGTCCGCAGCCCCTACCCGCACGCGCGGATCAGGAGCGTGAACCTGGAGGCTGCTCGCGCCGCCGAGGGCGTGGTCGCGGCCTTCTCGGGCGCCGACCTCGCCGGCGACTGGGCCTCGCCGCTTCCCTGCGCGTGGCCGGTGACCGAGGACATCAAGATGCCACCGCACTTCCCGCTTGCGGTGGACGAGGCCCGCTACCAGGGGGACGGCGTCGCCGTCGTCGTCGCCGAGAGCCGGGCGCTGGCCAAGGACGCGGCCGAGCTGGTCGAGGTCGACTACGAGCCGCTCCCGGCGGTCGCCGACGTGGAGCAGGCGCTCGCCGACGGCGCGCCGCTCGTGCACGCCGACCTGGGCACGAACGAGTGCTACGTCTGGAAGCTGGAGTCGGGCGAGGTCGAGGCCGCGCTCGCGGCGGCGGACGTCGTCGTCACCCGCCGCTACCGCCAGCCGCGCCTGATCCCGAACGCGATCGAGCCTCGGGCCGTGCTCGCGCAGGCCGGGCCGGCCGGGGACGTCACCGTCTGGTCGGCGACGCAGGTGCCCCACATCCTGCGCTTCGCTCTCCAGCTCGTGCTCGGGATCCCCGAGGCGAAGATCCGCGTGATCGCACCCGACGTGGGCGGCGGCTTCGGCTCGAAGCTCGACGTCTACGCCGAGGAGGCGCTCGCGGTCGCGCTCGCGCGCAGGCTGGGCCGGCCGGTGAAGTGGACGGAGGAGCGCTCGGAGAACTACGTCGCCACCATCCACGGCCGCGACGTCGTGCACGAGCTGACCTTCGCCGCGACCAGGGACGGGAAGATCACCGCGGTCAAGTCGGTGGCCACCTGCGCCATGGGCGCCTACCTCCAGCTCGTGACGCCGGGGATCCCGCTCCTCGGCGCCTGGATCTACTCCGGTCCCTACGCCATCCCGAGCTACAGCGTCACCTTCACCGGCGTCTTCACGAACACGACGCCGACCGACGCCTACCGCGGCGCCGGCCGGCCCGAGGCGACCTACGTCCTCGAGCGGACGATGGACGCGCTCGCGCGCGAGCTGGGGATGGACCCGGTGGAACTCCGGCGCAAGAACCTCATCGGCGAGTTCCCCTACACGATGGCCTCGGGCCTGACGATCGACTCCGGCGACTACCACGCCTCGCTCGACCGGCTGCTCGAGCTGCTCGACCTGGACGCGCTCCGGGCCGAGCAGGCGGAGCGGCGCGCCCGCGGGGACGCGAAGCAGCTCGGAGTGGGCTTCTCGACCTACAACGAGATGTGCGGCCTCGCGCCCTCGCGCATCCTGGGCGCCATCCGCTACGCGGTGGGCGGCTGGGACGCGGCCACGATCCGCTTCCAGCCGCTCGGCTCGGTGCAGGTCGTGATCGGCACCTCGCCGCACGGCCAGGGGCACGAGACGACGTTCGCCCAGATCGTCGCCGACCGCCTGGGTGTGGACGTGGACGACGTCGAGATCCTGCACGGGGACACCGCCGTCTCCCAGCTCGGCATGGATACCTACGGGAGCCGCTCGCTCGCGGTCGGCGGGGTCGCGCTCTGGCACGCGAGCGAGAAGGTGATCGCGAAGGCGCGCCGGATCGTCGCGCACCAGCTCGAGGTGTCCGAGGACGACCTCGAGTTCGCGAACGGGACCTTCTCCGTGAAGGGCTCGCCGGACCGCTCCATGGGGATCAAGGAGGTGGCCTTCGCTGCGCACGCGGCGCACAACCTCCCCGACGGGATGGAGCCGGGGCTCGAGGAGACGGCCGTCTACGACCCGGCCAACTTCTCCTGGCCCGCCGGCGCGCACGCGGCCGTGGTCGAGGTGGACACGGAGACCGGGGACACGCGGCTCGTCCGCTACGTCGCCGTCGACGACGTGGGCGCGCCGATCAACCCGATGGTGATCGACGGGCAGGTGCACGGCGGGGTCACGCAGGGCATCGCCGCCGCGCTCTTCGAGGAGGCGGTCTACGACGAGGGTGCCAACCTGCAGACGACGACCATGGCCACCTACCTGGTGCCGTCGGCGGCGGAGCTGCCCTCCTACGAGACGGACCGGATCGAGACGAGGGCGGACAACCCGCTCGGCGTGAAGGGCGTGGGGGAGACGGGCACGATCGCGGCCGCGCCGGCGGTGATCAACGCCGTGGTCGATGCGCTCTCCCACCTCGGCGTCACCGACATCCAGCTGCCGGCCACGCCGGAGCGTGTCTGGCGCGCGATCCAGGAGGCGAGGCGATGATTCCCGCGAGGTTCGACTACGAGGTCGCCGGGAGCGTCGAGCACGCGCTCGAGCTCCTCGGCGGGCGGGAGGACGCGAAGCTGCTCGCAGGAGGGCACTCGCTCCTGCCGGCGATGAAGCTGCGGCTCGCCCGCCCCTCCCTGCTCGTGGACGTGGGGCGGCTCGACGAGCTGCGCTACGTCCGCGACGGCGGCGACCACGTCGCGATCGGGGCCCTGACCAGGCACAAGGACGTGTGCGACGCGTCCCTGCTGCGCGAGCGCTGCGGGATCGTCGCGCACGCGGCGGGCCAGGTCGGCGACCCCCAAGTGCGGCACCGCGGCACGATCGGGGGCTCGCTCGCCCACGGCGACCCGGCCTCCGACCTTCCGGCGGTGGTGCTCGCGCTCGACGCGCAGCTCGTCGTCCGCGGGCCTGGCGGGGAGCGGACGGTCCCCGCCGCGCAGTTCTTCACCGGCGTCTTCCAGACGGCTCTCGGGCCGGGGGAGATGCTGGTCGAGATCCGGGTCCCGAAGCTCGGGGAGAACACGGGCTGGGCGTACGAGAAGCTCTCGCGGCGCGCGCAGGACTGGGCGACGGTGGCGGTGGCAGCGGTCGTCGAGCGCTCGAACGGCGGGATCGCGAGGGCGTCGCTCGGACTCACCAACATGGGCCCGACGCCGCTCCGCGCGCCTGCGGCCGAGTCGGCGCTCGCCGGGGGCGCCTCGCTCGAGGAGGCGGCGGCGCTCGCGCCGGAGGGGACCGAGCCGCCCTCCGATCTCGCCGCGAGCGCCGAGTTCCGCCGGCACCTGACGCAGGTCCTCGCCCGGCGCGCGCTCGAGCGGGCGACGGCGCGCTGAGGCGAGCGAGGCTCCGGGGCCGCTCCCTGCGGTGGGGCGGCCCCGGGCTCGGCTACACGAGCTCGAAGGGGCGCACCGGCTCGGGCGCGGGCACCTGCCGGAGGGCGCTCGCGAGCGCCTCCTCCTGGCTCGTGCCCTCCCGGACGATGAGCCGGTGGTGGAGGACGTACGGCGCCATCTCCTGGATGTCGGCCGGCGTCACGTAGTCGCGGCCGTTCAGGCGCGCGTTCGCCTTCGCCGCGCCCGCGAGGTGGATGATCGCGCGAGAGCTGGCGCCCAGCTCGACTCCGGGCAGCTCGCGCGTCGCCCGCGCCAGCGCCACGAGGTAGCGGCCGACCTCCTCCGGAAGCGCGGTCGAGTCCAGCTCCTGGCGCGCCCGGTCGAGTCCGACCACGCCCAGCAGCGGGCGTACCTCTCCGAGCATGTCCGGGGCGACGCCTTTGTGGGGTAGGTCGAGCATCCGGTACTCGGCCTCGGGGTCGGCGTAGTCGAGCGTGATCTTGAAGAGGAAGCGATCGAGCTGCGACTCCGGCAGCGGGAACACGTCCTGCTGCTCGTACGGATTCTGGGTCGCGATCACGAGGAAGGGGTCGGGCAGCCGGTGGCCCTTCCCCTCGACCGTGACCTGGCGCTCCTGCATCGCCTCGAGCAGCGCGGCCTGCGTCCGCGGCGGCGTGCGGTTGATCTCGTCGGCGAGGAGGACGTTCGTGAAGACGACCCCCGGGAGGAAGACGGGCTCGCCTCCGCGCACGGCGGTGGTCCCGGTCAGCTCGCCGGGAGTCGTGTCCGGGGTGAACTGGATGCGCTTGAAGCTCGCGCCCAGCATGTGTGCGACCGCGCGGCCGAGGAGCGTCTTCGCGCTCCCGGGCGGCCCCTCGAGCAGCACGTGCCCGCGGGCGAGCGCGGCCACGAGCAGCAGCTCCACCGCCCGCTCCTGCCCGAGCACGACCTTCGCGACCTCGCGCTTGGCCCGCTCGCGCAGGCCGATGAGGCTGTCGTACGGCGCCTCCACCAGCAATGCCATGCCGTCCTCCCCCTTCGGTCCCGACTCTGCCCGGAGAGCGTAGCGCGACCGGACCCCTCCTTCACTATCGGCGCTCGCGGCCCGCGCGTCAACCGCGCCGGCACGGGGGAGAGATCAGGGGGCCTGCGTTGCGGAGGGAGGCGGGACCGCCGCCGGCGCAGGCGCCGGCACAGGCATGGGCACGGAGCCGAGAGCGGCCTCGAGCGCCTCCTCCGGGGTCATACCCTCCGACACCATCAGGCGGTGGCGGAGCACGTACGGCGCCATCTCGCGGACGTCGTCGACCGTCACGGCCGCGCGTCCGTCGAGGCGGGCGTTGGCCTTGGCGGCGCTCAGCAGGTGGATCATCGCCCGCGAGCTGACCCCGAGCTGGACGCCCGGCAGCTCGCGCGTGCGCCGGCCGAGGGCGACGATGTAGCGCGCGACCGAGTCCGGCACCTCGGTCGCCTCCAGCTCCTGGCGTGCCTTGTCGAGGCCGACGACGCCGAGCAGAGGGCGAACCTCGCCCAGCATGTCGGGCGCGATCCCGTTGTGCGGGAGGTTGAGCATCGCGAGCTCGCTCTCGGGGCTCGCGTAGTCGAGCTCGATCTTGAACAGGAAGCGGTCGAGCTGCGACTCCGGCAGGGGGAAGACGCCCTCGTGCTCGTAGGGGTTCTGCGTCGCGATCACGAGGAAGGGATCGGGGAGCCGGTGGATCTTGCCGTCGATCGTGACCTGGCGCTCCTGCATCGGCTCGAAGAGCGCCGACTGCGTCCGCGGGGGCGTGCGGTTGATCTCGTCGGCGAGGAGGACGTTCGTGAAGACGGCGCCCGGCAGGAACACGTGCTCGCCGCCCTTGATCGTGTTCACCCCGTTCAGCTCCGCGGGCATGGTGTCGGGGGTGAACTGGATCCGCTTGAAGGTCGCGCCCAGCATGTGCGCGACGGCCCGCCCGAGGAGCGTCTTCGCGCTCCCCGGCGGCCCCTCGAGCAGGACGTGGCCGTGCGCGATGGCGGCGATCAGGAGCAGCTCGACAGTCCGATCCTGGCCGACCACGACCTTGCCGACCTCGGCCTTCGCGCGCTCGCGGAGCGTCGCGAGGTCGTCGTACCGCTCCTCCATCATCAGCGCCACAGTCGCCCTTTCGTCCGCTATCGGGTGCCTCGTTCGGACCCGGCTTCCGAAGCTCGCCGCCGCCGGGCCCACCCTGCCTATCGGCAGCTATCCTGGAACCTTGAACACACATACGGGGGCGACCAGGTCTCGACGTGGTCGGTTCTCCGGCAGAGCTGCGAGCCGAGGTCGCCGGTTGGCCTCGTAAATCAACCGGCACCAACGCAAGTGCGAAGAACGATCTCGCACTCGCCGCCTAGTCGAAGCTAGGTCAGGCGACGCCGACCCGGGTTGGGCCCGAGGCCCGGGAGCCGGCGCCAACGATCGGGCTCGGCGCCGAGGGAGAGCCAATCGCCCGGAGCGCGACAGCGCAGGATGGCTGGCCCGCCGGTGGGTCGTCCGCGAACCGGCCGGTGGGTGAGAGCAAGCGCGGACTACGTTCGTAGACGCTCTGTCCGGTGCGGCCGCGGACGCGGGTTCGATTCCCGCCGCCTCCACCTCCCTCGGAATCGACATCTCTTGACGCCTCCTTGCCTTCACCTGTACCTTTACTTTCCATGAAGGAAGTAAAGAAAAGGCGGCGTGGCTTCACGCGGATCAGCGCCAAGCATCAGGCCACGATTCCCGTGCAGGCCCTCGAGGAAGCCGGTCTCAAGCCGGGCGACGAAGTTCGCGTCGTCGCGGCAGGCAGAGGGCGCCTCGTGCTCGAGCGCGACGTCAACATCGTCGAGCGGCACGCCGGCAAGCTCCGCGGCGTCTACGAGCCCGGCGAGCTCGACCGTCTGCGCGACGAGTGGCGCTAGTCGTCCTCGACGCGTCGGTCGTCATCGGGTTCCTCGACCCGGACGATCCGCTGCACGAGGCGGCCGTGAGCGCGTTGACCGAACACCAACACGACGAGTTGGTCGTACCGGCTTCCGTCTACGCCGAGATCCTGGTCGGGCCATACCGCAAGGGAGCTCGAGCAGTCGCCGCGGTCGAGGCGTTCCTCGCGGACTTCGCCATCCGCATCGCGCCGATCACTCCGGCGATCGCCCGAGCGGCGGCGCGTCTTCGCGGCGGATCGAAGGGCGTTCGCCTCCCGGACGCGCTCGTCCTCGCGACGGCGGACGAGGTCGGCGCAGACAGGGTGCTCACCGGCGACGACTCCTGGACCAGGATCGCTCGCCGCGTGACGCTCGTTCACGGCCGCTGACGCGTCGGCGGGAGTCCTGGGCTGGTTCGATCCCGCCGCCTCCACTCTCCCCGCACGTCAGTGAAACGGAGCCGACCGGGGTGTCTTCCTGCGTGCCTTCGCGATCGCCGACGTGCTCGTCACCGGCCCGGAGATCTCGTTGCCGGGATCGCGCTGCCACCGTAGGGAATCCGCAGGCGACGGCGTTCATCGCCGCCCGGCTCGCTGTGGCGCTTCCACCGGCCTCCTGAGCGAGCGACCCGGGAGGTGGTCACCATCCGGTTGCCGGCGGGAGTCCCTCGGTGGGGGGATACCGCCGAGCGCACGGGGCAGGCACGCTGTCCTCGGACGATGATCTCGCCGCTGCGGCCATCCGAACGCGACCCGGACGCGCGCCTCGCCGCGCGCCCCGACGCGCGCGCGGGGACGCACGTCGCGCTCGGGTTCCCGCTGCTGGCGCTCGGCGCGCTCGCGGCCTGGTTCGCGGCCGGGCCCGCGCCGACCCTGGAGCCGAACGGGTGGACGCTGATCGTCCTGCCGCTCATCTGCGCCGCCTACGGGCTCCTGCCGGTCCCGGTCGATGCCCGCACGTTCTTCACCTTCGAGGGGCCCACGGTGGTGCTCGCAGGCCTCGTCGGCGGCCCCCTCGCCGGCGTCCTGGCCGGCGTCGGCTCCGGGCTCGGCGACGTCAACGCGGTCTGGCGGCGGCGGAGCGCCTACGCGGGTCTGGCCATGCTCCAGGGCTTCGCCGCCGGCCTTGCCGGGGAGGCGTGGGGCGCAGGGCATGTGCCTCTCGCCGCGGCCGCAGCCGCAGCCGCGCTCGCGTACCTCGCCCTGAGCGCCTTCGGGCTCTCCCTGGTCATGCTCGACCGCGGAAGCTGGAACGCAGGCCGGCTCGGGCGGGCGCTCGGCCTCGACGTGGTCGAGGTCACCGTCTCGGCGCCGCTCGTCTACCTGCTCGCGAGCACCTTCGCGTCGGCACCCGGCGTGAGCTCGCTCGCCGTCCTCTCGGGGCTCGCCGTCGCCGTCTTCGGCGCCTGGGGGATCACGACCGAGCGTGCGCTCGCGGAGCGAGAGCGGCGCGCGCGCCTGATCGACCCCCTGACCGGCGCGCTCACGCGCGCGGCCTTCGAGGAGGCGTTCGCGAGAGAGCAGGCGCGCGTTCTGCGCGGGGAGCGCCGCTCCGGGCTGATCATCTGCGACCTGGATCGCTTCGGCGAGCTGAACGCGCGCCAGGGCCACCTGGGCGGCGATCAGGTTCTGCGGTCCGTGGTCAAGCGCATCGAAGCCACCCTCAGGCCGGGCAGCGCGCTCGCGCGGTGGGGCGGCGACGAGCTGTGCGTGCTCGTGCCCGGGATCGGCACGCTCGCGGAGCTGGAGAGCCTCTGCGAGCGGATCCGCCGGTCGGTCGGGGACGATCCGCTCGCTCTCGCAGGGGTGGAGGTCTCGGTGACGATCTCGCTCGGGGCCACGCTGCTCGCCGACTGGACGACGTGGGAGCAAACGTTCGCCCGAGCCGACGAAGCCCTCTACCTGGCGAAGCGAACACGCGACGCGTCGTGCGTGCTGCCGCCGCTGGCAGCCGGCGGCGGAACCGCGACCAGGGAGCTCGTGGGCGTCGCCTAGCTCCGCCCTGCGGGCGCCTCCGCGAGTACGCTCCACCACGTGACGTCGGGCGCTGCCGCGCATCGGCACGGGTCCTGGGTGCACAGCCACGCGCACTCGGGGCCGCACCGCCACCTCCGCCTCGCCCTGCTGCGGTCGGCTCCCGTCCTCGACCGGCACGCGCATCCGCACGGCCACGATGGCCCGAGCGGCCACTCGCACGGCCTGGTCGACCGTTCCCTCGTCCGCTCCCGGGAGGGCGTGAAGGCGGTCGGGCTCAGCCTGGGGATCCTCGGCCTCGCCGCCGCCGTCCAGCTCGCGATCTTCGCCTTCTCCGGCTCCGTCGCGCTCCTCGCCGACCTCGTCCACAACGTCGGCGACGCGCTCACCGCGGTCCCGCTCGGGGTGGCGTTCTTCCTCCGGAGCTTCCGGGGGGAGAAGCTGGCCGGGCTCGCGGTCGTGCTCGCGATCTTCGTCTCGGCCTGCGTCGCGCTGTACGAGACGGTGCAGCGCTTCCTGCACCCCGAGGCGCCGGGGTACCTGTGGGCGCTCGCGGCGGCCGGTGTCGTCGGCTTCGCCGGCAACGAGCTGGCCGCGCAGGTGCGGCTCCGCGCCGGGCGCCGGCTCGCGAGCCCGGCGCTGATCGCGGACGGCAACCACGCGCGCACGGACGGTTTCGTCTCTCTGGGCGTGGTCGCCAGCGCCGCGGGTGTCGCCCTCGGCGTGCCCGTCGCCGATCCCCTCGTCGGGCTCCTGATCACGCTGGTCATCTTCAAGATCACGTGGGACTCGTGGCGGCTCGTCTCCACGACCGATCCGGGCGACCTACCCGGACACGGACGCTAGAGAGACGCCGTCGGGGGGCTCAAGCGGCGCGCAGGCGCGGCCGATACCCGACAGCAGATGTCAACTCTCCGGCGCTGGGGGCCCGAGACGGCGCGCGGCCGAGCGGCGCTCGCGGTCGCCGCGGCCGCGCTCGCGCTCGTGCTCGCGAGCGTGGCGCTCCTGGTCGACCGCTACGAGGACGCACCCCTCCTGCTCCTGATCGTGCCGCTGGCACTCGCGGCGGTGAGCTACGGGCTACGCGGGGGAGTGGGGATGGGCGCGTTGGCGTCGGCGCTGGCGGCGCTCTGGTGGCTGGAGCAAGGCGCTCCCGGAGGCGCGGGCTGGCTCTCGGCGCGGGTGCTCGCGTACCTCGTCGTCGGAGCCGTGCTCGGCTGGGTCATCGACTCCCGCAACGCGCTCGTGCGCGCGGCCGCCCATCATCACGAGCTGTCGCTCGACCTGATCGCGACCGCGAGCTTCGAGGGCTTCTTCACCGACGTCAACCCCGCCTTCACCCGGACGCTCGGCTTCAGCGCCGAGGAGCTGCTCGCCCACCCGTTCCTCGACTTCGTGCACCCCGAGGACCGGGAGCCGACCCTGGCTGCGCTCGCCGAGCAGACCGAGCAGGGACGCGAGGTGCTCGACTTCCAGAACCGCTACCGGACGAAGAGCGGCGGGTACCGGTGGCTCGAGTGGAGGTCGCGCCCCGACCCCGACGGCCGTACGCTCATCGCCGTCGCCCGCGACGTGACCGAGCGCAAGGAGCTGGAGCAGCTGACGAGCGAGTACCAGGAGCGGCTCGAGCAGGCGGTGCGCGAGCGGACGAAGGAGCTGACCCAGCGCAGCGCGGAGCTGGAGGAGGCGCGGGGCGAGATGCTGCGCCGGCTGGCGCTGGCGGCGGAGTACCGCGACGACGAGACGTACGAGCACACGGAGCGGATCGGCCGGGCGGCCGCGCGACTCGCGGAGACGCTCGGGCTCCCCGCCGACGAGGTGGGGGTGCTCCGGGAGGCGGCTCCGCTCCACGACATCGGCAAGCTCGCGGTCTCCGACACGGTGCTCCTGAAGCCGGGCAAGCTCTCCCCGGACGAGCACGAGCACATGCGCCGGCACGCGGCCGCCGGGGCGAAGATCCTCGCCGGGAGCTCCTCGCAGGTCCTGCGCGCGGCCGAGGAGATCGCGCTCTGCCACCACGAGTGGTGGGATGGGAGCGGCTATCCGGCCGGCCTGCGCAGGGAGGAGATCCCGCTGCGTGCGCGCATCGTCGCGCTCGCCGACGTCTTCGACGCGCTCACCCACCGGCGGCCGTACAAGCCTGCCTGGCCGGTCGAGGACGCCGTCGCGGAGATCCGCCGGCTGGCCGGCGTCCAGTTCGATCCGCGGATCGTGGACGCCTTCGAGACCCTGGACCCGTACGAGCTGGCGGGGCTGGACGTGCCCCCAAGCGCGGGTTCGCAGACGGGCCGCTCGGCCGCCTGAGCGCGGCCTCGATTCAGCTCAGGGCGCCGTCAGGTCGCGGCGCTCGACGAGGAGCGCGCCGGCGGCGAGGGCGACCAGCGCCGTGATCGCGACGGCGAGGACGCCCGCCCCGTCCACTCCCCGCTGGAGCGGCGAGGAGCCGACGAGCCAGAAGGGCGAGAGGAGCCGGAAGGGGTCGAGCCAGCCCGCCAGCTCGTGCAGCCCGGAGACGAGGTAGGCGGCGGCTGCGAGGCCGGCGGGGACCGCGAGCGCGAGCGCGCGGCTGGGAACGGCCGCGCCGACGCCGAGCGCGAGCCAGCCGTGGAAAAGCCCCAGCACGCCGAGCGCGCCGACGGCAGCGGCAAGACGTCCGAGCGGAAGCTCGAAGCCGACGAGCGGGTCGAGGACGAGGAGCGCCGCCCCGGCGGCGGCGCACGCGGCGGCGACCTCGCAGGCGACGGCGAGCCCCATGGCGAGGACGGCGTCCCGCCGCCGGACGGGGTAGGAGAGCACGAGCTCGAGCCGGCCCGCGTCCTCCTCTCCTGCGAGCGTGCGCGCACCGGAGCCGATCGCGAGCACGAGCACGAGCAGGGGGAGCATGAGGCTGAAGAGCTCGACGTCGAGGTAGCCGGCGCCCGAGGTGATGCTCCCGCCCTCGGCGATCCCGAACAGCGACTTGAGCACATCGGGGTAGCTCTGCACGAGCCGGTCGAACTCCGGCGAGCTCTCGATCGAGGGGAAGATCGCCGAGACGAGCGCGACGTAGGCGGCGATGCCAAGGCACCAGCCCGCGAGCGCGCGGCGGCGCTCTCGGAGCCCGCGCCGGAAGAGCTCAGCGGCCGTCGCCGCCCTCCCGGTATAGCTCGAGGAAGATCTCCTCGAGGTCGGCGGGCTGCGAGACGAGGTCGGCGACCGGATGCCTGGCCAGCTCGCGCACGAGGGCGCCCATGGCCGTCTCGGGCGCCGAGAGGCGCAGCACGGGCCCGTCCGCTCGAACGACGCGGACCCCGTCGAGGGCGTCGAAGGGGCGCGGGTCGACCGGTTCGGCGAAGGTGACGGTGACGTGGCGCAGCGAGCGGCGGCGCAGGCCCGCCACCGAGTCCGTGTCCACGAGGCGGCCCGCGCGGATGATCCCCACCCGGTCGGCGACGTGCTGCACCTCGTCGAGCGAGTGGGAGGAGAGGAAGACCGTCCGTCCCTCGTCCGCGATCTCCCGCAGGAGCGCGCGCACCTCGCTCTGGAGGAGCGGGTCGAGCGCGACCGTGGGCTCGTCGAGGACGGCGAGGGCGGGGCGGTGCATGAGGGCTTGGACGAGCCCGAGCTTCTGACGGTTGCCCTTCGAGAGCTGGCGGATCGGCCGGTCGAGGACGGCGTCCAGGCGCTCGCAGAGGCGGTCGCGGAGAGCGGGGTCGACCGAGCCGCGCAGGCGCGCGAGCGAGTCGAGCAGCTCCCGCCCGGTCGGCCGATCGGGGAGACGGAGGTCGCCGGGGAGGTACCCGACCCGGCGGCGGGCCTCGACTCCCTCCCGGTGGGCGTCCAGGCCGAGCAGCGCGGCGCGCCCGGCTGTGGGCAGGAGGAGCCCGAGGAGGAGGCGGATCGTGGTCGACTTGCCGGCGCCGTTCGGGCCCAGGTAGCCGAACACCTGGCCCGGCTCGACGCGAAGGTCGAGGTCGCGAAGCGCTCGGATGCCGCCGCGGTAGGTCTTCGAGAGCCCGGAGGTCTCGATCGCGGGCACGGCGGGCATCGCCGCGATCGTACGCTCGCCGCCGGGCTGCGGACGCAGCGCCGCCTTAACGGGCGCGCTCCCGAAATCCCTCCCGCTCTCTGCTTACGTATGTCCTTCCAGCCGCGAGCAAAGGGGGCCAGAGGTGAGCGAGCAGTCGCCGGGACGCGCCGTTCCCGATCCGCAGGAGGCGCGCGTGCAGCTGGAACGGGCGCTCTTCGAGATCCGGCGGGTGATCGCCGGGCAGGACGCGATGCTCGAGCGGGTGCTCGTCTGCCTGCTCGCCCAGGGGCACCTCCTGATCGAAGGCGTCCCCGGGCTGGCGAAGACGCTGACCATCAAGACGACCGCCGGCGTCCTCGGGGGGACGTTCTCGCGCGTGCAGTTCACGCCCGACCTCGTGCCCTCGGACCTCGTCGGGACGCGCATCTACCGCGCCGGCGAGGGGACCTTCGAGACCGAGCTGGGGCCGGTCTTCTGCAACTTCCTGCTCGCCGACGAGATCAACCGCGCGCCAGCCAAGGTGCAGTCGGCGCTCCTCGAGGTGATGCAGGAGCGCCAGGTGACGATCGGCCACGAGACGTACCCCGTCCCCTCGCCCTTCCTCGTCATGGCGACCCAGAACCCGATCGAGTCCGAGGGCACGTACCCGCTGCCCGAGGCGCAGCTCGACCGCTTCCTGCTCAAGGTCGTGATCGGGTACCCGAGCCACGACGAGGAGCTGACCGTCGTCCACCGCCAGCTGGTCGAGCCGCCGGAGCTGGAGCAGGCGCTCTCGCTCGAGGAGCTCGCAGCGCTCCAGCGCGCGGTCTTCGGGGTCTACGTCGATCCTGCGCTCGTCAGCTACGCGGTCGACCTCGCCGCCGCCACCCGCGATCCCGCCGCGTACGGGCTCGCCGAGCTGGCGCCCTACCTCTCCTTCGGAGCGAGCCCGCGCGGCCCGATCAGCCTGGTGCGGGGGGCGCGGGCGCTGGCGCTGATCCGCGGGCGCGAGTATGCGCTCGTCGAGGACCTCCAGGCGCTCGCGCGGGACGCGCTCCGCCATCGGCTCGTCCTCAGCTACCAGGCGCTCGCCGAGGAGGTGAGCCCCGACGCCGTCCTCGACCAGGTTCTCGCCGCCGTGCCCGCCCCGCAGCTCGATCTCGCCCGCGTGAGCGCGGCATGAGGCCGGGCTCGGCGAGCAGGCTGCTGCGGCCGCCGGCTCGGGCCCGCCCGGGCCCGGGGCCGCTCCCCCCGGGGCTCCTGCGCGCGCTCGACGTGAGCATCGGGAGGCGGATGGAGGGGCTGCTCGCCGGCGACTTCGCCTCCACGCAGCTCGGGCCCGGCTCGGAGCTGGCGCTGGTGCGGCCGTACGTCCCCGGCGACGACGTGCGCCGGATCGACTGGAATGTGAGCGCGCGGACGAACGAGCCGCACGTTCGGGTCGACCTGGCCGAGCGCGTGCTCGTCACCTGGCTCGTCCTGGATGCGTCCGCCTCGATGCGCTTCGGCACCGCCGACCGGCGCAAGGCGGACGTCGCCGAGGGCGTGGCGCTCGCCCTCGGGCACCTCGCCACCCGGCGCGGGAACCGGCTCGGGCTCGTCGCCTTCGGAGGCGCTGGGGAGCGCGTGCTCCCGCCCCGGCAGGGCCGCACCGGACTGCTCGGCCTGCTTGCCGCCCTGCGGGAGGAGGATCTGGCCGAGCCGGGCCCGGGCTCGCTCGCCGACGCGCTCGCGCGCACGGCACGGGTCGCTCGGCAGCGAGCGCTCGTGGCCGTCGTCGCCGACTTCCGCGGCCCGCGCGACTGGCGCCGCCCCCTGCTCGACCTCGCCGGGCGGCACGACGTGGTCGCGGTCGAGATCCGCGACCCGCGCGAGCAGGTCCTGCCGAATGCCGGCCTGCTCTGGCTCGTCGATCCGGAGACGGGCCGGCAGGTGCGCGTGGACACGCGCAGCCGCGCGCTGCGCGAGCGCTTCGCCGCCGCCGCGGCGGCCGAGCGGGCCCAGGTCGCGCGCGAGCTGGCGCGCGCGGGCGTCCGCCACCTCGTCCTCTCGACCTCGGGCGACTGGCTGCGTCCGCTCGTCGCCTTCCTGCGCCGGAGACGGCGATGAGCTTCCAGTGGCCCACGGCCCTGCTCGGGCTCCTGGCCCTCCCGCTCCTCGTCGTGCTCGCCGCCTGGCACGAGCGCAGGCGGGTCGCGGCGCAGGCGGCGTTCGGCAACCCGGACCTGCTCCCGGAGGTCGTCGACCGTGCTCCGGGCCGGCTCCGTCACCTTCCCCCCGCCCTCTTCCTCGTCGCGCTGGCGGTGATGATCGTCGGCGTCGCGCGGCCCCACGCGACCGTGACCGTCCCGCGGGAGGAGGCGACGATCGTCCTCGCCGTGGACGTGTCGCGGTCGATGAAGGCGACCGACGTGGAGCCGACGCGCCTCGACGCTGCCCGGGCGGCGGCCAAGGCCTTCCTGGCGGACGTGCCGGAGCGCTTCCGGGTCGGCGTCGTCTCCTTCGCCACCCGGGCGGCCGTGGGTGTGCCGCCGACCGAGGACCGGGAGCTGGTCGCCGAAGCCCTCGACTCCCTCGCTCCGGGCGAGGGCACCGCCATCGGCGATGCGGTCCTGCTCTCGGTGCGGCTCGGGGAGAGCGACGATCCGCAGGCCGAGCCGGTTCCGCGCTCGGTCCTGCTCATCTCGGACGGCGCGCGGGACGGAGGGCGGATCGACCCGGCCGAGGCGGCGGCCGAGGCGCGCCGGCGCGGAGTGCCCGTCTACACCGTCCTCGTCGGGACGCCGGCAGGGGTGGTGGAGGAGACGCTCACCGGCGGCTACCGGCGCCTGATCCGGGTGCCTCCGAGCCCCGAGACGCTCGAGCAGATCGCGACCACGACCGGAGGCGAGCTCTTCACCGCCGTCGATCCCGACCAGCTTCGCCGTGTCTACGAGGAGCTCGGCTCTCGGCTGGGAACGAAGGAGGTGGAGCGCGAGCTCACCGACGCCTTCGCCGCCGGGGCGGCCGCGCTCCTCGTCCTCGGCGGCGCGCTCTCGGCCTTCCTCTTCCGGAGGGTGCCGTGACGAGCCCGCTGCGGCTGGGCGCGCTCCTCGTCGTGGCGGCGGCGGCGCTGACGGCGGCCGGGCCGGCCGGCGCGGCGCGCGAGTGCGACGGGCTCATGGTCTGCGTGTCGGTGCCGGGCCCGTGGGTCGTCGTCCCGGTGGGTGCAGCCGCTCCCCGGCCGCGGGTCGAGTACCAGCTCGCGTGCCCGCGCGGGTACGTCGTCGGCGGGCTCGACGCCGAGCTGAGCGCGCGTGGGATCGACGTCGACTTCCGCGGCCGTCTCGGAAGCCCGGTCAACCCGGGGATCACGACCGCGCGCTCCGCCGTCTTCACCGCCTTCGACGCCGCCGGCACGGCGCGAGCACCCACCTTCCGCCCCTTCCTGGGCTGCATCCCGGCCGCCGGAGGCGGGATCCGCGTGCCCACGGCCGCGGGTGTCCTCCGGCCGGGGCGCCCGACCGTGCGGCGCGTGCGGACGGTGCGCGTGCGCCCGGGCTCGGCCGTCGTCGCCCAGGGATGCGCCGCGGGCGAGCGGCTGGTCGGCGCCGAGCACGCCGTCGGCTTCTTCACCAAGCGCCCGCCGACGGCGAGCCTCGTCGCGAGCGTGCACGCGGCTCGCTCGATCCGGGCCGGCCGCGTGGCGGTCTCCGTCCGCGCCGACGCCGAGCTCGAGGGGGTGCGCGCCGTCGTCCAGGTCCAGGCCGTCTGCGCGAGGGCGCGGTGAGGTTCGAGAGCCCCTGGCTGCTTTCGAGCCTGCTCGTCCTGGCCGGGGCGGTCGGGCTCTGGCTCGCCGCCGAGCGCCGCCGCGTCCGCTACGCGGTCCGCTACCCCAACCTCGAGGTGCTCGCGACGGTGCTGCCGCGCCACTCCTGGCTGCGGCTGGTTCCGCCCGCGCTCGTCGCGCTCGCGCTCGGCTCGCTGCTGGTCGCGCTCGCGCGGCCGCACGTGGCGCGCTTGGTGGTCAGGGAACGGGCGACGGTGGTCCTCGTGCTCGACACGTCGCGGTCGATGCAGGCACGGGACGTCGCCCCGACGCGGCTCGGGGCGGCGCAGGAGGCGGTCCGTACCTTCCTCGAGCGGGTGCCGGGCCGGGTGCGGGTCGGGCTCGTCGTCTTCGCCGGAGAGGCGCAGGTGGCGACGCCGCCGACCCAGGATCACGAGCTGGTGCGGACGGCGGTCGACCAGATCGATACGTTCCTCGTCTTCGGCGGGACGGCGATCGGCGACGCGCTCCAGCGCGCGGTGGAGGTGGCCCGCCGGGCGGTCGGGGAGCCCCCGGCGGGCGCGCAGGCGGCGGGCGCGCCGCGCGGGGAGACGCGCGCG
>DATMAP010000024.1:0-4606 GCA_035559835.1 Gaiellaceae bacterium
GAGCGCGCGCTCGGGGGCGTGCCGGCTGTCGTCTTCCGGCCCGGCCGACGTCACGGACCTTGGCCCGCAGCCCTGGTCGTCCCCGGGGTGACGCGCGCCGGCCGCCACCATCCGGGCCTCGTCGCCCTCGGTCACGGGCTCGCCGCTGCGGGCTGCCTCGCCTTCGTGGTCGAGCCGGAGGGGCTGACCAGGGGCGAGCTGACCCCGGCCGTCCTGGAGCAAGTAGGTGCGGCCGCGCGGGCTGCGGCCGAGCACCCCGGCTCCCGCAACGGCGCGCTCGCCCTGGCCGGGGTCTCCGCCGGGGGCACCCTCGCGCTGCTCGCCGCGGCGCTCCCCGAGCTGCGCCGGAGCGTCTCGTCCGTCGTCGCGCTCGCCCCCTGCTGCGACGTGGTCGAGGCGATCCGCCTCGTCTCCACCGGGACGTATCGGGAGGGGGAGGCGCTGGCACGGTACGAGCCGGGCGACTTCTTCAAGCTCGTCATCGCCCGGTCTGCGGTGGCCTGGCTGGAGGAGGGTCCCGAGCGAGCGGCGCTGCGGGAACGGCTGCTGGCGCTGCCCGAGTACGGGCCCGACCCGCTCGCGATCCTGCGCTCGTGGCCGCGAGCGCGGCTCGCTCCGCCGGCGCGTGCCCTCGTCGAGCTGCTCGCGAACCAGGACCCGGCCCGCTTCGACGCCCTCTACGCCGCGCTCCCTGCCTCGCTCCGGGAGGCGGCGGAGGCGCTCTCGCCGGTGCGGGCCGCCGACCGGATCGCCGCTCCCGTCGAGCTGGTCGCCGCCCGCGCGGACAAGTACCTCCCGCTCGCCGATGCGCGCGCCTTGGCCGCGCGCTGTCCGGCGGCTCGGCTCACCGTCCTGGACACGCTCGCCCACGCGGTCCCGCGTCTTGCCCTGGGCGCCGCTCCCGACCTCGTCCGCCTCGATCTCGCCTTGGTGCGCGCGCTCCTGGCCGCACGCGCAGCGGCATACTCCCGGCGATGACCCCGTCCAAGATGGTCTTCCTCGGCTTCGGCAAGTACGCGCGCGCGGACAAGATCTACGCGCTCGAGCCGCTCACGGGCGAGGAGCGCGGCCACGGCCGGCGCACGCTCGTCTGGGTGGACGGCATCCCCGAGCCGATCGTCGCCTCCCGCACCGAGCAGACGATCCTCGAGGACATGGCCGAAGCATCGGCGGTCGTCGCCGACGTCCGCCGGCGCGGGCGGAGCCGGACGGTGACGCAGCACCCGCAGCTCTTCGAGGAGTGAGCGACCGCCTCCGGGCCCTCCTCGCCGGCAGCGCGCCCGCGGCCGCCCGGGGCCTCGTCGGCTGGACGCTGCTCGTGGACGGGGTCGGCGGGGTCATCGTGGAGACGGAGGCCTACGCGCAGGACGACCCCGCCAGCCACTCGTTTCCCGGCCGCACACGTCGCAACGGGACGATGTTCGGCCCACCCGGCCGGCTGTACGTGTACCGCTCGTACGGTGTGCACTGGTGCGCGAACGTCGTCTGCAGCGCGGAAGGCGTGGGCGCCGCCGTCCTCCTCCGCGCGCTCGAGCCGACCCACGGGCTCGAGGTCATGTGCGCCCGCCGGAAGATCGCGGACCCGCTCCTCCTCTGCTCGGGGCCCGGCCGCCTGACCCAGGCGCTGGGGCTGACGGGCGCCGACGACGGCGCGTCCCTGGAGGCGCCGCGCTTCCGCCTCCTGCCTCCCGGCGGCGCGGTCGAGGTGGTGGCCGGGCCGCGCGTGGGGATCACGCGGGGCCGCGCGTCGCCGTGGCGCTACGCGCTCAGGGGCTCTGCCTTCGTGAGCCGTCCCCGACCACGAGCCTGACCGCGAGCCCCGGGGCGCTGGCGACCCCGGGCTGCGGCCACTGCCCGACGACCACGCCGGCAGGGCCGGGACCGGTCTCCGTGCGCACGCGGAGCCGCAGACGCCTCGCCGCCGTGCTGACGTCGGCGAGGCTCGAGCCGACGAAGTTGGGGAGCAGGCCGTGCTGCGCCCTGGAGACGACGACGAGCACCTCGTCGTGGGCGGACAGGCCTCCGGCGCGCGGCTCTTGATCGACGACGAGCCCGGGCCGGCGACCGGGGCGGGCGGGACGGTAGACGATCTTGGCCTCCAAGGGCTGCTCCGCCAGCCGAGCGGCCGCCGCCTCCGCGGTCAGGCCGACCACGAGCGGCACCTGTACCTCGTTCGGCTTGCAGTCGGCCTTCTCCTCGGGCGCGCGCCCGGCGAAGTAGACGAGCAGCCGGGTGTCGCGGCAGTAGCCGTTGTCGAGCTTCCAGGCGCCGGCGCGCTCGACCACTCGGACCGGCACGGCCCCGAGCGCCCCGGGGGTGGGGAAGGCGGCCCCCTCCGCCGGCGGCTCCACCCGGGAGAGGAACTCCCTGAAGATGAGCGCCGGCAGCGTGCCGCCGGTGACGGGCCGGCCGCCGAACTCGGTCAGCATCGGCCGCAGCCGGTCGGGGTAGCCGACCCACACGGCGACGGCGAGGTCGGGGGTGAACCCGACGAACCAGGCGTCGCCGTAGTTGTCGGTCGTGCCCGTCTTGCCGGCGACGGCACGTCCCGGGACGGCGGCGCGGGTGCCCGTCCCGGCGCGGACGACGTCCTGGAGGATGCCGGTCAAGAGCGCCGCCTCGTCGGCTCCCAGCACCTCCACCGGACGGGGCGCGTCCTGCTCCACCCTGCCCGTGCGGATCCGCTCGACCCGCTCGATGACCCGGGGGGAGTTGCCGAGGAGGAGGCTGTCCACCCGCCTGCCCCCGTTGGCGATGGTCGCGTAGGCGCGCGCCAGCTCGAGCGGGTTGACCGCGACCGAGCCGAGGCCGATCGAGAAGTAGGCGGGTAGGGGGCTCGCGATCCCGAGCGCGTGCGCGGTGCGGACGATCGCCTTCGGGCCGACGAGCTCGGTCAGCTGGGCGTAGACGGAGTTGTCGGAGGAGACGAGCGCGCGGGCGAGGCTGACCCGGCCCAGGTACGTGTGGTCGTAGTTCGTCACCCGCCAGATGCGATCGCCGGCGTCGATCGAGACCGGCTCCGACTCGAGCTCGGTCAGCGGGGAGAGGCCCTGCCGCATCGCGGCCGCGAGGACGAGCGGCTTGAAGGCCGAGCCGGGCTGGCGCTGCGCCTGGGCGGCGAGGTTGAACTGGCTCCGGCGGTAGCTGCGGCCGCCGACCATGGCCTTGACCGCGCCCGTCCGGGGGTCGATCGCCACGAGCGCGGCCTCGGGCCCGTCGGGATCGGGGAGCACCCGCTCGATCGCCTTGCGGGCCAGCTCCTGCAGGCGCAGGTCGATCGTGGTCTGCACCTCGAGCCCTCCGCCGAAGACGCGGCCTGCGCCGTAGCGGCGCACGAGCTGCTCCTGCACGTAGTTCAGGAAGTAGGGCGCGGGGCCGCGCGTGCCCGGCAGCCGCACGTCCTCGGGGCGGGGGAGCGGAGCCGCGTTCGCCTGCTCGTAGTCGGCCCGCGTGATCTTGCCCTGCTCGAGCATCGCCGCCAGCACCTGCCGGCGTCGCTCCCTGGCTCCCTCCGGGTTCGTCACGGGGTCGTAGCGGGTCGGGTCGGCGGGGATCCCCGCGAGGAGTGCTGCCTCAGGCAG
Source organism: Gaiellaceae bacterium (assembly GCA_035559835.1). GTDB lineage: Bacteria > Actinomycetota > Thermoleophilia > Gaiellales > Gaiellaceae > GMQP-bins7. The sequence continues at coordinate 3,582 of DATMAP010000024.1, forward strand.
CTCGAGGGCGCGCGCCCCCTTCTTGAAGTACGTGCGCGCCGCCTGCTGGATCCCGTAGGCGCCGTTGCCGAAGTAGATCGTGTTCAGGTAGGCGGTCAGGATCCGGTCCTTGCTCCAGCGCTGCTCGAGCTGCCAGGCGAGCGCCGCCTCCCGCACCTTCCGCGCCAGGCTGCGCTCGTTGCGGATATACGCGTTCTTGACGAACTGCTGGGTGATGGTCGAGCCGCCCTCGACGATCGCCTGGTGCCGGAGGTCCGCCCAGAGCGCGCGGGCGACGCCGCGCAGGTCGATCCCGTTGTGGTCGAAGAAGCGCTTGTCCTCGATCGAGACGATCGCCTGGCGCATGATCGGCGCGATGTCCTCCGTGTCCACGAGGACGCGGGCCTCCTCGCCGCGCAGCACGGCGAGCACCGTGCGCCCGTTGGAGGCGTAGACGACGCTGTCCACCTCCGTCCGCGCGGCGGCGGGGTCGAGGGAGGGGATCTCGCTCGCCACTGCCCGCACGAGCCCGAACGTGAAGGCGAGCAGCGCGAGCACGGCGAGGACGGCGAGCGTCGCCGCCAGCCGCAGCTTGCGCACTCGGCGCCGCCTCGGCGGCGCCCCCTTCTGCCGCCGGATTCGCAAGGCCGAGAGTGTTGCAGACCGGGCTCCGCCGCCTCTCGGGCGAGCTCTCGCGACCCCCGGAGCTAGACCGGCGCGGAGGCGACGATCGGGTCGGAGGTGGGCGCCGGCACCCCGCCGGCTGCCTCGACCGTGACGGCGACGACGGCTCCGGGCTCGACCCGCCCCTCGAGGGTGACGACGTCGATCGCGTCGCGGCCGTCGAAGAGGCCGGCGGGGCGCGGCGAGCCGGAGGCGACGATCCAGACCTCGTACGTCTTCCCCGCGGGGGCCGGCTCGAGCCCCGGGAGCAGGAGCAGCGCCCGGCCGTCGGGCCCGACGACGAGGCGGCCGCTTCCCGAGCGCAGGGCGACCGTGCGCGCACCGGGGTCGGCGAGGAGGGCGAGGGCGGCGCGGGTCTCGTC
>DATMAP010000025.1:0-26379 GCA_035559835.1 Gaiellaceae bacterium
GCGCCCGCCGCCGCTGCGGCCGCGCCCGCGGCCACGGCCTCCCAGGGCACGCCGCCCCCACCGTCCGTGCGCTCCACGGGCGGGAGCGCCGGCACGCCCTCGACGCCCGCCCACGCCCGCGCGTTCCGCCAGGCGACGGCCATGATGGTCAGGGTCGGGTTGTGCGCCCCGCTCGTGGGGAAGACGCCGGCGTCGGCGACCCCGACGTTCTCGATCGCCCACAGGCGCCCGTGCGCGTCGGTCACGCTCGTCGCCGGATCGTCCCCGCAGCGCATCCCGCCCATGAGGTGGGAGCCCGTGGGCGTCACCTGGCCGGTCGGCGAGGGCCGCTCCTCGGTGGAGACCGACTGGATGGCGCCGTGGGCGTCCGCGCCTGCCTCCCGCACGATCTCCGCCAGGCGGGGCAGGTAGAAGTCCTGCGCGGCGAGCTCGTGCCGGTGCGGGGAGTAGGTCACGCGCACCGCCGGGAGCCCGAAGCGGTCGCGCACGCGCGGGTCGAGGTCGACCCGGTTCGTCGGCTGCGCGAGGTCCTCGGCGATCATCTGCAGCCCGGCCAGCCGGTCGCGCAGCGCCGACAGCCGCATCAGGCGCTTGAAGCGGACGCCGAAGGGCTTCTCCGGGTGGAAGAGCTCGAGCAGGTCGCGGTACTGGAGCGCCTCCTGGATGACCTGAGGGGTACCGCCGAGCTCGACCACCCCACCCCGGAAGTAGGAGAGGCCCGCCTTCCGCGCCGCCGCTCGTGCTCCCTCGAAGTCGGGATCGCAGAAGTCGTCGATCGCTTGGGTGACGTTGCGTCCGATGTTCGCGTGCACCCGCTCCGAGAGGAAGATCCCGTACCCGTGGGACATCCAGTGGAACATGAGGCAGCGGCCGAGGAGCCCGGAGGAGTCGGGCAGCTCCGAGAGGAGCGCGAGCCGCGCGGTGTCCACGGCTCCGGCCGCGAGCACGACGAGATCGGCGGGGAGCGTCCGTCTCTTCCCGTCCCGGCCCTCGACGAGCACGCCGCGGGCGCGGCGCCCGTCGTGCAGCACCCGGAGCGCCGCCGTCTCCGCGCGCAGCTCGGCCCGGCCGGTGCGGAGCGCGTGGCGGAGGGGGACGAGCGCGCTGCCGCGGTCGTGGATGGGGCAGCCGAAGGTGCTGCAGTGTCCGCAGTGGATGCACGGCGGCCGCCCGTCGTAGGGGACGGAGTTGACCGCCTCCATGAACGGGTACGGGTGCAGGCCCACTCGCCGGGCGCCGTCGGCGAGCAGGAGCGAGCTGCGCATCTGCACGCCCGCAGGCATGGGGAAGGGGCGCGAGCGGGGCGCGTGCCGCCTCGTCAGCTCGGGGAGCGCCTCGGCGTCTCCCGCGACGCCGACGAGCGCCTCGACCGCGTCGTAGAAAGGGGCCAGCTCGCCGTAGGCGAAGGGCCAGTCGGCGACGTCCGCCCCCTCGACGGGCCCGAGCAGGGAGCGCTTGGAGAAGTCGAGGTCCCAGAAGCGAGGCACCTTCGCGTCCCAGAGCGTCGTGCCGCCCCCGACGGCGCCGGGGATCGTGTTCACGTCCCCGACCGCGACCGGCTCCTCCTGGTCCTCGCGGTAGCGGAACGTACGCGGCTCGAGCTCGGGGAGGGCCTGCCCGAAGCCCCGGCGCATCTTCAGCTCGTCGTTGCCGTAGAGCGTGTCCGGAACGGGCCGCTCGAGGGAAGCGAAGAGGTTCCGCCCCTTCTCGAGGACGGTCACGTCGAAGCCGGCCCGGGCGAGGGCCATCGCCGCGGTCGCGCCGCCCGGCCCGGAGCCGACCACGATCGCCCTAGGCACGCGGCCCCCGGGCGAGCAGGGGCAGGGCTGCATCCAGGAAGGCCTGCAGGTCGGCGATCTCCCCGCCTGCCGACTGCAGCCTCCGCACCGGCTTGCGCTCGTCGCTCACCTGCGCCGGGAAGGGAAGCTCGACCCCGGGCGGGGCGACGTCCTCGACCGCCGCCGTCATCGCCTCGTCCGGCCAGCCTCGGGGCGCCACGTCGCCTGCGTAGCCGATCTCGCGCCAGCCGGCGAGCTCCCGGTTGCCGCCGTACTCCGGGATCGCGTACATGCCCTCGATCGCGTGCTCGAAGAGGAGCCGGCGGAAGCCGGCATGGCGGCGTGAGGCGAGGATCGCGTCCTGTCGCTCGGGCGGGGCAGCGGCGAAGTCCCCATCCGCGGCCCGGTCGAGGGCGGCGATCCCGGCCCGGTAGCGGCGGCGCAGGGCGGCGATCCGCCGCCGCCAGGCCCGCTCCTCCCAGGGTGCGAGCGGGACGAAGCGCGCCAGCAGGTTTTCGGCGCCTCCGTGGCGGTCGCTCCAGGGGCCGCCGGCGTAGATGCGCGGAGGATCGTCCTCGAACGCGGTCAGCAGGAGGTCGATGTAGTGGACGACGCCGGCCTCGCGCGCGCCGGGATGCCCGGCCTCCTCGGGGTCGTCTCGGGGGCCGGGGATCAGTCGTGCGGTCGCCTCCGTGACCACGGCGGCCTGCCGAGCGTCGAAGAAGCGGAAGGGCTGCGGCTGCGCGAATGCCGCCTCCACGAGCGCCCGGGGCAGCCGCTGCAGGAGGAGCAGGAAGCCGACCGAGCCGACGAAGGCCCGCCGCGAGAGCGCCGGGTGCACGAGCCGCTTCTACCGCAGCGCGGGCCGGGAGCGCAACCGGGCTCGTAGACTCGCGGGTGTGACGCCCGCCGAGGCTCGCGACCGCCTCCGCCGGCTCGGTCTCGCCGACGACGCCGTGGAGACGCTCCTCGCCCACTTCGTGGACGCCGACCGGCGCGGCAAGGCAGGTCACGGGCTCGCGCGGGTGGCGTGGCTGGAGACGCAGGTCTTCGACCCGACCGCGCGGCCGCGGCGTCTCGTGGCCGAGGAGGCCTTCGAGCGCTGGGACGGCGCGGGCGCGCTCGGCTACCTCGTGCTCGAGGAGGTCGTGACGGCGGCGCTCGGGAGCCCGCCGCCGAGGGCGCGAGTGGTCGTCGTCGAGCGCTGCTTCCCGACGGGCGTGCTCGGCTACTGGGTGCGGCGCCTGGCGGAGCGAGGGCTCGTCGCGGTCCTGACCGCGACCTCGCCGAAGCGCCTGCCCCATCCCGAGGGAGGCCCGCCGGTGACGGGCACGAACCCGCTCGCGATCGCGATCCCCTCGAGCGACGGCCCGCCGGTCGTGGCCGACGTCTCGATGGGAGCGGTCACGCACGGCGACGTGCTCGCCGGCCGGGCCCGCCCGGAGCAGCTCATCCCCTTCGGCGGCGCGCAGGCACACAAGGCCTTCGCGCTCGCGGTGGGGCTCGAGCTTTTCGTGGGCGCGCTCGCCGGGCCCGCGCCGGGCGCGGTGCTCGTCGTCGCGCGCCCCGAGCACGATCCGGTGCCGGCGTTCCGCCGGCTCGTCGGGGGGCGGCGGCTCCCCGGCGACGATCCCAGACGAGAGGAGGTACGGAAGAGATGAGCACGGCTGCCGTTCGCAGGTACGAGGTCGATGCCCGCTCCACGGACACGTTCGGACGCGTCCTCTGGAGCTGCCGTGGCCAGCACTTCGTCGCCGACGGCCCGGTCCACAACGGCTGCCCGGGCGAGGCGGTGACGCCCGCCGAGCTTTTCCTCGCGGGCGTCGCCTCCTGCGGCGTCGAGCTCGTCCAGGTGCTCGCCCGGGAGGAGGGCGTCCCGCTCGAGCGGGCGCACGTCGAGATCGCGGGCGAGCTCGACCCGGCCGACCCCGTCCGCGCCGACGTCACCGTCTTCAACCGGGTCCGGCTCCGCTTCGTGCTCGACGGGATCGGCGAGGACGAGGCTGCCCGGCTGGTCGAGCGCTTCACGCGCAGGTGACCGCTCTACGGGAGCGTCGCAGTTGCGACGCCCGAGGTGGCGGTCGAGGTCAGCGTCCGGGCGCGACCGGCGTAAGCGGAGGCTCGCCGCGCGCGACCGCGAGCAGGTTGTCGACCACGAGTCGCGTCATCGCCTCGCGCGCCTGGCGGGTGGCGCTGCCGAGGTGCGGCGTCAGGACGACGTTGTCGAGGCCGAGCAGCTCCGGGGGCACGTTCGGCTCGTGGGCGAACACGTCGAGCCCGGCCCGGATGCGCCCGGAGCGAAGCTCGGCCACGAGCGCCGGCTCGTCGACGACCTCCCCCCGGGCTGTGTTGACGAGGCACGCGCCGTCGCGGAGCAGGGCGAGCCTGCGGGCGTCGATCAGGCCGCGCGTCTCGGGCGTGAGCGGGACGTGGAGCGTGACGAGGTCGGCTTCGGCGAGCAGCTCGTCGAGGGGGCGGAACTCGGCCAGGCCGGTCTCGACCTGCGTGCGCTGCGTATAGAGGATGCGGAGGTCGAACCCACGGGCGCGCCTCGCCACGGCGCTCCCGATCCGCCCCAGCCCGACGATCCCGAGGGTGGAGCCGGCCACCTCCTCGGCCAGCCAGCCCTCCGCCCACGAGCCCGACCAGCCGCCCGAGCGCACGAGCCGGTCGCCCTCCACGACCCGCCGCCGGGCGGCGAGGAGGAGCGCGAAGGCGAGGTCGGCGGTGGCGGCGTCGAGCACGCCGGGCGTGTTGGTGACGACGATCCCGCGCTCGGTGCAGGCGGCGACGTCGATGCGGTCGTAGCCGACGCTGTAGTTGGCGACGATCCGTAGGTTGGGGAGGAGCTCGAGCGGCACGGGCTCGTTGGCGACGATCAGCGCTTCGACGTCCGGCCGCTCGCCGTCCAGCTCGGCCAGCGGCCGGATCTCGACCTCGCCCAGCTCGTCGAAGGCCGGGCCGGGGTAGCGGCGCGTCGCGAGGACCTTCACGTCTGCTGCCGCAGCCGCTCGAGCACGACGGGGTCGATCGCGTCCTCGCCGTCCACCCGCTCCTCGAGGTTCTCCTCGCCGGCCCAGTCGGCGAGCCGCTCGAAGCCGAGGCGGGCGAGCCGCTCCTGGAGCTCCGCCCGGAGGGTGTCGTCCACCTCGATCCACTGCGAGCGAGGCGTCCGGCCAAAGAGCTCCCGGTGGATGCGGTACAGGCGGCGGAGCTCCTCGAGGGGACGGTCGTGATCGTCGACGCGCAGGTCGACGAAGACGTCCGAGAGCCCCGCGTAGCCCTGCTCGGGCCCGACCACGAGCAGCGCCGCCGACTGCTGCCCGCGCCGGTCGCCGCCCGCCGCCTGGGCAGCGTCGAGGCAGGCGAGGAGACGCTCCGCGAGCGGCTCGTCCGCGGTGGCCTCGAAGGTCTCGGCGAGCGCGTCGACGACCTCGGCCGAGGCGAGGATGTTGCCCTGGGCCGCGTAGCCCGGTCCGGCGCAGTGGCCCGCCCACTCGTTGCACTCCGCCCCCGTGTACGCGGCCGAGCGCCCGCGTGCGTCCACGAGGCCGAGCTGGCGCTCCGCCCGCCCCGGGTCGGCGTCGGTCAGGCGCCGGACGACCTCCTTCGCCGGCAGCCCGTCGCGCAGCAGGGCGAGCCCGTCCGGGCCGTAGCGCGGATTCGCATAGGCCTGGGTGGCGATCGCGCCCACGAGCGGCTGCGCCCAGGGGACGACCGAGCCGACGGCGAGGAACTTCGACTGGACGGCGACGCCCCACTGGGAGGCAGCGAGGTCACAGGCGCAGATGGAGTAGGTCGCGACCGGCCGGTGTCTGACACCGATGCGCCGGAAACCCGCATGGCTCCGTGGGGTGGTGTCAGACACCGGGTCTACCCGTAGGTCAGCTCGGCGAGGTCGAGCGAGAGGAGCGACTCGTCGGAGACGAGCGCGCACGACACCTCGCCCAGCGCGAGCGCGCGCACGACCTCCTCTGCGTTCCTCGCCCGCACGACGACCGGTGTCCCGGCCAGGTGAGCCCGGTGGATCGCCTCGCGGTCGGCGACGTCGTCGAGGACGAGGGCCCCCGTGAGGTCGAGCGTGCCTTCGAGGGCGATCTCCGGCACCCGGCGGCCGGTCGCCCCGAACCAGCGCTCCCGCATCAGAAGGCGAGCGTCTCGCCGGGCTCGGGGACGAGCACCTCGACGCCGGGAGGCGCGAGCGCGCGCAGCTCGGCGGGCGTTCCCGTCAGGAGCCCGAACGTCCCGTAGTGGCAGGGGACGCAGCGGGCGACGCCCAGCAGCTCGAGCGCGACCGCTGCCTCGCGCGGCCCCATCGTGTAGTGGTCGCCGATCGGGAGCACGGCCACGTCGGGCGCGTAGATGCGCCCGATCAGGGACATGTCCCCGAAGACGTTCGTGTCCCCGGCGAAGTAGAGGCGGAAGCCGTCCTCGAGCTCGAGCACGACCCCGCAGGGCTCGCCGGCGTAGGCTCCGTCCGGGGTGCTGGAGGAGTGGTTCGCGTCGGTCAGCGTCACCTTGACGCCGCCGAACGTGCCGGTCCCACCCTTGTTCAGGGAGCAGGTCTGGCCGTCGTCGGCCACGCCCTGCGCCGTCAGCCAGCCCCGCAGCTCGACCTGCGCCACGACCGGGCAGCCGTGCCGGCGGTGGATCGCCACCGTGTCGCCGACGTGGTCGCCGTGGCCGTGCGTGACCACGAGCAGGTCGCACCGCTCGGGCTCCAGCTCGCCCTCGGGGCAGCGGGGGTTGCCGTGCAGGAAGGGATCGACGTAGATGCGCATGCCGCCCGGGGACTCGACGCGGAAGGCGGAGTGCCCGAGCCAGGTCAGTTCTCTCGCCATGCCGGAAATCTAGAACGGCAGCGACGCGGCTGCAGCGGAGGCGAGATCGAGCAGGGGCTGCGCGAGCACGAACGAGCCCACCGTCACCGCCAGCGCGGCTCCGACTGTGACTGCGAGCGCCGGGTCGCGCGGAGGGGCGCCGCCCACGACCGGCGCTGCCCGCAGCTCGGGTCCGGGGCGCATGTACAGCCAGCGGACGACGTTCAGGTAGTAGGCGAGCGAGACGAGCGTCGCTGCCACGCCGACGAGGACGAGCCACGCATCGCCGGCGTCGTAGGCGGCCGAGAAGGCGAAGAGCTTCCCGAAGAGCCCGCCCGTGAGCGGGAAGCCGGCCATCCCGAGCATGAAGACCCAGAGCGCGACTCCGTAGAAGGGACGCTCCCAGCCGAGCCCGGCCAGGGAGTCGAGCGTGACCGGCCGCGCCAGCTCTCGCTCGCGGGCGGCCACGACCGCGAAGGCGCCGACCGACATCGCCGAGTAGGGGACGAGGTAGTAGAGGAGCGCCTCGCCGCCCCGCTCGCTGGCGGCGGCGACCGCGATCAGCAGGAAGCCGGCGTGCGAGATCGAGGAGTAGGCGAGCAGCCGCTTGACGTCCCGCTGGGCGAGCGCGCCCAGGTTGCCCCAGGCGAGCGAGGCGGCGGCGAGGACGCCGAGCGCGACCGTCCACAGGTCGCTGTCTGCCGGGAAGGCGGTGACGAGGACGCGCAGCGTGACCACCATCGCCGCGGTCTTCGTCGCCGCGGACATGAACGCGGTCAGCGAGGTCGGCGCCCCCTGGTACACGTCCGGGGTCCACATGTGGAAGGGCGCGGCGGAGACCTTGAACGCGAGCCCGGCGAGGATCATGGCCAGGCCGGCGAGGAGCAGCGCATCCCCCTCCGCCCCGGCAGCAGCGATCTGCGCGAAGCCGAGGACGCCGGTCGCGCCGTAGACGAGCGCCGAGCCGAAGAGGAGCACGGCCGAGCCGAAGCCGCCCACGATCACGTACTTGAGCCCCGCCTCCAGCGAGTCCGCCCGCTCGGTGTCGATCGCGACGAGGACGTAGAGGGAGAGCGAGAACCACTCGAGGCCGAGGAAGAGCGTCATCAGGTTCCCGGCGCCGACGAAGAACACCATCCCCGCCCCCGCGGCGGCGAGCAGCGCGTAGTACTCGGCGTGCGACCCGCGGCGGCGCTCCTCCCAGGAGAGGAGGACGACGGCGGCGCCGACGAGCGCGAGAATCACCTGCGCGAGCGCGGCGAGGCGGTCGCGCGTCATCGATTCGGAGAGCAGGGCCTGGGGGTCGGGCGAGCGGTCGAAGACGACGCCCGCCAGCAACGCGGCGAGCACGAAGCCCGCGAGCGCCGTGCCGGCGGCGACGGCCTTCCGCATCCACTCCGGGACGAGCACGGCTGCGAGCAGGGCGACTCCGGACGCGCCGAGCAGCGCCAGCGTCGGCGAGAGCGCGAGCCAGTCCACCTTCGGCGTCGGGATCACGTCAGCCCAGCTCCTCCGCGAGCGCGCGGACCGGGTCGTTGCCGGGGAAGGAGCTCTGGCTGACGAGCGCCGGCCAGGCGGAGAGGCCGAGCAGGCAGACGACCAGAGGCAGGACGAGCGCCAGCTCGCCGGGGCGCAGGTCGAGCGTCTCCTCGCGCACGGCCGGCCCCGGGCGCACGTGCAGCACGGCCGAGATCAGGCGCAGGGTGTACATGGCGGCGAGCACGATTCCGACCGCCACGATCGCCGCGTAGCCCCAGCCCTGGCCGTAGACGCCGGCCATGATCAGGAACTCGCCCGCGAACGTCGTCGAGCCGGGGACGGCCAGCGCGATCATCCCCGCCACGAGCAGCACGGTCGCGAGCACCGGCCGCCCGCGGGCCATCCCGCCGAGCGCGGCGAGGTCGCCGGTGCCGCAGCGCCGCTCGACCATCCCCACGAGCAGGAAGAGGCTGGCCGAGACGAGCGCGTGGTTGACCGACTGCAGCACCGCGCCGTCCAGCCCCAAGTCGTCGACGGCGAAGACCCCGAGCGTGATCAGCCCCATCTGGGCGAGCGAGGAGTAGGCGACGATCCCGCGCAGGTCGGGTGCGCGGAAGGCGAGCAGCGAGCCGTACACGAGCCCGGCCCCGGCCAGGAGCAGGATGACGACGCTCAGCTCGTCCGCGGGCTCGGGGAACTTCGGGAGCGCGATGCGCAGGAACCCGTAGATCGCCGTCTTGGAGACGATCGCCGAGAGCACCGCCGCCACCTCCACCGGCGCCTGCCGGTACGCGAGCGGCAGCCAGCCGTGGAAGGGGAAGAGAGGGGCCTTGATCGCGAACGCGACCGCGAAGCCGAGGAAGATCCAGGTGTTGTCGCTCGTGCCCGAGCCGGCCAGGCTGAACGTCCCCTGGGTGACGCCGAAGGCGACGACCGCCGCCAGCATGAGCAGCGAGCCCGCCATCGTGTAGACGACGAAGGTCAGCGTCGCGACCAGGCGGCGCTCCCCGCCCCAGACCCCCACGAGCACGTACAGGGGGATGAGCATCGCCTCGAAGGCGACGTAGAAGAGGAGCACGTCCTGCGCGGCGAAGGTGGCGACGACTGCGCCGGTCAGGAAGAGCATGAGCGCGTGGTAGGCGCGCGGGCGGTCGCGCCCGGCCCAGAGCGCGTACCCGATCGCGGCCGCGAAGACGATCACGGCCGCGCCCGCGAGCCAGAGCGAGAACCCGTAGAAGCCGACCGCGTACGAGATCCCCAGGCTCTCCACCCACTCGCGCGTGGTGCCGAGCTGGAGTCCGCCGGCGTCGAAGTCGAAGCGCGCCGCCGCGACCACCCAGAGCCCGACCTCGAGCAGCGCGACCAGGAAGGCGAGCCCGGCCGAGCCGACCCGCGTCAGGGGCAGCGCCGCCACGAGGAGCGCGCCGGCGACGGGCAGGACGATGAGCGCGGTCGTCAGCATCGGCTAGCGCACCGCCACGAAGACGAGGACGAGGACGAAGACGGCGAGGGCGACCGCGAGCGCGTACGTGCGCAGGAGGCCCGACTGGACGCGCGCGACCCCGCCGCCGAGCTCGAGCGTCCCGGCGCCCAGCTCGTCCAGCGAGCGCTCCACCACCGGCTCCTCGACCTCGCGCCGCAGCGCTCCGGCGAGCGCGGCGGCGGGACGGTAGAAGAGCGCGTCGTACAGCTCGTCGAAGTAGAGCTTGTGCTCGAGGGCGCGCCAAGCGACCGGGCTCGTCACGAGCTGGCGGCCGGAGGCGAACGCGCGCCGGGCAAGCCAGAGACCGGCCAGCCCGAGCGTGACCGCGACGAGGCTGGTCAGGTAGTCCTCCCCCGTGCTCGGCTCGACGAGCGCCTCCGCGGTCTCGGAGACCCAGTGCGTGAAGGGGTGCCAGACGCCCGGGACGGAGAGGAGCCCGCCGAGTGTCGAGAGGACGGTCAGCGCCCCCACCGGGACGAGCATCGAGAGCGGGCCTTCGCCGTGCGCCGGCTCGTGGGCGGCCTCCGGCCCGTGGGGCTCGGGCGAGACCTCGGGCGGCGCGCCGTGGAAGACGGCGTAGTAGAGCCGGAAGGCGTACGCGCCCGTGAGCAGGGCGCCGAGCAGCCCGGCCGAAAAGAGCGTCCAGCCGAGCGCGCCTCCGCTCGCGAGCGCGGAAGCGAGGATCGCGTCCTTCGACCAGAAGCCGGCGAGCGGCGGCAGCCCGACGAGGGCCGCCGTCCCCACGAGGAACGCGACGTGCGTGCGCGGGAGCGCGGCGCGCAGCCCGCCCATCCGGCGGATGTCCTGCTCGCCCGCGAGGTGGTGGATGACGACACCCGCCGCCAGGAAGAGCAGCGCCTTGAAGAACGCGTGCGTGACGAGGTGGAAGATCGCGAACCCGTAGGCCCCGATCCCGGCCGCGAGGAACATGTAGCCGATCTGCGACATCGTCGAGTACGCGATGACGCGCTTGATGTCCCACTGCACGAGCGCGACGAGGCCGGCCAGGAGCAAGGTCGCCGCGCCCAGCCCTGCCGCCAGGTGCTGGACGTCGGGCGCGGCCTCGAAGATCGGGTGTGCGCGCACGAGCAGGTAGACGCCCGCGGTGACCATGGTCGCCGCGTGGATCAGCGCCGACACCGGCGTCGGGCCCTCCATCGCGTCCGGAAGCCACGTGTGCAGGGGAAGCTGCGCCGACTTGGCGAGCGCGCCCCCGAGCAGGCCGAGCGCGACCAGGGTGACGATCGTGCCCGAGAGCCCGTCTGCCTCCTCGAGCACCGCCGGCAGCTCGAGCGTCCGCGCCTGCCAGACGAGGAGCACGAGCCCGAGCGCGAAGGTCGCGTCCCCGATCGCGTTCATCACGAACGCCTTCTTGGCCGCCGCGACCGCCTCTGGGCGGTGGTGCCAGAAGCCGATCAGGAGGTACGAGGCGAGGCCGACGAGCCCCCAGCCGACGAGCAGGAGCAGCAGGTTCCCGGCCTCGACGAGCAGGAGCATCGAGAAGACGAAGAGCGACATGTAGGCGAAGTACCGGCGCTCCTCGTCGTCGCCGGCCATGTACCCCAGCGAGTACCAGACGATGAGCCCGCCGACGCCGGAGACGACGAGCATCATCACGGCCGAGAGCGGGTCGACCAAGATCTGCAGCCCGACCTCGAAGTCGCCCGCCGCGAGCCAGGTGTACGCGGTGGAGAGCTGCTCGCGCTCGGCGCCCTCCCGGGCCCACATGGCGACGAAGGCGACGAGCGCGCCGCCGAAGGCGGCGAAGGTGGTCAGCGTGGAGACGAGGCCTGCCTGGCGGCGCGAGATGCGCTCGCCGGCGAGCGTGATGGCGAGCGCCCCCGCGAGCGGGGCGAGGAGGCAGAACCAGGCGCCGGCGACCATCCGTTACCCCCTCAGCGAGCTCGCCTGGTCGACGTCGAGAGGGAGGCCGCGCCGCGCCATGGCCACGATCAGCCCGAGGCCGATGGCGACCTCCGCCGCGGCCACCGCCATCACCGCGAGCGCGAACACCTGGCCGTCCAGGGACCCGTGCTGGCGCGCGAAGGCGATCAGCGTCAGGTTGGCCGCGTTCAGCATCAGCTCGAGCGAGAGCAGGACGATCAGCGGGCTGCGCCGGAGCATGACCCCGAGCGCGCCCGTGCCGAACAGGAGGGCGGCCACGATCAGGTACCAGCCGATCCCGGGCCCGCTCACCGCGTCTCCCGCTCTCGCTCCCGCGCCGTCCCCAGCACGACTCCGCCCACGGCGGCGACGAGGAGCACGATGGAGGTGATCTCGAAGGCGAGCAGGTGGTCGGTCAGGAAGAGCTCGCCGATCGAGGCCGGGCTCCCGAAGGCCGCCGAGACCTCGGCGGGCTCGGCGAGGCGATCGCCCCAGGCCAGCCCGAGCACGACCACGACCTCGGCGAGCAGGGCGGCTGCGGCGACGAGGGCCGCCGCCCGCAGGAGCGCCGGGCCGCCGGCCCAGGGGGCGTCGGCTCGGCCGCCCAGGTAGGCGATCACGAAGAGGAACATGACCATCACCGCGCCCGCGTAGACGAGCACCTGGGCGGCGGCCAGGAACTCCGCGGCGAGCAGGAGGTAGAGGACGGCCAGCGAGGCGAGGTTCGCGATCAGGGCGAGCGCCGAGTAGAAGGGGTTCTGGAGGCTCACGACCGCGAGCCCGCTCCCCAGGCACCCACCCGCTGCGAGGAGCCAGACCGCCCACACGAGGACCTCGCCCACCTCAGCTCCTCGTCTTGTAGGCCGGCTCGGGGGTGTCGAACCGGGCCGGATCGGCGACCGGGACGCGCTTGATCGGCTCCGCCAGGAGCATGTCCTTCGTGTAGATGAGGTCGTCGCGCGAGTACTCGGACAGCTCGAACTCGTTCCCGAGCGTGATCGCATCGAACGGGCAGGCCAGCTCGCAGTACCCGCAGAAGATGCAGCGGCTGAGGTTGATCTCGTAGATGCGCGCGTAGCGTTCTCCCGCCGAGACCCGGTTGTCCGGGGTGTTCTCCGCGGCGACGACGCGGATGCAGTCGGCCGGGCAGGCGGCGGCGCAGAGCGAGCAGCCGACGCACTTCTCGAGCCCGTTCTCGTGCCGCCAGAGCCGGTGGCGGCCCCGGAAGCGGGGGTAGACCGGGCGCTTGAACTCGGGGTACTGCTGCGTGATCGGCTTGCGGAAGAGCTGCCGGAAGGTGACGGCGAAGCCGCGCAGCGAGTCGATCGGCTGCGGGCTCACAGGGCCACCACCAAGACCGCGGTCACGATCGCGTTCAGGGTCGCGACCGGGAGCAGGACCTTCCAGCCGAAGCGCATGAGCTGGTCGTAGCGGAGCCGCGGCAGCGTCGTGCGCATCCAGATGAAGAGGTAGAGCAGGGCGCCCAGCTTGAGGGCGAACCAGAGGGGGCCGAGCCAGCTCGGGCCGTCCCAGCCCGGCCCGTGCCAGCCACCCAGGAAGAGCGTCACGGCGAGCCCCGAGAGGGTGATCAGGTTGATGTACTCGGACATCGTGAAGAGGCCGAAGCGCATCCCGCCGTACTCGGTGTGGTAGCCCGCGACGAGCTCCTGCTCGGCCTCCGGCAGATCGAAGGGCGCGCGTGCGGTCTCGGCCGTCCCGGCGAAGAGGAAGACGAGGAAGCCGACCGCCTGCGGGATCACGTACCAGACCGTCTCCTCTTGGGCGGCGACGATGTCTGTCAGGGAGAGCGACTCGGCCATGATCACGACCCCGAGGACGGAGAGCGCGAGCGAGACCTCGTAGGAGACGAGCTGCGCGCACGTCCGCATCGAGCCGAGCAGCGCGAACTTCGAGTCGGAGGCCCAGCCTCCCACGATGAACCCGTACACCCCGAGCGAGCCGATGGCGAAGATGAGGATGAGCGCGATGTCGAGGTCGGCGACCTGCCCCGGGACGTACACGCCACCGATCTCCCAGCCGGGCCCGAAGGGGATGACCGAGAACGTCGAGAGGGCGGTGAAGGCGGCCAGGAAGGGCGCGAGCAGGTAGAGCCAGTCGATCGCGGCGACGGGGAAGAAGCTCTCCTTGTGCAGGAGCTTGAGCAGGTCGGCGATGGGCTGGAGGAGGCCGAACGGCCCGACCCGGTTGGGGCCGTAGCGAAGCTGCATCCGCCCCATCAGCTTGCGCTCGGCGAGCGTGAGGTAGGCGAACGTGCCCATGACGACGTTGATGACGACGAAGGCCTGGATGAGGCTCACCCACCAGGCGGCCGCCGCCGCGAGCACCGAGGCCGTCACTCGTCGGCCTCCCGGACGGCTCCGCGAAGCGCGAGGGCCGTCACCTCGATCGTGGCGTGGAGCTCGCCGGCGTGCTCGTCGGCGATGCGGGCGACGCCGGGGACGAGCCTCCCGTTCACGCGTGCGCGCAGCTCGACCGAGGTGCCGTTCGAGCGGGCGAGGACGGGATCGCCTGTGGCGATGCCGCGCCGCTCCGCGTCGCGGGGCGCCAGCTCCAGCTCCCGCGGCGGGCGCTGGAAGCCGAGCTCGGGGACGCGCTCGACGGCGGGTCCCGAGAAGAGCGGCCGGTAGCGCAGGAGCCGCAGCTCGCCGACGAAGTGCTCGTCCGCCGCCGGAGCCGGGGCCGGCGCCGCCGGCACGGCTGCCGGCGGAGGGGGAGCCTCGTAGGGTTGCCGCGCGGGCAGCGGCGCCCGCAGGCCGATCGCCTCGAGCGGGAGGTCGCGGAAGAGGTGGGCCGCCAGCTCGGCGTACACCCCGGCGGCGTGCGGCGGAAGGTCGATCCCGAAGCGGGCCGAGAGCTGCGAGAGCCAGACGAGCTCGTCCGGGCAGGGCGGAGGGACGGCGCGCCGCAAGCGCTGGACGCGCCCCTCGAGGTTCATCGCGGTCCCGTCGCGCTCGAGCGCGCCGGTGGCGGGAAGAACGAGGTCGGCCCAGCCCCCGGCGAGCCCGTGGAACATGGTCACGACCAGCACCGCGTCGGCCCGCTCGGCGAGCGCGCGGACGTCCGGCGAGGCGGCCGCGTCGTCGCCCGAGACGACGAGCAGCTTCACGTGCTCGACCTCGACCTCCTCGCCGTCGGCGGCGGCGGCCCAGGCCAGCGCGACGCCCTTGCCGTTGGGCGTCGCCGGCAGGTGGAAGGCGCCGCAGCCGGGCCGGTCCTCGAACCCGAGCGCGTGGGCCAGCTCGGCGAGGCGAGCGCCGCCCCCGCCGCCCGGGCCCGACCAGACGAGGACGGCGCGCTCGCTGGCGCGCAGCCTGCGGGCGAGCGCGCTCCGGCCGGCGGCCAGCTCGGCGCAGACGGCGGCGCCGCCGCCCGGCGGCGTCGGCACCGTTCCGGACGGCGAGTAGACGACCACCTCGGCCCCGCGCCGGCGGGCCTCCTTGAGCCAGAGGTCGACGATGGGCGCCCGCTCGACGACCGGGTCGTCGCCGAGCACGACCACCAGCTCGGCCGACGCGATCGCGGAGAGCGGGAGCCGGAAGGCGTCGAGCGCGCTCGAGGTCGCCTCCGGGAGGAGCGCGGAGTGGGCGTCGAGCCCGCCGCGCAGCAGCCGCGCGAGCGCGTACGCGAGCTCCGTCGTCTCCGAGCCGGAGAGCGCGGTCACGATCGAGCCGCGGGCCTCGCGGAGCAGTGCCTCGGCGAGGTCGAGCGCCTCGTCCCACGAGACCTCCTCGAGGCCCTTCCGGCCGCGCCGGAGCGGAGCCGTGATCCGGTCCTCGGCGCGCAGGTGCGGGTAGGTGAAGCGGCCCTTGTCGCACAGCCAGCCGCGGTCGATCTCCGGGTGGTTGCGCGAGAGGATCCGCTTCACCTTGCCCTCGCGGATCGTCGCCGAGACGTTGCAGCCGACCGGGCAGGCGGTGCAGACGGTAGGCACGTCCTGGATCTCCCACGGACGCGCCTCGAAGCGGTAGAGCGTGGAGGTGAGGGCGCCGACGGGGCAGAGCTCGATCACGTTGCCCGAGAAGGGCGAGCGGTAGGGCTCGTCCTCGAAGGTGGCGATCTCGGTGCGCGCGCCTCGGTTGCGGGCGACGAGGAGGCCGTCCTCGGCCACCTCCTCGGAGAAGCGGGTGCAGCGGTAGCAGAGGATGCAGCGCTCGCGGTCGAGCGCGATCAGGGGCGAGACCGGGATCGGCTTGTCGAGGGTGAGCTTCGAGAACGACATGCGCGTGCGCCCGGGCCCGTAGCGGAAGGTGAGGTCCTGCAGCGGGCACTCGCCGCCCTTGTCGCAGACCGGGCAGTCGAGCGGGTGGTTGACGAGGATGAACTCGAGCGTCGCCTCCTGCCCCTCGGCCGCCTTCGCCGAGGTGGCGGCGGTGCGCACGACCATGCCCTCCTGGACGGTCAGCGTGCAGCCCGCCTGCAGCTTCGGCATCCCCTCGATCTCGACGAGGCACATGCGGCAGGCGCCGAGCGGCGGCCCGAGCCGTGGCTCGTAGCAGAAGACGGGGATCTCGATCCCCGCCGAGGCGGCAGCCTCGACGAGCCCGGTGCCCCGGGGGACGGACACCGTCCGGTCGTCGAACGTCACCGTGACGAGCTCGGGCGCCGGCGAGGACGCGCTCACGTCCGTCCTCCCTTGTGACACTTTGTCACTTGCGTTCTGTTCACGCGCGGGCCACCTCGGGGGCGTGGGTGTGGCGCCCGTGCAGCGCAGCGGGGGCGAGGATTCCCTCGAGCGACGAGACCCCGCCGAAGGGGCAGCGGCCGAGGTCGACGTGCGCCTGGAACTCGTCCCGGAACTTCGCCACGTAGCTCGCGACCGCGATCGCGTCGGAGTCGCCGAGGGGGCACAGGCACTTGCCCAGGATGCGGTCGCAGACCGAGAGCAGGAGGTCGAGGTCGGCCTGCGAGGCGCGCCCGTCCTCGATCTTCTGCAGGATCTGGGTCAGCCAGCGAGTCCCCACCCGGCAGGGAGTGCACTTGCCGCAGGACTCGTGCTCGTAGAACTGGGAGACGCGGATCCCGAGCTGCACCAGGCAGCAGCGGTCGTCGATGACGATCACGCCCGCCGAGCCGATCGAGGACCCGGCCTGGACGAGCGAGTCGAAGTCGAGCGGCGTGTCGATGTCGGCCGCGGTCAGGATCGGGGTCGAGGAGCCACCGGGGATGACCGCCTTCAGCTCGCGCCCGCCGGGAACGCCGCCGCCGACGTCGTAGATCAGCTCCCGCAGCGAGATCCCGTGCGGCAGCTCGTAGTTGCCGGGGTTCGCGACGTTGCCCGAGAGCGAGAAGACCCGCGTCCCGCTGGAGCCGGGGGTGCCGAGCTTCGCGTACTCGGCGCCGCCCAGCTCGAGGACGCAGGTCACGGTCGTGATCGACTCGACGTTGTTGACCGCCGTGGGCGCGGCGTACAGGCCGGCCACCGCCGGGAAGGGCGGCTTCGTGCGCGGCTGTCCGCGCTTGCCCTCGAGCGACTCGAGCAGGGCGGTCTCCTCGCCGCAGATGTACGCGCCGGCGCCCCGGTGGAGGACGACGGTGACGCCGCCGAGGTGGCCGCCGCGCCGGAGCTGGTCGAGCGCATCGCGCAGGACCTCGAACTCGCGCTCGTACTCGCCGCGGATGTAGACGAAGACGTGCTGCGAGGAGATCGCGTGCGCCGCGATCAGGCAACCCTCGAGGAAGCGGAAGGGGACGCGGAGGATGATCTCGCGGTCCTTGAACGTGCCCGGCTCCGACTCGTCCGCGTTGACCACGAGGTAGTGCGGCTTCGCGAGCTGGTCGGGCTTGGGGACGAACGCCCACTTGCGGCCCGTGGGGAAGAACGCACCTCCGCGCCCGCGCAGCCCCGAGGCCTCGAGCTCGGCGATGACGGCGTCCGGCTCCATGGCGCGGGCCTTGCGCAGCGCGGTCAGCCCGCCCCGGGCCTCGTACTCGGCCAGGGAGAGGACGGCGCCCCCGTCGGTGCCGGCGAAGACGAGCTGCGGGTACTCAGGCATCGCCCGCCCGCAGCTCCTCGACGATCTCCGGGACGTCCTCGGCGCGCACGCGCAGCCGGTGACGGTTGTCGATCGCGACCACCGTCGCCCACCCGCACCCGCCCAGGCACTCGACCGTGCCGAGGGTGAAGGCGCCGTCGACCGAGGTCGTGCCGGCCGGCGTGCCCAGCTCCCGCTCGAAGGCTTCGACCACCTGCTGCGCGCCGGTGAGCGCGCAGGAGACGTTCGTGCACACCTCGACCAGGTGCCGTCCCGGGGGCTCGAGGTGGAGCTGGTCATAGAAGGAGGCGACCGAGAGGCAGACGGCCGGCGTCAGCTCGAGCGCGTCGGCGACCTCGCGCAGCGCCTCGGGCGGCAGCCAGCCGCCGTGGCGCTCCTGGGCGAGCCGGAGCGCCGGCAGGATCGCCGAGCGCCGCTCGGGGTACTGCCCGCTCAGCTTCCGGATCTCCTCCGCGAGGGCGTTCACCGGTCGACGTCTCCCATCACCGGGTCGAGCGAGGCCGCCACCGCGATCAGGTCGGCGACGAGGCAGTTCTGCGCGACGGTGGCGGTCGCCTGCAGCGCGGCCAGGCTGGGCGGCCGGAACTTCACCCGCCAGGGCCGGGTCCCTCCGTCCGAGACGAGGGTGCAGCCCGCCTCGCCGCGCGGGGACTCGATGGCGACGTAGACCTCACCCTCGGGGACGGTGAAGCCCTCGGTGACGAGCTTGAAGTGGTGGATCAGCGTCTCCATGGAGGTGTGGAGCTCGTGCCGGGGCGGGAGCACGACCTTGCGGTCGTCGGTGATCCACGGCTCTCCCTCCGTCTCCTCGATGCGGTCGAGGCACTGGCGGACGATGCGCACCGACTGGCGCATCTCGTCCATGTGCACCTTGTAGCGGGCGTAGACGTCGCCCTCCGGGTAGACGGGGACCTCGAAGTCGACCTCGTCGTAGGCGAGGTAGGGCATGTTCCTGCGCAGGTCCCAGCTCACCCCGGAGGCGCGCAGCATCGGCCCCGACTGCGCCAGCGCGAGCGCGTCCTCGGCGGAGAGGAGGCCCACGCCCTTCGTCCGTTCGAGCCAGATCGCGTTCCGGTCGAGCAGCGCCTCGTACTCGTCCACCGAGCCGGGGAACGCCTCGCAGAAGGCTCGCGCCTCGCTCGTGAACCCCGGCGGGAGGTCCTCGGCCAGCCCGCCCACCTGGACGTAGCGCGTGTGCATCCGCGTCCCTCCGGCCATCTCGAACAGGTCGAGGATCTGGTCGCGGTCGTCGAAGGCGTACCAGAAGAGCGAGATCGCGCCCAGCTCGAGCGCCGAGGTGCCGAGCCAGACGAGGTGGGAGTGGATGCGGTTCAGCTCGGCCAGCGCCATCCGCGCCCAGGTGGCGCGGCGCGGCACCTCGAGCCCGAGCAGCTTCTCGATCGCGAGCACGTACAAGAGCTCGTGGGCGTGGAAGGAGAGGTAGTCGATCCGCGCCGGGTAGGTGACCGACTTCCACCACGACTTCTGCTCCATCGACTTCTCGAACCCGGTGTGCAGGTAGCCGATCACCGCGCGGATGCCGGCGACGGTCTCTCCGTCCAGGTCGACGATGAGGCGCAAGACGCCGTGGGTGGAGGGGTGGTTGGGCCCGAAGTTGATCCGGAGGATGTCGTCGAGCGAGTGCCGCTCGGGATCGACCTCGAGGATGGTCGGGACGGGGCTCGGGATGCGCGAGCCCTCGTAGATCCTCGTTCCGGTGAAGACGGCCACGCTCACTCCTCGTCCGAGAAGCGGACGGGCTCGCCGCCGATCGGGTAGTCCTTGCGGAGCGGGTGCCCCTCCCAGTCCTCGGGCATCAGCAGCCGGACGAGGTTGGGGTGGCCCTCGAAGCGGATCCCGAGCAGGTCCCACTGCTCGCGCTCGTACCAGTCGGCCGAGGGCCACACCGAGATCACGCTGGGGACGGGCTCGCCGTCTGCCACCCACACCCGCACCCGCACCCGCGCGGGCTCCTCGCCGACGCGGAGGAGCTGGTACGAGACGGCGAAGCGCGCGGGCTTGGGCTCGGGGACGCGGGCGTGCCCCTGCGAGCCGGGCTCGTTCAGATCGCGGCCGGACGCGGTCCCGTAGTAGCCCGCCACCCCTGGCTCGCCCCAGCCCAGGTAGTCGGTCGCGGCGATGTCCACGAGCACGTTGAAGCCCTCGACGTCGCGGAGGTGGAGACAGGCCTCGACGAGGCGGGCGGGGTCGACCACGAGCGTGGTCTCCCCGTAGGCCTCGCGCGTCTCCACGAGGCCGGGGACGCCGGCGTAGGTCATTCGGCGACCCCGCGGAGCTGGTAGGCCGGGGGCACCCCGGCACGGATCTTCTCGTGCAGGCGGACGATCCCCTCGATCAGCGCCTCCGGCCGCGGCGGGCAGCCGGGGACGTGGACGTCGACGGGGACGATCTTGTCCACCCCCTGCAACGTCGTGTAGTTCGAGAACATCCCGCCCGAGCTGGCGCAGGCGCCCATCGCGATCACCCACTTCGGCTCCAGCATCTGGTCGTAGACCTGGCGCAGCGGCGGCGCCATCTTGTGGGTGACGCGGCCGGAGACGATCAGGAGGTCCGCCTGGCGCGGCGACGAGGAGAACCGCTCCATCCCGAAGCGGGCGATGTCGTAGCGCGAGGAGACGATCGACATCATCTCGATCGCGCAGCAGGCGAGGCCGAACGTGTCCGGCCAGACCGAGCTGGAGCGGGCCCAGGCGACCGCCTTCTCGACCGTCGTCAGCAGGAGGGCGTCCTCCAGCTCCGCGACCTCGCGCTCGAAGACACCGGGGCCCTTGCCCGGCCAGAGGACGCGCTCCGAGGAGAGGCCGGCCCGCGCGAGCGGGCGATCGGAGACGACGGGCAGCTCGCGCTTCAGTGCCAGTCGAGGGCTCCCTTCCGCCAGATGTAGACGTACGCCACGGCGAGGATGCCGATGAAGACGAGCAGCTCGACGAGCCCGAACCAGCCGAGCGCGTCGAGGCGCACGGCGAGCGGGTAGAGGAAGACGACCTCGATGTCGAAGAGGATGAAGAGGATCGCGGTCAGGTAGAAGCTGATCGTGAAGCGGCGCTCCCGGCTCGGCGGCCCTTCCGAGACCCCCGACTCGAACGGGATCAGGCGCTGTCGCGTCCGCGTCGCCGGTCGAGGCGGAAGCACGAAGGTGAGCATGATCAGCGAGGCCGGGATGGCGGCGGCGAAGAGGGCGTAGAAGAGGAAGGGCAGCCAGTTCGAAAGCACGGGTCGGACTCCCGCGGTAGACCTCGGACTCCTGTCTTCCGGCGAAACCTAGCACTCCCCCTTTCGGCGCACGAAGGGGAACGAAATCGCCGGTAGAATGAGCGCTACGAGTGTTACAAAGAGCGGACAGCGGCACCCGTGTCCCCGTCCGCTACCATGCGCCCATGGCCACCGTCGAGCATCCGACCGAGACCCTGCTGACGCTCACCCCCGGCGCCGCGGCGAAGATCCGCGAGCTCTTGGCGGAGGAGCCGGACGGTGACACGCTCGTCCTCCGCGTCGCCATCCAGGGGGGCGGCTGCTCCGGCTTCCAGTACGGGCTCGGCTTCGACAGCGGGCCGGCCGAGGGCGACCTCGAGCTGGAGCTCGAGGGGGTGCCGGTCGTCGTCGATCCCTTCAGCGCTCCCTACCTGCGCGGCGCGACGATCGACTACCTGAACACGATCTCCGAGTCCGGGTTCAAGATCGACAACCCGAACGCCGCCTCCTCCTGCGGCTGCGGGCACTCCTTCACCGTGGCCGAGGGCGAGGCGCCCGAGGACGCGGGCTACGGCTGCGGCTCGGGCTGCAGCCACTGACGCTCGCTCCGGCCGGAAAGCTCTAGATTGCGCCCCGTGTCCGGGCGTCCGCTCCGCGTCGCCGTCGTCGGCTCGGGCCCGGCGGCCTTCTACGCGGCCGGTCAGCTGCTCGCGAGCGAGGACCCGGTCGTGCAGGTCGACCTGATCGAGCGGCTGCCGACGCCCTGGGGCCTCGTGCGCCTCGGCGTCGCCCCTGACCACCCGCAGCTGAAGACGGTCTCCCGCGCCTTCGAGAAGATCGCGCAGCGGCCGGGCTTCCGCTTCCTCGGCAACGTCGAGGTGGGGCGGGACGTCTCGCACGAGGAGCTCGCCGCGCGCTACGACGCGGTGATCTACGCCGTCGGCTCGCAGACCGACCGCCGGCTCGGGATCCCCGGCGAGGACCTGCCCGGCTCGTGGGCCGCGACCGAGCTCGTCGCCTGGTACAACGGCCACCCCGACTTCCAGGCGCTCGCCTTCGATCTCTCGGTCGAGCGGGCGGTCGTGATCGGGAACGGCAACGTCGCGCTCGACGTCGCCCGCATGCTCGCGCTGACGCGCGAGGAGCTCGCGCCGACCGACGCCGCCGACGCCGCGATCGAGGCGCTGGCGAGCTCGGGCGTGCGGGAGATCGTCGTGGTCGGCCGCCGCGGCCCCGTCCAGGCCTCCTGGACGCCCACCGAGCTCCAGGAGTTGGGCGAGCTCGCGGGCGCGGATGTGCTCGTCGATCCGGCCGAGCTCGAGCTCGATCCCGCCAGCGAGGCCGAGCTGGCGAGCGCGTCGAACCTCGTGCAGCGGAACGTCGAGATCCTCCGCGAGTTCGCGGCTCGCACCCCCTCCGGCAAGGCGCGCCGCATCCGGCTGCGCTTCCGTCTCTCCCCGGTCGCGATCCTCGGCTCCGAGCGGGTCGAGGCGGTCGAGCTCGTGCGCAACCGCCTCGAGGCGGGCGCCGGCGGGCGCGTGCGCGCGGTGCCGACGGACGAGCGCGAGGTGCTCCCGTGCGGGCTCGTCTTCCGCAGCGTCGGCTACCACGGCCTCCCGATCCCCGGGGTCCCGTTCGACGAGGGCAGTGGGACGATCCCCAACGAGGCCGGGCGTGTCCTCGGCTCCGGCGGCGCGCCGCTTCCGGGCGTCTACTGCGCGGGCTGGATCAAGCGGGGGCCGACCGGGGTGATCGGGACGAACAAGAAGGACGCCGCGGAGACGGTCGATGCGCTCCTCGAGGACGCCCGCTCCGGCCGGCTCCCCCAGCCCGCCGCCGGCTCCCTGGACGAGCTCTTGGCCGAGCGCGGAGTCGAGGTCGTGACGTACGCGGGCTGGGAGGCGATCGACGCCGTCGAACGTGCCCGCGGCGCCGAGCAGGGCCGCCCGCGGGTCAAGCTCTGCTCCTGGGACGAGCTGCTCGCGACCGCCCGCTCGCGCTGAGAAACGCTGCGGTGTCAGACACCGACCTCGGGCGCGCAGCGAGCGCGAGCGGCCAGGCAGGGGCCGCTGCCAGCGTGCGAACGGTCATTCGAGCCGGATTTGCAGCCAGTTTGCAGATCTTCGCAGGCGTTCGAGCTGTGGACAATCTGGCGCGAACTTGTCACAAGTCACCCTTGACAGGTTCCGGTGTCTGACACCGGACGTAACACCGGGGGTGCGGCCCGGCGTCCATGCGGTGATCTTCGCACGGGGCTGCGGGGATTCCCGGAGGAGCCTCCTCGGCTTCGGGTCTAGACTCGCGCGCATGAGCGAGACGACCCCCATCCAGCGCCTCTGGGGCGCAGAGACCGACAAGGCCATCGACAACTTCCCGGTCTCGGGCGAGGGGATCCCGGTCTCCGTCGCTCGCTGGCTGGGCCGGATCAAGGCCGCCGCCGCGCGCGTGAACGGCGAGCTGGGCCTGCTCGACCCGGACAAGGCGGCGCGGATCGCCGCCGCGGCCGATCGCGTCGCCGCCGGCGAGCTGGACGACCAGTTCCCGATCGACGTCTTCCAGACCGGCTCGGGTACCAGCTCGAACATGAACGCCAACGAGGTGATCGCCACCCTCGCCGGAGAGGACGTCCATCCCAACGACGACGTCAACCTGGGCCAGTCCTCGAACGACGTCTTCCCGTCGGCGGTGCACCTGGCCGCGCTGGACGAGATCGCCCACGACCTCCTGCCCGCGCTCGACCGGCTCGCCTCCTCGCTCGAGCGCAAGGCGGTCGAGTTCGACGACGTGATCAAGTCGGGCCGCACGCACCTGATGGATGCCGTGCCGGTGACTCTGGGCCAGGAGTTCGGGGGCTACGCAGCGCAGGTACGCCAGGGGATTGCCCGCGTGGAGGGAACGATGCCGCGCCTCGGCCAGATCCCGCTCGGCGGGACCGCCGTCGGGACGGGCCTCAACACGCACCCGGAGTTCGCCGAGCGCGTCCGCGGACGGCTCGCGGAGGAGACCGGGCTCACCATCTCACCACCCGCCGACCCCTTCGAGGCGCAGGCCGCCCGGGACGCCCTGGTGGAGGTGTCGGGAGCGCTGAAGACGGTCGCCGTCTCTCTGACGAAGATCGCCAACGACCTCCGGCTGATGGGCTCGGGCCCCCGCGCCGGGCTCGCGGAGATCTTCCTCCCCGAGCTGCAGAAGGGCAGCTCGATCATGCCGGGGAAGGTGAACCCGGTCATCCCCGAGGTCGTCACCCAGGTAGCGGCGCAG
Source organism: Gaiellaceae bacterium (assembly GCA_035559835.1). Classification (GTDB taxonomy): domain Bacteria; phylum Actinomycetota; class Thermoleophilia; order Gaiellales; family Gaiellaceae; genus GMQP-bins7. Next base: position 23,933 of record DATMAP010000025.1, read on the forward strand.
GTGATCGGAAACGACGCGGCGATCACGATCGGGGGCATGAACGGCCACTTCGAGCTGAACGTCTACGTGCCCCTGATCGCTCGCAACCTGCTCGAGTCGATCGCGCTGCTCGCGAGCGCGAGCAGGCTCCTGGCCGAACGCTGCGTGGACGGGATCGAGGCGAACCGCGAGGTCTGCGAGCGCTACGCCGAGCTCACCCTCTCCGCCGCCACCGCGCTCAACCCCTACATCGGCTACGACAAGGCGACCGAGATCGTCAAGGAAGCCGCCGCCTCCGGCCGCTCGCTGCGGGAGGTTGCGCGCGAGGCGGGCGTGGAGGAGTCGATCCTCGACCAGGCGCTCGACTACCACGCGATGGCCAAGCCGCACGGGTAGCGCCCGCGGCAGCAGGCTCCCCTTGCCGGAAGCGTTGAGACGCCTAAGCTATGGGCGTACGGGGACGGCCGGGTCGGCCGCCGATCGGCAGAGGGAAGAAGGAGGGGAGAGGCACATGAAGAGACAGAGAGTGGGCGCCGCTCTCGCGGCGCTCGCGGGCGCAGCGCTCGTCGTCGGTGTCGGCGTGGGCGCGGCCGGCGGCCGGCCGACGGACGGCGCGGCGCCTCCGCGCGTCGACACCAGGAGCGCGCTCGTCCAGCTCAAGGGCGAGCCGCTCGCGACCTACGAGAAGACGAGGCCGCCGCACGGCAAGAAGATCGACTTCTCGAGCGAGACCGTAAAGTCGTACCGCGCGCAGCTCGCCGCGCTGCGCAACGAGTTCAAGCGGTGGCTGCACCGCAACGCGCGCAGCGCGCGGGTTACGGGCGAGTTCGACATCGCGCTGAACGCGGTCGCCGTCGAGCTGAACGGGACGTCGCTGAGCACGATCCAGGCGGCGCCGATGGTGCAGCGGGCCGAGTACGAGGGCATCTACACGCCGGCGGCGCACGGCTTCGACCCCGACCTGTCGCTGATCGACGCCTTCGCTGCCTGGGGTGGCGCCACTCACGCTGCCGGGGCGGCCACCGCCGGCGCCGGCGTGAAGGTCGCGATCATCGACACCGGCATCGACACGCGCCACCCGTGCTTCGGAAGCGGCTCCACGAACGGGGGGACGAACGCCAAGGTGCTCGACGCGGCGGTCTACTACAACAAGAACGTCGTGGCCGGGTTCACGCCGGCCGACCTGAACGGTCACGGCTCGCACGTCGCCGGCACGGTCGCCTGCAACTTCAACACGGCGGCGACCGTCAACGGTGTGCCCATCCCGTACGGCGTCTCCGGGGTCGCTCCCGCCGCGAAGCTCGGGAACTTCAACGTCTTCCCGGGGACCGTCGGCAGCGCGCGCTCGGAGGACATCCTGGACGCGCTCGAGGACGCGCTCGAGAAGGGCTACGACGTCGCCAACATGAGCCTCGGCGGCGGCTCCGCGGGCATCCAGGACCTGCTCAGCATCGGCGTGGACAACGCGGACAAGGCCGGGATGGTCGTCGCCGTCGCGGCGGGGAACTCGGGTCCGGGCCTGAACACGGTCGAGTCGCCGGGCATCGCTCCGCGCGCGCTCACGGCCGGGGCGGCCTCGGTCGGGCACTTCGTGGGCGCTCCGCTCACGGTCGGCGCCGCGACGCACAACCTCGCGACGGGCGACTTCGCGACGGTCGCCTCCGACCTGACGGCCACGCTCGACGCCGTCACCGACTCGGCGGGGCCGGGCGGCCTGAGCACGGCCTGCGCGGCGCTTCCGGGCGGGAGCCTGACCGGGAAGATCGCCGTCGTCTCCCGCGGCGGATGCACGTTCTCGACGAAGATCCGGAACGCGCAGAACGCAGGCGCCGCCGCGGTCGTCGTGGTCAACAACGTCCAAGGCGACCCCATCGCGATGGGCCAGGACGGGACGCCGAACCAGCCCACCGTCCCGGCGTACATGGTCGGGCTCGGGAGCCGGGCCGCACTGATCGCAGCAGACGGGTCGTCGGCCACCATCGACAGCGACCTCTCCTACTTCCTGACCGGGAACGACGACTTCATGGCCGGCTTCTCGAGCCAGGGCCCGACCGACGTCGACTTCCGCGTGAAGCCGGACGTGGTCGCCCCCGGGGTCAACGTGCTCAGCGCCCAGCCAGACAACAAGTGGGCCTTCTTCCAGGGGACGTCGATGGCGACCCCGCACCTCGCCGGTGCGGCTGCGTTCCTGAAGTCGAAGTTCCCGAGCTGGAGCGCCGCGCAGATCCGCTCGGCGATCGTCAACACCGCGGAGGAGGGCGTCCTCAAGCGGTTCGACACGGGCGCCCCGACGGCGAACGTGAACGTGGTCGGCGCGGGCCGGCTGAACCTCGACTCGGCGCTCAACGCCGCCGTCCTCCTCAACCCGGTGAGCGTGAGCTTCGGCGGCGTTCCCTCGGGAGCGGGCAGGACCGACACCCGCACGGTCAAGCTGACCAACCTCGGCGCACCGGGGTCCTTCTCGGCCA
>DATMAP010000026.1:0-5817 GCA_035559835.1 Gaiellaceae bacterium
CCGCGCTCGCGCGCTACGCCTCCCAGCAGCACCGGCGCTACACGAACGCCGAGTACGTCTGGAACCTCGCGCGCGTCCACGGCGTGAACGTGAACCGCGAGTACGCGGAGTGCTTCCAGGTGTACCGCATCGTCGTCTGAGCATGGGCCGTTCTCAGGGTTGTTCGCGAGTAAGGGTGGGCCGCAAACCCGCATGGGCAAAGGGTTTGCGCGCTCCGCCCAGAAATCGCGATCTTGTTCTCGAGTACCGGACCGCTCGAGCGCGTCCTTGTTCTCGAGTAGCCGCCGACTCGCGCGCAAGAAAGAGGGCGGTCTTCCGACCGCCCGCGGGGGGAACCCTCTCTTCTCGGCTAGCGACTAGGCGGCGAGAAGCTCGTCGCTCTCGTCGAGCGGGGCCTGCCCGGCGGACGAAGAGGAGGGCGCATCCCACCCGAGGGCGATGCGCTGGTCGGCGACCGCGAGGGCCGTCAGCGAGAGGGCGCCGAGCGAGAAGAGGGCCTCGTAGGTCGCCCGGTCGAGGATGCGTGTCCGAGTCTCGTCTTCGCCGCCTAGGTGAAGGCCGCTCTTCAAGCGGTTGAAGAACCCCTCCACCTGGTTCAGACGCGCCTGCATCGCGAGCCGAAAGGCGTGCTGCTCGGGGTTGCCATCCCGGAAGTGGGGGAGCGCCGTCAGGCGATGCCAGTTCACCTTCATGCGCAGGCTGAGCTTGCCGCAGGGTCGTGGCTGGCGATCGCTCGTGTGCCGGCAGAGGCCGCGGACGCGATGCTTGCCCTCGTCACTCGACTGGCCCGGCTTGAGCCGGCCGCGGGTTGGACGCTCCGCCCCGGCGAACTCGAGTGGCCTTCGATGGGCGTCGCACACGAGCTGCCCGGAGGAGGTGATCGCGGCCACCGAGCCGTCGCGGGAAGCGCCGGCTTCGAGCGGGAGGTACGTGCGCTTCGCCAAATCGGCCGCGTCCAGGCGGAAGGCGGAGGCGATCCCGTAGTCGACCTCGACCAGGCGGCAGTTCTCGTTCGTGCTGAACCCGGAGTCCCCGGCGATGACCTCGGCGCCGATGTCCGGCCACAGCGCGTGCAGGTCGGAGAGGAGCGGCACCAGGCACGAGGTCTCCTGGATGGAAGCGTCGAAGAGCATCCAGACGAGGGCGAGGCCGGTCGCCTGGTCGAGGATGACGGCGAAGTAGTAGCCGCGCCAGGCCTTCGCGACCCGCGAGTCGACGCGCACCCGCGCGCTCCCGTCGACGCTCCGCTTGCCCCCGGCGTCGCGTATGTACGCTCGAAAGCCTGCCTCGCGGGCTCTGCGCCGGAGCTGCTCCTCTCGGCGGGCGTACGCAGGATCATCTCTGGAGCCGGCGCTTCGCTGCTCGACCCAGGCGGGCACGGGGCTCGCATCGACGAGCAGCCGACGCCCGATCTGGTTGCCCTTCGGATGGTGCTCGCGAAGCCAGCGAAGGAGCGAGACGTTCGCTCGCATCGCCGCCATGCGGCAGTGGTCGTGCTCGGAGAGCCGCGGCATCAGCCGGCACGTCGACGAGTAGGCGGGAAGCTCGATCGAGCCGCCCTCGAGGTGATCGAAGATCCGCTTCAGGGCAGGCGAGTTCACGAGCAGCAGGTGCGCATCGGCGACGTGCGCGGAGGACCCGGCCATCGCGAGGACGGCCATCACCGCCTTGGCTCCCGGATAGTTCGGAGCGGGCCCCTTTGCCGGTCGCCGACCCTGCCACGCAGACCAGAACTCACGCATCTCCGGCAGAGCGAAGATGTGCCCGAGATCCTCGGCCGGGTCGGTGAAGTCGGGCGCTGCGAGGATCGGGCACGTCTCGACCATCTTCCGCTGGAAGACGCTCGGCTCGAAGTCCTCCGTCCGGCGCTGCATGACCTGCTGGTGGACGAACGCGAGCTGGGTCTCGTCGAGGTCAGTCGGCTTGGCCTCCGGGTCCCCGAGCAGTCGCTGAACCCACTTTCGCACCTGCGGGTCGTAACGGAGCTTCGGGAGCTCCACGTAGCTGGCGGGCGTCGGGGATGTGCGGGATCTCATCGTCGAGGTCTGCTCCTTGTCTGGCTCCAGAGGAGGCGAGCCTGTCGTTGGAGCCATGAAGCTAGGGCGTCTCTCTTCAACAATGGGCTTTTCAGAAGGCGAGGTCCTCCACGGGCACGAGCGAGTCCAGCGAGACCGCCTGCCGGTCGGGGCAACGAAGCGCGAACGGGCAGAAGCGGCACTGCGTACCGGGGATCGCCGGGAACGCCTCCTCGCGTGCGATCTCCGCTGCCACGGTCTCCAGCAGAGCGGCCGCCGACTCCACATCCTCGCGCTCCGGCGTCCAGCGGACCTCGTCACCGGAACGGAGGTAGAGGAACCGCACGCGCTCGACCTCGACTCCGTACGTTGCCTCGGCCGCGATGAGGTAGACGAGCGCCGCCGAGTCGGCGGTGATGTCGTCTGCGGCGAGCTGATGTCGTCCGGTCTTGTAGTCGATGAGCTCCAGCCCTCCGCCTGCAGCCCGGTCGATGCGATCGACCTTGCCGAACACGACGATGCCGGAGTCGAGGCGCGCCTTCACCCACTGCTCACGAGACAGCGGCACGGCCGAGGTATCGAACGTCTCGTAGAAGTTGCGCAGCAGCTCGATCGCCTCGAGGCCGTATCGGCGTTCGTCGTTTCTGCCTGCGAATGCGCCCGGCCGGCGGTGCTCGACCCACACGCTCCGGAGCGCCAGCTCGAGCGTCTCAGGTGAGCGGTGGTCGGGCGGGAGCCCGAAGAAGCGATCGAGCGCGGCGTGGACCGCGTTCGCCTGACACAGGATCGGGCTCGGCTCCTCGTTGCGCTGTGCCCGCTCGACGTCTGCCCAGTAGAACGAGCGCGGGCAAGCGCGGTAACGGTCGAGTGCGCTCGGCGAGAGCCTCAACGCCACCGTAGCCGGGCGTCCAGCTTGCGATGCCTCGGCGCGCGCAGTGGACGCAGCGGCCGTTCAGCGAGGAGGTGCCGCGCCTACTCGCCGAGTGCGGGCTCTCGCAGCGACAGCTCGCCGCGATGGCTGAGGTCCACCAGAGTCACCTCTCGCGCCTCCTACGGGGGTCGAAGCACAAGACCCCCAGTCGCGACCTCGCCGCGCGAGTTGCGCGCGCCTTCGGCCTCCCGGAGGAGTACTTCGCCGAGTACCGGGAGGCGGTCGTGCTCGAGCACATTCGCTCGGACGCCGCGCTGCGCGACAGGTTGTTTCGAAGGCTCACGCGCTGACGCGAGCGTCGGACTGGGACGCCAGAGTGGCCTGCACGGAACCTCTCCTCGCCTCGATCTCCACGATCGAGCGAGGCTCTCGACCCATCCGGGCGACGCCTCCGGCGCCGCCGAGGGGTCAGCTTTCAACCGGCGTCAGGGGTCAGTATCGAACAGGCGTCACGTCGACCAGGAGGACCTGGAAACTTCGCGGCAGCCGCCTGATCAATCAGCAGTCAGTAGAGGGCCGGCCAAAGTTCCACCGCGGCCGGGACAACCTCGTCGAGTGTGCGGACGCGGATCGTGCCGATCGTCTCCATCTGCCTGCTCGATGCGGGCGGCCGTAAGGAACGCTGGCTGGAACCACGAGTAGCGGTCGAGTAGGTTCAAGGGTGGGCATGACAGCCGTCGATGTTCCGCAGCGGGGTCAGCTCGTGCAGGTTCGTCAGAGGCGCTGGGTGGTCGCAGAGGTCGAGGCGGACGAGCTCCCTGCCGACGCGCTCGAGCCTACCGCCCGCCGCCAGCACCTCCTGACCCTGCGCTGCGTCGATGACGACGCCGAGCCCGACGAGTCGATCCAGGTCGTGTGGGAGATCGAGCCTGGGGCGCGCGCTTTCGAGCGCTCGGCGCTCCCCAGCCCGACCGAGCTCGACGATCCACGGCGCTTCGACGCCTTCCTCGACGCCGTCCGCTGGGGCGCGACCTCGAACGCCGACCCGCGCCACTACCTCGCGCCCTTCCAGTCGGGTGTGGAGATCGACTGGTACCAGCTCGACCCGCTCGTGCGCGCGATCCGGATGCCGCGCGTCTCGCTCCTCATCGCCGACGACGTCGGGCTCGGCAAGACGATCGAGGCCGGCCTCGTCGCACAGGAGCTGATCCTCCGCTACCGCGCCCGCCGGATCCTGATCGTCACGCCCGCCGACCTCCAGCGCCAGTGGCGCGACGAGATGCGCGACAAGTTCGGCCTCGAGTTCCGCATCGTCGACCGCGAGCTCGTCCGCCGGCTCAGGCGGGAGCGGGGCATCCACGTCAACCCGTGGACGCACTTCCCGAGGCTCATCACCTCGATCGACTATCTGAAGAGCGAGGCGCCGCTTCGCCGCTTCCGGGAGACGCTCCCCGGCCCGGACGAGCCGCGCTACCCGCGCCGCTACGACCTGCTGATCGTGGACGAGGCCCACAACGCCGCCCCCTCGGGCCGCGGCCGCTATGCGACCGACTCGCTGCGCACGAGCCTTCTGCGCGAGCTCGTTCCGCACTTCGAGCACCGCCTCTTCCTCACCGCGACGCCGCACAACGGCTACCTGGAGAGCTTCACCGCCCTCCTCGAGCTCCTCGACGACCAGCGCTTCGCCCGCGGCGTCCGGCCTCGCGAGGAGGCGCTCCGCGAGGTCATGGTGCGGCGCCTGAAGCCCGAGCTTCCGCCGCACTTCGACGGCACGCCGCGTTTCCCCGTCCGCAAGCTCGAGCCGATCACGGTCACCTACTCGGACGAGGAGCGTGCCGCGCATGCCGACCTCGCCCGCTACACGGAGCTCCGCGTCGAGAAGGCCTCCACGCAGGCAGAGACCTTCGCGGCCGAGTTCGTTCTCAAGCTGCTGAAGAAGCGCCTCTTCTCCTCGCCGCAGGCGTTCGCGCGCACGCTCGCAAAGCACCGACAGACCGTCGAGGAGCCTCCTCGGGAGAAGCCGAAGGCGCGCGCGTCGCTCGGCCTTCTGCGCATCCTCGCCGACCGCGTGGACGAGTCGTACGAGACCGAGGAGGAGTACGAGGACGCCGAGGACAAAGCGCAGACCTCGAGTGCGGCGCTCTTCTGTCCCTTGAGCGACGAGGAGATGGAGCTCCTCGACCGTCTCGCGAGCTGGGCGGAGCGCGCCTCAGCACGTACCGACGCGAAGGCGCAGGCGCTCCTCGATCTCGTCGAGGAGACGTGCCGGCCCGACGGCACTTGGAACGACGAGCGCCTGATCGTCTTCACCGAGTACCGCGACACGCAGAGGTGGCTCTTCGACCTCTTCGCCGCCCGTGGCCTGACCGAGAACGGCCGCTCCCAGCTTCTCTTCGGGGGCATGAACGCGGACGAGCGGGCGCAGATCAAGGCGGCCTTCCAGGCAGATCCCGAGCACTCCCCGGTGCGGATCCTCCTCGCGACGGATGCGGCGAGCGAGGGCATCAACCTCCAGAACCACTGCCACCGGATCGTCCACTACGAGATCCCCTGGAACCCGAACCGGCTCGAGCAGCGAAACGGCCGCGTCGACCGCCACGGCCAGCGCGCGCCCGAGGTGCTGATCTACCACTTCGCGCCCGCCGGGTGGGAGGAACTCGAGAACGTCGAGGCTGTCCCGGTCGGCCAGCTCGAGGGTGACCTCGAGTTCCTGCGACGGGCCGTGGTCAAGGTCGAGCAGATCCGCGAGATGCTCGGCAAGGTCGGCCCCGTCATCGCCGACCAGGTCGCCGACGCCATGCTCGGCCGTCGGCAGACCCTCGACACACGTGCGGCCGAGAGCGACGGCGAGGCCGTGCGCCGCCAGCTTCGCTTCGAGCGCGACCTCGAGCGCGAGCTTCGGCGGCTCGAGGAGTCCTACGACGAGACGCG
>DATMAP010000027.1:0-10116 GCA_035559835.1 Gaiellaceae bacterium
GGCCGGCGCCGGCCCAGGATGCGCCAGCAGGCCAGGGGGGCCCGCGCGGCCCGGAGCACGGCGCGCACGAGCGCGAGCCCGAGTCGCCGCGGCAGCCCGGAGACGGCGAAGGTGTCGAGCGGGAACCCGGCCTCAGGAACCAGCCGCGACTCGACCCGGTCGGCCGACCCGGCGAAGGTCACCGTCACGCCGCGGCCGCGCAGCGCCTCGGCGACCGCCAGCGCCGGCCGCACGTGCCCTGCGGTGCCGCCGGCCGCGATCAGGCACCGAAGCGGACTCGACCTGTCCATCGACGGCGATGTTAAGGAGAATCCCCACGGCGCCGAGGAGCACCACCAGGCTGGAGCCTCCGTAGGAGACGAAGGGGAGCGGGATCCCGGTCAGGGGCGCGATCCCGAGCGCGGCCGCCAGGTTGATCGAGGCCTGGCCGCAGACGAGCGCCGTCAGCCCGGCCGCGAGCAGCTTGCCGAAGCGGTCGCGGCAGCGCAGCGCGATCCGGAAGCCGGCGACGGCGAAGGCGCCGAAGGCGGCGACGACGGCGGCCGAGCCCACGAAGCCGAGCTCCTCGCCGATGACGGCGAAGATCATGTCCGTGTGGGCCTCGGGCAGGTAGAGCGCCTTCTGCACGCCCTCCCCGAGGCCCTCGCCGGTGACTCCGCCGGAGCCGACCCCGATCAGCGCCTGCACGATCTGGAAGCCCGAGCCCTGCGCGTCGCTCCAGGGATCGAGGAAGCTGAAGATGCGCGCCCGCCGGTACGGCTCGACCCAGATCGCGATCGCTCCCAGCGCGACCGCGAGGAGCGACGCGGCCGTCAGCACGCGCAGGGGGATGCCGGCGACGAGGAGCAGGGCGAACATGGTCAGGCAGAGCGAGATCGTCGTCCCCAGGTCGGGCTCGAGCAGGATCAGCCCGCAGAAGAGCGCGGTCAGGAAGCCGAGCGGCTTGGCGAGCTCGCCGAGCGTGCGGGGCGGGCGCCGCCGGGCGAGGTGGGCGGCGGCGAAGAGGACGAGGGAGAGCTTCGCCAGCTCGGAGGGCTGGAAGCTCGCCGGCCCGACGACGAACCAGCGGCGCGCGCCGTTGATCTCGGGCGCGACGGCGAGCACCGCGACGCAGAGGGCGAGGGCGGCGAGCAAGAGCGGTGGCGCGAGGTAGCGCAGCTTGTGGTAGTCGAGGCGCGAGGCGACGAGCAGGCAGCCGACGCCCAGGAGCGCGTAGGCCGACTGCCGCTCGAGGAAGGCCATCGGGTCGCCGTCGCCGAGCGCGGCCGCAGCCGAGGTGGCGCTGTAGACCATGACCAGCCCGAAGGCGACGAGCCCCAGCGTGACCAGCACGAGCAGGCGCTGGTCGACGCTTCCGCGCGCCCTCACGAGAGCTCCCGCACCAGGGCGCGGAACACGTCTCCGCGCTGCTCGAAGTCCCGGAACTGATCGAAGCTCGCGCACGCGGGCGAGAGCAGCACGACGTCTCCGGGCGTGGCGGCAGCCGCGGCGGCGGCGAGCGCGCTCTCCAAATCGCCCGCGTACAGGCACGGGACGCCCGCGGCCTCCAGCGCGCGGCCGATCTCCTCGGCCGCCTCGCCGATCAGGTACGCGCGATCGCCGGGCTCGAAGGCCGCGGCGAGCCGGTCGTAGGGCTCCGCCTTCCCGCGCCCGCCCAGGATCACGTGCCGGCGGCGGCCGGGGAAGGAGGCGAGCGCGCGCAGCGCGGCGGCGACGTTCGTCGCCTTGGAGTCGTTCACGTAGGAGACACCGCCGAGCTCGCGCACCAGCTCGATCCGGTGCGGGACGCCCGGGAAGGAGCGCAGGGCCTCGGCGATCGCCTCCTCCCCGATGCCCGCCGCCCGCGCAGCGGCCGTCGCGGCGGCGGCGTTCTCGCGGTTGTGCGGACCCGGCAGACGAGGCTCCGCCGGCAGGGGGTCGTCCGCGGCGAACTCCACGCGGCGGGCGGCGCCTGGCACGGGGCCGAACCCGCGCGGGCAGACGGCGACGTCCCCGGGGCCCTGGCGCTCGAAGAGGCGGAGCTTGGCGGCCGCATAGGCGTCGAAGGTGCCGTGCCGGTCGAGGTGGTCGGGCTCGAGGTTGAGGAGGACGCCGATCTCGGGCCGCAGCGTCTCCACGTCCTCGAGCTGGAAGGAGGACAGCTCGCACACGACCCACGTCTCCGGCCCGACCGCTCCCGCGAGCGAGGTGAGCGGCCGCCCGACGTTGCCGGCCACCTCCACGGGACGTCCGGCGGCGCGGAAGATCGCGCCCAGGAGCTCGGACGTGGTCGTCTTGCCGTTCGTGCCGGTGACGCCGAGGAGCGGGCTCGCGAGCAGGCGCGACCCCAGCTCGATCTCGCTCCAGACCGGGATCCCGCGCGCGCGGGCGCCCGCGACGAGCGGCCGCTCGCCCGGAACGCCCGGGCTCTTGACGACGAGATCGATCCCCGTGAGCACTGTCTCCTCCTCCGGTCCCGTCACCACTTCGACGCCGAGCGCGCGGAGCCTGCCCGCCTCCACCCCGGGGTCGCGGTCGTAGCCGACGACCTGCGCGCCCCGGGCGGCGAGCGCCTCCGCGGCCGCCAGCCCCGAGCGCGCGAGCCCGACCACGAGCACGCGGGCGCCGGCGAGCTCGAGGGTCGCGCTCACCGGGGGACGAACTGGAGGAAGTCGCGGTAGAAGAGGGCGAAGCCGGAGGCGCAGAGGATCGCGCAGACGATCCAGAAGCGGACCATGACCTTCGTCTCCGACCAGGCCTTCATCTCGAAGTGATGGTGGATCGGGGCCATCAGGAAGACCCGCTTCCCGGTCCGCTTGAAGCTGACGACCTGGATGATCAGGGAGAGCACCTCGAGCACGAAGATGCCGCCGATCAGGGGAAGCAGGAGCTCCGTCCCGGTGACGACGGCGAAGCCGGCGATCGCGCCTCCCAGCGCCATCGAGCCCGTGTCGCCCATGAAGACCTCGGCGGGGAAGGCGTTGTACCAGAGGAACCCGATCGTCCCCCCGATCAGCGCGGCCGCAAGCGTGGCCAGGTCGAGGTAGGCCTCGCTCCGCTGACCCGGATCGCCCGAGCGCAGCCACGAGATCCCGGCGATGGCGAGGAAGGTGACGAGCATGATCATCGCCGTCCCCGCCGCCAGCCCGTCGATCCCGTCGGTGAGGTTCGCTCCGTTGACGGTGCCCGCGATGACGACGAAGAGGAAGGGGTAGTAGAGCCAGGACAGCTCGAGGTCCCAGCCGGCGAGCGGGACGTAGACCGAGGTCGTGAACAGGTGCGAGTCCTGGAGAAGGAAGGCGGCCACGACCGTGACCAGGGCGAGCAGGGCCATCTTCCAGCGTCCCGGCAGGCCGAGCGAGTGGCGCCGGCGGAGCTTGAGGTAGTCGTCCGTGAACCCGATCGCGGCGCAGCCGAGGGTGATGGCGAGAACGGTCAGCGCCTCGGTCGTGTACTGCGAGAGCGCGAGGAAGGGCACGACCGCGCAGCCGACGATGAGCAGGCCCCCCATCGTCGGCGTCCCCTGCTTGACGACGTGCGCGGCGGGGCCCTCGGCGCGGATCTGCTGCCCGAGGTTGCGCGCGCGCAGGGCCTCGATGAACCTGGGCCCGATCACGACGGCGGCGACCATCGCGACCAAGCCCGCGATCAGGACGGGGACCATGCGCGGGCGATGTTCGCGATTCGCTCGGCGATGCCTTCGAGCCCGACGGCGCGCGAGGCCTTGACGAGCACGGCGTCGCCCGGGCGCAGGAGCGAGCGCGCGACCTCGAGCGCCTCCTCCGCGTCCGCCGCCCACACGGCCGGGCCGTAGGCACGCGCGCCCTCCCCCACGCCGAGCACGAGCACGTCGAGCGCGGCCGCGAGCTCCGCGATCTCCCGGTGGTAGTGCTCGGAGGCCTCTCCCAGCTCGGCCATCTCACCCAGGATGGCGATGCGCCGGCGCCCCTGCGCCCGGGCGGCCAGGTGCTCGAGGGCGGCGCGCATGGAGTCGGGGTTCGCGTTGTAGGCGTCGTTGACGACGAGCCCGCCCCCTGGGAGCAGCAGCTCCTCCCCACGCCAGGGGCTGAGCCGGATTCCGGGCACGCCCGCCGCGGCCCGCTCGAGAGGCAGCCCGAGCGCGGCGTAGGCGTGGAGGGCGGCGAGCGTGTTCACCGCCAGGTGCCGTTGGGTGAAGGGCAGCTCGAGCTCGACCACGGCCCCGTCGACGCGGAAGCGCCAGCGGTCGCCGTCGCGCTCGACCTCGGCGGCGTCGAAGCGGCGGTAGACGAGATCGTCGCGGCGCAGGTACGGCTCCAGCACGCGCGCCTGCGCGGGCACAACGGCCACGCCGCCGGGCGGAAGCGCCGCGATCGCCTCCGCGTTGGCCTCGGCGGCGCGCTCGACGCTGCCCACGAGCTCGAGGTGCTCGGGCCCGATGTGCGGGACGAGCGCCAGCTCGGGGCGCGCGATCGCGCACAGGGCTGCGATCTGGCCGAGGCCGCGCATCCCCATCTCCACGACCAGGATCTCGGTCTCGGGCTCGAGCCGGAGGACGGTCAGCGGCAGGCCCAGCTCGTTGTTGAGGCTCGCCTCGGCCCAGATCGTCGGCGCGTGCGGGGCGCACAGGGCTCCGAGGATGTCCTTCGTGGTCGTCTTCCCGGCGGAGCCGACCACGGCCACGACGCGGGCTCGGCTCCGCGCCCGCACGAGCCCCGCGAGCGCCGCCAGCGCCGCCTCCTGGTCGTCGGGAACGAGGGTGGCCGCGCCGCGGGCGCGGGCGTCCTCGACGTAGGCGACGCCCGTGTTGAGCGCGACGAAGAGGTCGCCGGGGCCCACCTCGCGCGAGTCGGCCCGGACCCCCGTGACGAGGTCACCCGGCCGCCCGCCCTCGAGCCGGCCGAGGCGGAGCGCCGCGATCTCCTCCCAGGGGACGGGGATCATGCGCCGCTAGACGGGCTCACGGGCGCGAACCAGACGGGCCAGCTCCTCGCGCGCGACCGCCCGGTCGTCGAAGGGGTGCACCTCGCCCGCGATCTCCTGGCCCTGCTCGTGGCCCTTGCCGGCGATGACGACCACGTCCCCGGGCTCGGCCAGGGCGAGCGCGCGCCGGATCGCGCTCCGCCGGTCGGGATCGATCTCGACCTCGAGCCCGCTCCCCTGGAGGACGTCCTGGATGATCGCGAGGGGGTCCTCGGAGCGCGGATTGTCGGAGGTGACGACGACGAGGTCGGCGGCCTCCGCGGCCACCCTGCCCATGAGCGGGCGCTTGCCGCGGTCGCGGTCGCCTCCGGCGCCGAAGACGGCGATCACCCGCCCGCCGCCGAGCGCGCGCGCCGAGCGGAGGACGACGTCGAGCGAGTCCGGCGTGTGCGCGTAGTCGACCACGACGGCGAAGGGCTGGCCCTCGTCGATCAGCTCGAAGCGGCCGGGCACCGCGTCCACCGCCCCGATGCCGGCCGCGATCTCGTCCTCGTCGAGGTCGAGGAGCAGACCCGCGGCGACCGCGCCGAGCACGTTCTCGACGTTGAAGAGCCCGCGCAGGCGTGTCTCGAGCGCGATCCCGGCGGCGCGGAACCGGCTCCCGGCGGCCGTCACCTCGAGCCCCTCCGGGCGGACGTCCGCGGGAGCGTCGAGCGCGAAGGTGATGAGCGGCGCCCGATGCGTCTCCGCGAGCTCGTCGGCGAGACGGCGGCCCCAGGGATCGCCGACGTTCACCGCCGCCGGCGGGGGCTGGGCGCCCGTGAACAGCCGGCGCTTGGCCTGGAAGTACTCCTCCATCGAGCCGTGCAGGTCGAGGTGGTCCTGGGTCAGGTTCGTGAAGACGAGGGCATCGAAGCGAACCCGGTCGAGCCGGTGCAGCGCCGAGCCGTGCGAGGAGGCCTCCACGGCCACGCTGCGGCCACCCGCGTCCAGCAGCTCCCGGAAGAGCCGCTGCAGCTCGATCGCCTCCGGCGTGGTGAAGGGCGCGGGGCGGCGCTCGCCGGCGACGATCCACTCGATCGTCCCCACGAGCCCCGGCCGGCGCCCGGCCGCGTCGAGCAGGGCGTGGAGCAGGAAGGCGGTGGTCGTCTTCCCGTTCGTCCCCGTCACGCCGGCTACCTCCAGCTCCTTCGTCGGCTCGCCGAAGAAGGCGTCGGCGGCGACGGGCATCGCCTTCCGGACGTCCGGAACGACGAGCTGCGGGACGGAGACGTCCAGCTCCCGCTCGACGACGAGGGCCGCCGCGCCCCGCTCGATCGCCTCCCAGGCGAGGTCGTGACCGTCCATCCGCTCCCCGGGGACGCAGAAGAAGAGCGCCCCGCGGGTGACCCGGCGCGAGTCGGAGGCGAGGTCGGCGATCTCGACCGAGCGAGGCCCCGTGACCACGCTCGGGGCGAGCGCCCGGATCAGCGCCTCGAGCTCCACGTGGTCACAAGGCTAGACGAAGGACCCGGCGGCGCGGCGCTCAGCGCTTCCCGCGCGCGCTCGCAGGCACGTCGTCGGGAGGGATGTCCAGGTACTGCAGGTTGAAGCGCGCGATCTGGCGGAAGGCGGGCGCGGCCACGACCCCGCCGTAGATCGAGCCGCGCGGCTCGTCCACCATGACCAGGATCGCGAGCCGTGGCCTCGTCGCGGGCACGAGCCCGACGAAGGAGGCGACGTAGCGGGAGGTCGAGTAGCGACCGCTCGACTCGATCTTGGCCGCCGTCCCGGTCTTGCCCGCCACCGTGTACCCGGGGATGGCGGCCTCGGTCCCGGTGCCCTCGAGGACGACGCCGCGCAGCATGGCCAGCATCTTCTGCGCGACCTCCTTGGCCACCACCCGCCGGCCGCGCGCCGGGGCGACCGGGCGCCCGTCGATGCGCTCCACGAGCCGCGGCCGCACGAGGACGCCGCCGTTGCCGATGGCCGCGTACGCGCGCACCATCTGCAGGGGGGTGACCGCGATCCCGTGCCCGATCGGGACCGTGCCGATCGTCGACCCGCTCCAGCGCTCGAGCGGGAGGACGAGCCCCGGCGACTCGCCGGGGAAGTCGATCCCGGTCGGCCGCCCGAAGCCGAAGCGGTCGATCCACTCCGCGAGGCGCCCCGGACCCAGCCGCTCGGCGATCGTGATCGTGCCCACGTTCGACGAGTACTCGACGATCTGGCGCACGGTCAGCCGCTCCGTCCCCCGCGCGTGCGCCTCGTGGATCGTCCGGTCGGCGACCCGGATCGTCGGCGGAAGGCGGAACGACGTCTGCGGGGTGACGATGCCCTCGGCGAGCGCCGCCGTGACCGTGACCAGCTTGAAGGTCGAGCCCGGCTCGTACGTGTCGGTCACGGCCCGGTTCCGGCGCCGGTCGGCACGGGTGGTCGGGAAGCGGTTCGCGTTCAGGCCCGGCGCAACCGCCATCGCGAGCACGTCGCCCGTGTGCGGGTCCATGACGATCGCCGTCGCCGCCTTCGCCGCGAAGCGGCGCACGGTCTCCTCCAGCACCGCTTCGGCGTTGGCCTGGATCTGGTGGTCGATGGTCAGGCGGACGTTCCGTCCCGGCGTCTCCGGCCGCGTGGAGACGACGTCGAGCGCGCGTCCCAAGGGATCCTTGACGATCGTCCGGCTTCCGGGCCGCCCGCGCAGGACCGGCTCGAGCGAGCGCTCGAGACCTTCGAGGCCTCGGTTGTCCATCCCGGCGTAGCCCAGCACCTGCGCCGCGACCCGGTTCTGCGGGTAGGTGCGCTTCTCCTCGGCGTCGAAGCCGAGCCCGGCGAAGCCGAGCCGTTCCAGCTCGCGCGCGCGCTCGGGATCGGCCTTGCGGGCGACGTAGACGAAGCCGCGCGAGCGATCGAGGAGCTGGGTGTAGACGGCGACCGGATCGACCCCCAGCGTCTTCCCCGCGGCCAAGGCGAGCTCGCGCGGCTGGTCGACCTGCTGGGGGTTCGCATACACGGTGATCGCCTGCTCGCCGATCGCGAGCGGCTCGCCGTTGCGGTCGAAGATCGTCCCGCGCGCAGCCGGGACGACCACCGTCTCGCGATGCTGGCGGGCGGCGAGAGCCGCATAGGCGTCCCCGTTCACCACCTGGAGCCAGAACGCGCGCGCGAACACGGCGAGCAGGAGGGCGAGGAACGCGCCCGCGAGCAGGAGGATGCGCCTGTTCGCGGACGCCGGCCTCATCTCGGCAGGTCGACGAAGATCGTCGTGTCCGGGTCGGCCCGGACCAGGCCCAGCTCCTTCTGCGCCAGGCGCTCGATCCGCGCCGAGGCGGACGCGCTCGACACCTCCGCCCGCAGCCGGGCGATGTCCGCCTTCAGCTCCGAGCGCTCGCCGTCTGCCCGGTCGAGCTGGAGGTTGAGCCGGAGCACGGTCACGTTGACCGCGACCACGCCCGCGAGCAGCGCGGCAAAGACCAGGATCCAGAGCACGCCGCCGCCGAGCAGCTTCGGCTTCGCCCGCTCCCGCCTCCGGAGCCGCGCACGCGAGCGGGTCCGGGCCGCCTGCGCGAGCGAGGACATCAGATCTTCACCGCCGCCCGCAGCCGGGCCGAGGATGCACGCGGGTTGCGCTCGACCTCCCGCGCCGACGGCCGCAGCGGCTTCGGGGTCAGGATGCGCAGCTCCGGCTCGTGGCCGCAGACGCACACCGGGAGCTCCGGCGGGCACGTGCAGCCCCGCGCGCGCTCGCGGAGGAAGCGCTTGACGATCCGGTCCTCGAGCGAGTGGAAGCTGATCACCGCCAGGCGGCCTCCCGGACGCAGCATCTCGAGCGCCGCCGGCAGACCCGCCGACAGCGACTCCAGCTCGTGGTTGACCTCGATCCGCAGGGCCTGGAAGACCCGCTTCGCCGGATGCCCCTCGCCGAAGCGGGCCGGGGCCGGGATCGACGCGCGCACGAGGTCGACGAGCTGGCCCGTGCGCTCGATCGGGCGCTCCCGCCTGCGCCGCACGATCGCGCGGGCGATCTGCCGCGCGTAGCGCTCCTCCCCGTAGCGGCGGAAGATCGCCTCCAGGTCCCGCTCGGAGTAGGTGGCGACGACCTCCGCCGCGCTCAGCTCCTGCGAGGGATCCATGCGCATGTCGAGGGGCGCGTCCGCCGCGTACGAGAACCCGCGCTCGGTGCGGTCGATCTGCATCGAGGAGACGCCGAGGTCGAGCAGGACGGCGTCGGCCCGGACGCCGTTCGCGGCCAGCTGCGAGAGCACGACCGCGTAGTCGCCGCGCAGGAAGCGGAGCTGGACTCCTCGCGTCCCCGCCTTGACCCGGTCGAAGTACGCGCGCGCGCTCGGGTCGCGGTCGATGGCGATCAGCTTCCCGCGCCCGCGCAGGTCGGCGGCGAGCAGGCGCGAGTGCCCGCCCGCGCCGAAGGTGGCGTCCACCACGGTCTCGCCCGGCTGCACGGCGAGCAGCGCCCGCACCTCGTCGGCCAGGACCGGGACGTGGTCAGACGCGTCGGTCCGCAAGACGTTCGGCAGCATCGGCCACGCTCCCTTCGATCGCGCTCAGGTAGGACGCCCACACGGCCCGGTCCCAGATCTCGATGTGGTCGTGCACCCCGGTCACCACGACCTCGCGCGAGAGCCCGGCGTGGGCCGCGAGCGGAGGCGGCACGAGCACCCGCCCCTGCCGGTCGAGCTCGGTCACCACGGCCCCCGTGAAGACGAACCGCTTCATCTCCCGCGCCTCCCGGCTGAGCGGGTCGAGGTTCGCGATCCGGGCCACGTTCGCGTCCCAGCTCGCCCGCGGGTAGACGTCGATGTTCTGCTCGAGCCCGCGCGCGAGGACGACGCCGTCGGCCAGCGCATGCCGGAACCGGGCCGGCAGCGTGAGCCGGTTCTTCTCGTCGAGGGTGTGCTCGTACTGGCCGTAGAACATGGCGTCGGGTGGGCTGCCTCTCCCACGGTGCCCCACCATACTCCACTTTGTCCCACTTTGCAACCCTCGCGCTCCCCTCCTGCCCCCCTGGGGGTGCGCCGCGCCGTCGGAGTCCCCCTGCTCGCCCCCGCGGCCTCGCCGCCCCGGCGGCGGGCCTCGCCGCGCCGGCGACCGTCGCGAAGGACGCCCGGACGCGCGCGGGAGTCGGCGTCGGCGACGACCTCGCGGCCGTCCGGCGCGTCTACGGCCGCGTCCGCTGCGGGACGGCGACGGCCGGGGAGGCGCTCGTCGGGCCGTCTCGGACGTATCCGTGGTGCCGAGCCG
>DATMAP010000028.1:0-3965 GCA_035559835.1 Gaiellaceae bacterium
GGCGAAGGAGGCGCTCGGCCGCGGCGCCAGCGAGGTCGGCACCTCGACCACCACCGGCGACGGCGGCATGACGCCGGAGGAGCGCGAGCACTCGAAGATCCTCGTCTACCAGCTCCTGCCCTCCCGCTACGGCATGAACCCCGACGACCTCCGGCGGGCGGACGCGATCGAGGTCGTGGTCGGCCAGGGCGCGAAGCCGGGCGGCGGCGGGATGCTGCTGGGGCACAAGATCTCCGACCGCGTCGCCGAGATGCGCGACCTGCCGAAGGGGATCGACCAGCGCTCGGCCTGCCGTCACCCCGACTGGACCGGCCCCGACGACCTCGAGATCAAGATCGGCGAGCTGCGCGAGATCACCGACTGGGAGAAGCCGATCTTCGTCAAGATCGGCGCGACCCGCACCTACTACGACGTCCAGCTCTGCGTCAAGGCCGGCGCCGATGTGATCGTCCTCGACGGGATGCAGGGGGGCACCGCGGCCACGCAGGAGGTCTTCATCGAGCACGTCGGGATCCCGACCCTGCCTGCCACCCGCCTGGCGGTGGACGCGCTCCAGGAGCTCGGCATGCACCGGCAGGTGCAGCTCATCGTCTCCGGCGGCATCCGCTCGGGCGCGGACGTGGCCAAGGCGCTCGCGCTGGGCGCGGACGCGGTCTCCATCGGCACCGCCGCGCTGATCGCGATGGGCGACAACAGCCCCGAGTACGAGGCCGAGTACCGCAAGATCGGCAGCTCGGCCGGGTTCTACGACGACTGGCAGGCCGGCCGCGACCCGGTGGGGATCTCGACCCAGGACGACGAGCTGGCCCGCCGCTTCGATCCCGTGCTCGGCGGGCGGCGGGTGGCCAACTACCTGCGCGTGCTCACGCTCGAGACGCAGACTCTCGCCCGCGCCTGCGGCAAGTCGCACGTGCACAACCTCGAGCCCGAGGACCTCGTCGCGCTCACGATCGAGGCGGCGGCGATGGCCCGCGTTCCCCTCGCCGGCACCGACTGGATCCCCGGCGTCGGCGGCTCCTGACACTCGGGCGCCGCTCGCCCGGCCAACGCCCGGGCGGCAGGCTCCGAGCCCGGCGAGGCTCACTGCCCCAGTCTCGATCAGCAGCCCTGCAATTGGCGTTCGAGGTCCGCCATGTCTGCCGTCCCCCAGTGCTCGACGATCCGACCGTCTCTGACACGCATGAGGTCGAAGATCGGCAGGGTCATCCGCCTGCCGCTCGGTGGAAGCCCCGCCCACTCGCCCATGTGAGTTCCTGTACACGTCTTGTACGTCGCGACGAGGTCGCCCTCGGCGATCATGTGGTGGATCGTCCAGCGCTGATCGGAAAAGGCGGCGAGCCATCGGGCCTGGCCTTGTTTGAGCGACTCCCGGTCGACGGATCCGACCTGGGA
The DNA here is from genome assembly GCA_035559835.1 of Gaiellaceae bacterium. Classification (GTDB taxonomy): domain Bacteria; phylum Actinomycetota; class Thermoleophilia; order Gaiellales; family Gaiellaceae; genus GMQP-bins7. Next base: position 1,393 of record DATMAP010000028.1, read on the forward strand.
GAGATGGTTTACGAAGTCCGGGGCGACGAGCTCGTCGATCAGCTCGTGTCGATGGGCGTCTTGCACTTCCTCGACGTAGCGGCGGACGACGTCTTTCGGGGCATCACCCATCTCGGCCGCCCAACCCTATCCGCCGCGCGTCTCTCCTGCATGGAGTGACGGGCCGTGCCGGGTCAGCCGAGTGCGTCGGCGAGCAGGTCGCGCGGGACGCCGGCCTCGGCGTAGCAGGACGTCCCGGGGCCCGCGAGCTCCCGCGCGCCCGCGACGAGCGCCCCGTACGCGGCGGCTGCGAGGAGGCTGCCCGTCGAGACCCGTCGCACGCCGGCCGCGGCCAACTCGGGGATCGTCGGGCCCGCTGGCAGGGCGAGCACGTTCACGGGGGTCCCGACCGCCTCGACCAGGCGCGCGATCTGCCCGAGATCGGTGAGCCCCGGCGCGTACACGCAGTCGGCGCCCGCGTCGCGGTACGCGAGGAGGCGCGCGATCGTGTCCTCGAGGTCGTCCACGCCGCGCAGGTGGTTCTCCGCACGGGCGGTCAGCACGAGCGGGGGATCGAGCGCCTGCGCCGCCTCCGCTGCCTCCGCGACGCGCTCGGCCGCGAGCGCGACGTCGTCCAGCGCGCCCGTGGCCGGGTCGTAGTCCTCGATCGAGCATCCCGCTGCACCGGCCTCGGCGAGGAGCCGCACCGTCTCGGCGACGCCACCCGGGTCGTCCGGGTAGCAGCGCTCGCTGTCCACGTTGAGCGGCAGCGGAGTCGCCTGCGCGAGCACCTCGACGTGCGCCACGAGCTCGTCGCGGGCGACCGTCTGGTCGAGCGTTCCGAGCGACCACGCGAAGCCCGCGCTGGTCGTCGCCAGCGCCTCGAAGCCGAGCGCTGCGAGGAGCTTGGCCGAGCCCGCGTCCCACGGGTTCGGCATCACGAACAGGGTGTCGGCGGCGTGCAGCTCGCGGAAACGCGCTCGGCGCTCGGCGGCGGTCATCGCTCCTCCTCTCCGGCGGGTCTCCAGCCGAGCTCGCGCGAGATCGCCTCTGCGCGCTCGAGCAGCAGCGGGAGCGCTCGCTCGATCTCCTCGTCGTCGAACCGCGAGCTCGGCCCCTGCAGCGCGACGATCGCCTCCAGCTCTCCACGGGCGGACCGGATCGGGGCCGCGATCGCGGTCAGGTCGGGCTCGCGCTCGCCGACGGCCTTCGCCCAGCCCTGCGCACGGACGCGGGCGATCTCCTCCGCGAGCGCGCGCGGGTCGGTGATCGTTCGCGGGGTGTACGCCCGCAGCGGCCCTTCCGGGAGCTCGCGCCCCGAGAAGGCGAGCATCACCTTCCCGGCCGATGTGGCGTGCGCGATCGACGGGCGGCCGAGCCGGGAGACGGGCTGCACCTGGTGGAGCCCGGGGACGAAGTCGACCGTGATCGCGTCCGTGTCCCCCGGCACCGAGAGCGTCGCGGTCTCGCCGGTCGCCTGGACGAGCTCCTGAAGGTGCGGGCGCGCGACCTCCCGCACATCGAGCCGCGCGAGCAGCGCGTTCGCGAGGTGCACGATGCGCAGGCCGAGCCGATACCGGCCCGACGTCGCGACCCGCTCGACGAGCCCCGCCGCGGCGAGCGTCCCGAGCTGGCGCGAGACCGTGCTCGGGGTCATCCCGGTGCGGCGCGCGATCTCGTTCGTCCCCAGCTCGCCCGCGTCGGCGAGCGTGTCGAGGACCGCGATCGCCCGCTCGGCAGCGCCGATTCGACGGGTAGAGGGTTGACGCGTGCGTGACATCGGTGTAGGTTCGTTGCGAATCTTGGCACAGCGTTTCTGATAGTGCAATTGATCGCGTAATGTCGTTCCTGCTCGCCTGCCCCTTCTGCGGCCCCCGCCCCGTCGACGAGTTCGCCTACTTCGGCGAGGTGACCCGGCGCCCGCCCGCCGGGGCGACGCTGCGCGAGCTGACCGACTACGTGTACTTCCGCGACAACGTCGCCGGCCTGCAGCGGGAGTGGTGGCAGCACCGGCTGGGCTGCGGGGAGTGGTTCCTGGCCGAGCGCGACACGCGCACGAACGAGGTGCAGAGCGTGTCTCTGCCCGCGCGGGGATAGGAGCGGCGTGAGGCTTCCGCAGCAGCCGCGAGAGGTGCTCGACCGCTCGTCGCGCCTCCTCTTCACCTTCGCCGGGAAGCCTGCCGGCGGGTACGAGGGCGACACGATCGGCTCCGCGCTCTTCGCCGCGGGCCAGCGCGTCTTCTCGCGCTCGTTCAAGTACCACCGCCCCCGCGGCCTCTACTGCTGCTCCGGGCACTGCCCGAACTGCCTGATGACCGTGGACGGCGTCCCGAACGTGCGCGTGTGCGTCGAGCCGCTCCGCGCCGGCGCCGTCGTCGAGCCCCAGAACGTGTGGGGCTCGCTCGACCGGGACCTCCTCTCGCTCACGGACAAGATCGGCGGGCCGTTCACGCCGGTCGGCTTCTACTACCGGACGATGATCCGGCCCCGGCGGCTCTGGCCGCTGTACGAGAAGGTGCTGCGCAACCTGGCCGGGCTCGGGCGGGTCGGCGGGGCCGGGCAGGGGCGCCGCTACGACGTCGAGCACCGGCGCG
>DATMAP010000029.1:0-6381 GCA_035559835.1 Gaiellaceae bacterium
GGGCGCCGCCGGGAACGAGAGCCGCTCCGAGCGCGAGCAGGGCCAGTGCCGCCAGTCCGAGCTTCGGGCTCATTTCGTACCTCCTCTCGACGTTAGGTGCCGAGGGTCGCAGCGGGCGGGCGCTTGCGAATCGGTGCCGACCACTCGACGCCTTGCGGGTAACCACGTAGCCGCGACTTGCCCGGACGGGCAGGTTCTCGCGCCTCAGACCGCCTTGACGGCGGCGATCAGCTTGAGCACCGACTCCTTCGCGTCGCCGAAGAGCATCGTCGTCTTGGGGTCGAGGTAGAGCTCGTTGTCGATGCCTGCGAACCCGGGCCGTAGCGAGCGCTTGAGGACGACCACGCTGGCCGCCTTGTCCACGTCCAGGATGGGCATTCCGTAGATGGGGCTCGAGGGGTCGGAGCGGGCGGCGGGGTTGGTCACGTCGTTGGCGCCGATCACGAGCGCCACGTCGGCCTGCGGGAACTCGGGGTTGATCTCGTCCATCTCGAAGAGCTGCGTGTAGGGGACGTTCGCCTCCGCGAGGAGGACGTTCATGTGCCCGGGCATGCGCCCCGCGACGGGATGGATCGCGTACTTGACCTCGACCCCGCGCTGCTCGAGGAGGTCGGCGAGCTGGCGGACGTCGTGCTGGGCTTGGGCGACCGCCATCCCGTAGCCGGGGACGATGATCACCTTGCGCGCGTAGGCGAGCTGTACCGCCACGTCCTCGGGCGTCGTCGCCCGCACCGTCCGGCCGTCGTCCGCCCGCTCGGGGCCGCCCGCGACCTGGAGCTGCCCGAACGCCCCGAAGAGCACGTTGGCGACGGAGCGGTTCATCGCCTTGGCCATGAGCAGCGTGAGCAGCGTCCCCGCCGCACCCACGAGCATCCCGGACACGATCAGCACGGTCGAGTCGAGGACGAAGCCCGTGGCGGAGGCAGCCAGGCCCGTGAAGGCGTTCAGGAGCGAGATGACGACGGGCATGTCCGCGCCGCCGATGGGGAGCACGAACATCACCCCGAAGAGGAGCGCCAGCCCGATCAGGCCGTACAGCACCCACTGCTCCTCGACGCCGGCGATGGCGGTCACGCCGAGCGCCGCCGCGCCGAGGAGGACGAGCGTGTCCACGACGTTCTGGGCAGGGAAGACGATCGGGCGCCCGCTCACCAGCTCCTGGAGCTTCGCGAAGGCGACCGCCGAGCCGGCGAAGGAGATGGAGCCGATCAGCGCCGAGAGCACGATCGAGACGGTCTCGTCCCCGCCCGGGTCGACGGCGTTGTGCCACTCGGCGAGCGCGACGAGCGCGGCTGCGCCGCCGCCGACCCCGTTGAAGATGGCGACCATCTGCGGCATCGCCGTCATGCGCACGGTGCGCGCGCCGACCACGCCGACCACCGTCCCGATCGCGATGCCGACGGCCATCAGCGCCCAGTTGGAGATCCCCTCGAGCGCGAGCGTCGTCCCGATCGCGACCAGCATGCCGGCACCGCCGACCCAGTTCCCCTTGCGCGCGTGCCGCGGCGAGGAGAGGAACTTGAGCGCCACGACGAAGCAGACGATCGTGACCAGGTACAGGAGGCCGAAGACGTCGGGATCGGAGATCACTCGCTCCGCTCCCTGGGCGGCTCCGGCCGGCGCTTGAACATGCCGAGCATGCGGTCGGTCACGAACCAGCCGCCGACGACGTTCGCGGTCGCGAGCACGAGCGCTGCGAAGCCGACGGCCTTGGTGAAGGCGTCCTCCGCGTGGCCGAGGACGAGGATCGCGCCGACGATGACGATCCCATGGATGAAGTTCGCGCCCGACATGAGCGGGGTGTGGAGCATGGTGGGCACCTTCGAGATGACCTCGAAGCCGAGGAAGCCCGCGAGCACGAGGATGGTCAGCTCGATGACGAGCGGCACGCTCACGCCGGCGTCCCCTCTGGCCGTGCGACGCAGGCGCCGGCGGTGATCTCGTCCTCCCAGTCGAGGGCCAGCTCCCCACCGGGCGCGAGGTGCTGGAGCAGGGCGGCGACGTTGCGCGAGTAGAGCTGGCTCGCGTGGAAGGCCATCAGCGAGGGCAGGTTCGTCGTCCCGACCACCGTCACCGCTCCGTGCTCGACCACCTCGCCGGGCACGGTCAGCTCGCAGTTCCCGCCCGTCTCGGCCGCGAGGTCGACGATCACGGAGCCCGGGCGCATGCGCTCGACCGCGCTCGCGGGGATGAGCCTCGGCGCCGGCCGTCCAGGGACGGCGGCGGTCGTGATCACGACGTCGAAGTCGGGGATCCGCTCCTCGAGCGCCGCCTGCTGCTGGGCCTGCTGCTCGGGGGTGAGCTCGGTCGCGTACCCGCCCGCCGTCTCCTCGGCCCGGACGCCGAGGTCGAGGAAGGATGCGCCCAGGCTCTCGACCTGCTCCTGCACCGCCGGGCGCACGTCGAAGGCGGAGACGACCGCGCCCAGGCGGCGGGCGGTCGCGATCGCCTGTAGCCCCGCGACCCCGGCGCCGATGACGAGGGCTCGGACGGGAGCGATCGTCCCGGCAGCGGTCATCAGCAGGGGGAAGAGCTTGGGGACGCGGTCGGCCGCGAGGATGGCGGCCTTGTACCCGGCCACCGTGGCCTGGGAGGAGAGCGCGTCCATCGGCTGCGCCCGGGTGATGCGCGGGATCGACTCCATCGCGAACGCGATCACGCCTCGCTCGCGCAGGCGGGCGATCCCCTCCGGGTCGGTCAGGGGCTGGAGGAAGCCGACGAGCACGGTGCCCGGCGCGAGCGCGGCCACCTCCTCCGGAGAGGGTCGCGCCACCCGGACGACGGCCTCCGCTCCTGCGAGCAGGGATGGGCCTTCGGACAGCTCCGCGCCCGCCTCGGCGTACTCCTCGTCGGGGAAGCCGGCGGCGGCGCCGGCGCCGCGCTCGACCCGCACGGCGAAGCCGGAGGCGCCGAGCCGGGAGACGGTCTCCGGGACGAGCGCCACGCGACGCTCGCCGGCAGCCGTCTCCCTCGGGACTGCGACTCGCATGCGCCGAGGACTCTAGTGGGCGCGTCCGGGCGCCGTTCCGGGAACCGGCGAAGGCCCGGCGTGCCCCCGGTCAGAGCGCCGCCCAGACCTCGAGCTTCGTCCGGGTGCGGCGGATGACCTCGTCCGTGAAGGCGCGCGTGCCGTGGCTGCCGCCGAGGTCGGCGGTGCGCACGCCGGCGGCGACCGCCTCCAGGCACGCCTCGCGGATCGCGCGGCCGGCCTCCTGGCAGCGACCATCCTCGGCGTGCGCGAGCAGGGCCGCGCCGGCCAGGATCATCGCCATCGGGTTGGCGACGTCCTTGCCCTGCAGCGACGGCGCGGTGCCGTGGGCGGCCTCCGCCAGGAGCACGCTCGGGACGTAGTCGTCGCCGAAGGCGACGAGGAGCGACTCCGAGCCGGCGATGGAGCCGAAGAGCGGCAGCACGAGGTCGGAGAGGATGTCGCCGTCGCGATTGAGGGCCGGGATCACGAGAGGTTCTCCGCTCGAGCCGAGGAGCAGGGCGAAGGTCGCGTCGATCAGCTGCGGCTCGTAGACGACGTCGGGGTGGCGCGCCGCGGCCGCGTCCATCTCTTCCTTGAGCATGCCCTCGTAGATCGGGCTGACGGTGTACTTCGGCCCGCCGAAGACCTTGGCGCCCATGCGCTCGGCCTGCCGGAAGGCGAACTCCGCCACCGCGTGGCAGATGCGCCGCTCGATCCGCTCGGTGCGAAAGGCGACCTCGTCGTCGCCTTCGCCCTCGCGCCACTCGGTCGCGCCGTAGGCATCGCCGACTGCCATGCGCACGACCGAGATCGGGGCGTGGACGCCGCCCAGGGGGACGACACCGGGAATCCGCCGGCCCGTGCGCACGATCACCTTGCCGCCGATCTCCTCGCGCAGGATTCGGTTGGGGGAGCCGACGTCGTCCGGGGCCTCCGGGGTGATGGTGGCGGCCTTGAGGCCGTACCCTGCCTCCCGGACGGCCGCGGCCGCCTCGTAGACGACCCGGTTCCCCGTGCGGCGGCGATTCTCGAGGGAGAGGTCGAAGCGGGGGAACGCGAGCGTCAGGCCGAGCACCTCCGGCTGGAGGACGCGGAGCGCCTCCTCGAGCAGCTCCTGCCCGGTCTGGTCGCCTTCCAGGACGACGATCGTCCGCACGCCGAGATCCTACTTCGATCGACTGGCCTTCGAGAAAGCACGTTCTATTCTCGCTTGCATTCCAGATACTTTGTCGTTAGCCTGCGCCTTCGAGCAAGCGCAGAGCGACAAACGCAGACCGACAAGGGAAGAAAGGAGAATTGATGGCCAGAAAGACGATTCTCGTGTGCGACAACTGCGGGAACGAGGTTCAGGAAGGGAAGGGCGCGGTCATGCGGATCAATTACATGGACGCGCGCCGCGGATCGAAGCAGGCCGACCTCTGCGACGGGTGCGCGACGAACATGCCGGGGCACCCGGTCGCTCGCCGAGGCCGGCGCCCGAAGGCTGCAGCCGCGTAGGGTGCAACACGGGGTCAGGTCTCGTTTGTTGCACGCGCGTGCAACAAACGAGACCTGACCCCGTGTTGCACGCGTAGGGCCCTTGTTGCCCGACTCGGGGCGCGGACTACGATGGCCGGATGGGCCTCACGCTGGTCGTCGGCCCGGCGCACGCCGGCAAGGTGGCGCTGCTCCTCGAGCGCTACCTCGACTGCTTGGAGCAGGACCCGTGGCTCGTCGTCCCTACCCGCGCCGAGGTGGAGCGGGTCGAGCGAGACCTCCTGCGCCGCCGCCCGGCCCTGCTCGCCGGGCGCATCGGCACCTTCGACGACCTCTTCGCCGAGGTCGCGTCCGCCGGCCCGGACGAGCGCGGAATCGCCGCCGAGTCCCAGCGCGCGCTCGCCGTCCGCCGCGCCATCGCACGCACCCCGCTCGACGGGCTCGCGGCGTCGGCGACGTCCGGCGGCTTCGCGGACTCCCTGCTCGGGATCCTGGGCGAGCTCGAGTCGGCGCTCGTCGACCCCGACCGGATCGGCGGCGACCTGGGCCGGCTTGCGCGGGGCTACCGCGAGGAGCTGGAGCGGCTCGGGCTCCGCGACCGCGACGGCCTGCGCCGTCGCGCGGTCGAGCGGCTCGCCGGGGACCTGGCCGCTTGGGACGGCCGGCCTGTCTTCGCCTACGGCTTCGAAGACCTGACCGCCGCCGAGTGGGGGCTCGTGGAGGCGCTCGCCGGGCGGGCCCAGGTCACGATCTCGATCCCGTACGAGCCCGGCCGGGCGGCGTTCTCCGCCCTCGAGCGCACCGTCGGCGATCTGGCGGCGCTCGCCGGGGGGTCGGTGCTGGAGCTGCCTCCGCAGGCGGGCTCGAGAGACCTGCCGGCCGCGCTCGCGCACCTCGAGCGCGAGCTGTTTCGGGACGCGCCCCCGCCCGGGCCCGCGCTCGACGGCGCCCTCCGCTTCCTCGAGGGGGCCGGCACCCGCGGCACGCTCGAGCTCGTGGGGAGCGAGGTGCTGGAGGTGCTCGGGAACGGGACGCCCGCGGAGCGGATCGGGCTCGTCTGCGACTCCGTGGAGCGCTGGCGGGCTGCGCTCGAGTGCGTGCTCGGGGCTCTCGGGATCCCCTTCGCGCTCGAGCACGAGGTCCGGTTGGGTGAGACCGCGCTCGGCCGTGCCCTGCTCTCGCTGCTCCGCTTCGCCTGGGCGGGGGGCGGCCGAGAGGACCTCTTCGCCTTCCTCCGCGCGCCGTTCTCGGGTCTCGAGCGCCGTTCCGTGGATTTCGTCGAAGGTCGCCTGCGCGGCCGGGCGATCAGGGAGCCCGGTCGCGTCGAGCAGGAGACGGAGCGGCTGCGCGGGGCGCCCGTGCCCGCCCTGCGTGAGCTGCGCGCCGGCCCGGAGCCGGTCGGCGCCGCCCGTGCCGTCCTGCGGCTGCTCCTGCGGAACGCGTGGGGGCTGACCGCGCCGCCCCTCGCCGACGACGCGCGGGCCGACGCCCGCGCGTTCGCCGCCGCGGAGCGCACGCTCGACGAGCTGGCCGAGCTCGCCCGGCTCGACGGGCGGCCTCCGCCACCCGAGGAGGTTCTCGGCGCCCTCGAGCGCTCCAGGGTGGGGGCAGTCGCCGCCCGCGAGCCCGGCCGCGTGGCCGTGCTCGACTACGAGCGCGCGCGGACGCGGAGCTTCGAGGTCGTCTTCCTGCTCGGCCTGGAGGAAGGCGCCCTGCCGCGCCGCGACCGTCCCTCGCCGCTGCTCGACGACGCTGCCCGCCGAGAGCTGGGCGGCCGGCTCGAGCGCCCGGACCCGGTCGCCCGCGACCGTTACCTCTTCTACACGGCCTGCACCCGCGCCCGGAGCCGGCTCGTCCTCGTCCGGGAGGCGGCCGGCGACGACGGCGTGCCCCAGGAGCCGAGCCCGTTCTGGGACGACGTCCGCGCCCTCTTC
>DATMAP010000030.1:0-3879 GCA_035559835.1 Gaiellaceae bacterium
GTCGGCACCGATTCGCAAGCGCCCGCCCGCTGCGACCCTCGGCACCTAACGTCGAGAGGAGGTACGAAATGAGCCCGAAGCTCGGACTGGCGGCACTGGCCCTGCTCGCGCTCGGAGCGGCTCTCGTTCCCGGCGGCGCCCAGTCCTCCGCAGCAGCGGCGCCGGTGAGCTTCCGGATGGTGGAATGGGACATCCTGCCGCTGACGGCGACCAAGACACGGCCCGGAAAGGTCACGTTCGTGGTCCGGAATGCCGGACGGCTCGAGCACGAGTTCGTCGTGATGAAGACGAGTTCTCCCGCGGGAAGCCTGGCGGCCGCGGGCGCGACCAAAGCCCCGGAGCAGGGCGTGCTCGGCGAGATCGAGGAGATCCCGGCCGGCACGACGAAGCGGCTGACCCTCGCCCTTCCGGCAGGTCACTTCTCCCTGATCTGCAACCTGCCGCGGCACTACGGGCAAGGCCAGTTCGTCGACTTCTACGTCCGGCCCTGACGAGGTCGAGCCACACGCGGCGCGCCTGAGGCGCGCCGCGTGTCGTTACGGCGTCCGCCGCCGCAGCGTCGCCGCTCCGAGCGCGAGCGCGAGCAGCGTGGCCCCGGCGATGACGGCAAGGTCGGCCCGGAAGCGGGCGCCGAAGGGGTCCTCGCCGGCGAGGCGGGCGAGGGCGTCGTAGGCGTAGGTGAGCGGCAGCACGTCCGAGACGGCCTGCAGCCACCCCGCCATCTGCGCCCGGGGGACGAGCAGGCCGCAGAGGAGGATCTGGGGCAGGACGAAGGCGGGCATGAACTGCACCGCCTGGAACTCGGTGCGCGCGAAGGCGCTCGCGAACAGGCCGAGCGCCATCCCGAGCACCGCGTTCGCGATCGCGAGCGCGACCACCGTCGCCCGGTGGTCCGACTCGAGCCCGAGGAGGCCGAAGGCGACCGCGGAGACGAGCGTCGCCTGCACGGCCGCGACGAGCGCGAAGGCGAGCGCGTAGCCGGCGAGCAGGTCGCCGCGCCCGATCGGGGTCGTCAGCAGCCGCTCCAAGGTGCCCGAGGTGCGCTCGCGGAGCATCGTGATCGAGGTGACGAGGAACATGGCGACGAAGGGGAAGAGTCCGAGCAGGGGGGTGCCGAGCGACTGGAAGACCTGCGGGCGGTCGCGGAAGAGCTCGTGCACGAGGACCTGCAGCACGCAGGGGACGGCGAGCAGGAGCACCACCGTGCGGGGGTCGTGGCGGAGCTGGCGCAGGACGCGGAGCGCGGTGGCCAGGGTGCGGCGCGCGCTCACGGCGCCGTCCCTCCCGGCCCCTCGACGAGCGCGAGGAAGGCGGCGTCGAGGTCGTCCGCCCCGGTCCGCGCCCGCAGCTCGGCCGGCGTCCCGCTCGCGAGCAGCGCTCCCTCGCGCAGGAGCAGGAGCCGGTCGCAGCGGTCGGCCTCGTCCATCACGTGGCTGGAGACGAGCAGCGTCGCCCCTGCGCCGGCCAGGTCGTGGAAGGTCGCCCAGAGGTCGCGCCGGAGCACGGGGTCGAGCCCGACCGTGGGCTCGTCGAGGACGAGCAGCTCGGGCCGGCCGAGCAGCGCCTGCGCCAGCGAGAGGCGCGCCACCTCTCCCCCCGAGAGCGTCGCCGCGAGCTGACGCTCGTGTCCGCCGAGCCCGACGAGCGCGACCGTCTCCGCCACCCGCTCCCGCCCCACGCCCAGGAGCGCAGCCGCGTAGGCGAGGTTCTCGAGGACGGTCAGGTCGGCGTAGACCGAGGGCGCCTGCGTCTGGTAGCCGACGCGCGCGCGGAGCGCCGGCGTGCCCGCCGGCAGGCCGAGCACGGTCACGGCGCCGCCCGCGACGACCTGCGCACCGACGACGCAGCGCATGAGCGTCGTCTTCCCGCTCCCGCTCGGCCCGAGCAGGCCCGTCACCCGCCCCGCCTCGACCTCGAGCTCGAGCCCGTGCAGCACCTCGCGCCCGCCGCGGACGACGCGCAGGCCGCGGATCGTGACGGCGGGCTCCATCGGCCCGCCAGTCAAGCAGAGCGGTAGGGTCAGCGCATGGTGCTCGTCTTCCGCGGCGAGGACGTTCGGCGCGCCGTCTCCCCGCAGGTGGCGTACGAGGCCGTGCGCGCCGCTTTCGTCGCCCACGCCCGCGGGGAGTGGACGATGCCGCCGAAGGTGTACGTCTCCAGCTACCCGGCCGGCGACTTCCGCGCGATGCCGGCGCTCGGCGGCGGCCATGCCGTCCTCAAGTGGGTCACCTCCTTCCCCGGCAACCCGGCCCGGGGGTTGCCGACGGTGACCGGGCTCGTCCTGCTCTCGGACGCCGAGGACGGGCGGCTGCTCGCCCTGCTCGACGCCGCGGCCGTGACCGCGCTGCGCACGGCGGCGGCGGCCGTGCTCGCCGCCGACACGCTCGCGCGGCCGGACACGCGCACGTACGCGGTCGTCGGCTGCGGGGTCAACGGCGCCGAGACGGTGCGGCTGCTGCGCGCGCTCGGGCGCGACTGCCTGGCCTACGACGTCGATCCGGAGCGGGCGGCCGCGGTCGCCGCCGAGCACGGCGCGCGGGCCGCCGCGCGCGAGGAAGCGCTCGCCTGCGACGTCGTCGTCACCGTCACGCCGGGAGCCCAGCCGGTCTTCGGCGAGGGCTCGCTCCGCCCCGGCCAGCACGTCTCCCTCATGGGCGCCGACGGGCCCGGCAAGGCGGAGGTCGCCCTCGCCGAGCTTCGGCGGGCGCGCCTCTTCTGCGACGACTGGGAGCAGGCGAGCCACGGCGGCGAGCTGGCGACCGCCGTCGAGCGAGGCCTCGTGACCCGAGCCGACGTTACCGAGCTGGGCGCGGTGCTGACAGGATCCGCCCCGGGGCGGGAGGGCTCCGGCGAGATCACCCTCTTCGACTCCACCGGGCTCGCGATCCAGGACCTCGCGATCGCGAAGGCGGCCTACGCGCAGACGAGCCGGCTCGAGCTGGAGACGATCGCGTTGTAGCCCTTGATCAGAGCAGCCGTGCCGGCTCGAACAGCTCGAGGAGCGGATCCCGCTCCCCGAGCAGCGCGCGGGCGACGAGGCGCCCGCAGGCGAAGCCGAGCACGTTCCCGTGCCCCGAGTAGCCGCCCGCGACCCAGACGCCGTCGGCCCCCGGCACGCGCCCGACGACCGGGAGGAAGTCGAGCACGAGCCCGAAGATCCCCGCCCAGCGGTAGTCGACGCGGAGCGGGCGGCCCACGAGCGCCGACACGAACCGCTCGAGCGCTCCCTGTACCGCGGGCGTGACCGCCTCCTCGGCCGTGAACTCGTCCTGCAAGGCGACGTCGCGGAAGCCGCCGGCCACGATCCTCCCGTCCGGGGGCTGATGCCAGTAGTCGAAGCCGTGGCGCCCGTAGTGGGGAACCTCGAACAGCCGCTCGGGCACGGGCTCGGTCGCGAGCACCTGCCCGCGGGTGGGGACGATCAGCCCCTCCAACTCGCCCAGGAGGCCGCTCGGGTAGCCGTCGGTGCAGACGACGACGGCCTCGGCTCCCGTCTCCGCCCGAGAGCCGACGCGCTCGTGCTCGCGGATCTCGACGCCGCGCTCGGCGGCCCGCCGCGCGAGTCGCCGCACGAGCCGCGCGGGCTGGAGCACGCCGTCGGGCGGGTGGAAGATCGCGCCCGGGTAGGCGCCGGCGAGCGGCGGGCCCAGCTCGTGCCACTCGACCGCGAAGCCGTCCGCCCGCAGCGCCTCGACCTCCGCCGCCAGCTCGAGCCGCTCGGCCTCGTCGGCGGCGAGGCGCAGGCTGCCCGTCCTGCGGAAGGCGTCCCCAGCCACCTCTGCGAGCTCGGCGAGCGCCTCCTCCGTCCAGCGCCAGAGCGCGGCCGCCCGCTCACGGCCGATCGACTCCACGAGCACGGGGTAGGGCGCGGCGGCGCCG
>DATMAP010000031.1:0-13110 GCA_035559835.1 Gaiellaceae bacterium
CGGCTGGGCAGGCCACGCCGGTGCCGCCGAGGCCGCAGTAGCCGTTCGGGTTCGCCGCCAGGTACTGCTGGTGGTAGGCCTCGGCGTAGTAGAAGGTGGAGGCCGGCGCCAGCTCGGTCGTGATCGGGCCGTAGCCGGCGCGCCGGAGGGCGAGCTCGTAGCGGGCGCGCGACGCGAGCGCCTGCTCCTGCTGGGCTGGCGTCGTCCAGTAGATCGCCGAGCGGTACTGCGTGCCCACGTCGTTGCCCTGCCGCATGCCCTGGGTCGGGTCGTGCCCTTCCCAGAAGATGCGGAGCAGCTCCTCGTAGCTCGTGCGCGCCGGGTCGAAGACGACGAGCACGACCTCTGCGTGGCCCGTCCGGCCCGAGCAGACCTCCTCGTAGGTCGGGTTCGGGGTGTAGCCCCCCGCGTACCCGACTGCGGTCGTGTAGATGCCCGGCGCTCGCCAGAAGAGGCGCTCGGCGCCCCAGAAGCAGCCCATCCCGAAGATCGCGTGCTCCAGCCCGTCGGGGAAGGGCGGAGTGAGCGGCGTCCCGAGCACGCGGTGCGCTGCCGGGACGGGCATCGGCTCGTCGCGGCCCGGCAGCGCCTCTGCGGGCGAGACCGGGGTCGTCTTGTGCGTGAAGAGCACCCCTGTACGGTAGCCGTCGCCGGAGCGCTACGGCTTCCTCGCGGCTTCCCAGCCCTCGTACCTGCCCCCGTGCGCTGCGGCGATGCGCTCGAACCAGGCGCGAAAGCCGGGGACCGTGGTCGCGTCGACCACGCGCTGCGCCTCGGCGCGCACCGACCACTGCGCTGTTCCCTCGCCGGTCGGGCGAACCGCCGTCTCGTACCCTCCCCGCGCGACCTCGGCGGCGGCCGCGCGCGCCGCCGCCTCGTCGGCGAAGGCGAGGACGTGGACGACATGGCGCGGGCGGGTGAGGTCGGCGCCGCGGGAGGCGAGCTGCGCGAGCGCGAGCCGGTCAGTCTCCGCGGCCGTCTCCGGCCCTCGTCGCCTGCGGAAGCGCCCGAGCAGGCCCACGGCTCAGACGGCCGAGAGGGCCTGCTCGAGGTCGGCCCAGAGCGCGTCCGGATCCTCGAGCCCGACCGAGAGGCGAAGCAGGCCGGGCGGCACCCGGTCGCCCTCCCAGCGGGCGCGGGCCTCGATGCGCGAGGTGACGCCGCCGAGGCTGGTCATGTTCGCGATCAGCCGCGTCGCCGTCTCCACGCGGCGCGCGGCGGCGGCGTCCGCGACGTCGAAGGAGAGCAGCGCGCCGAACCCGGGGTAGCGGACGATCTCGACCGCCGGATGGGCCCGCAGGAGCTCGACGATCGTCCGTGCGCTCGCGGTCTGCCGCTCCAACCGCACCTCGAGGGTCTGCAGGCCGCGGAGGAGGAGCCAGGCGACGTCCGGTGCGCACACGGCGCCCGTCTGCGTGCGGTGCTCGCGCAGGCGCGCCGCGATCTCCGGGTCGCGGGCGACGACCGCGCCCACGAGCGCGTCGTCGTGGCCGGCGAGGAACTTCGTGGCCGAGTGGACGACGAGGTCGCAGCCGTGCTCGAGGGGCCGGACGACGAGCGGCGTCGCCGCGGTCGCGTCGCAGACGACCATCCCCGCGTGCGCCGCAGCGGCCCCGAAGTCGGGCATCGTCAGGAAGGGGTTCGAGGGGGCCTCCAGCCAGACGAGGTCGGCGCTCGGGGGCGGCGCTCCCGTCTGGTCGAACTCGATGTGCTGCACCCCCCAGCGTCCGAGCTCCTCGAGCAGCCTGCCCGTCCCGTAGTAGGCCCCCCGCGCGAGCGCGACCGTTCGTCCCGGGGAGAGGAGGGCAAGCACGACGGCCGTCGAGGCGGCGGACCCGGAAGCGAAGAGGATCGCCTCCCCGCCGTCTAGCTCGCCCAGCCGGCGCTCGGCCTCTGCGACCGTGGGACTCGAGAAGCGCGCGTACGAGAACGGGCCCGGCTCGCCGGCCTCGTACGGCCAAGCCGTCGAGCGGTCGATGGGGATGGGGCTCATCAGGCGGACGCTAACAGCGCGCCCGTGCCCGGACGGCCGCGGATCGCGAGGGCCGAGCCGCTTGGGGCGGAGGCAGTAGGCTCCCCGGCGATGGCCGAGCGCCACGAGACGACCGAGGCGAAGCTCCGCTGGCTGCAGGAGTTGCGCGCGCAGGCGCTGCACGCCGGGAACGAGCAGGCGGTCGCCCGCCAGCGCGAGCGTGGCAAGCTGCTCGCGCGCGAGCGGCTCGAGAAGCTCCTCGATCCAGGCTCTTTCGTCGAGCTCGACCGCTTCGTGCGCCACCGGGAGGTCGAGTTCGGGATGCGCGAGAACCGGCCCCTGGGCGATGCGGTGGTCACAGGCTACGGGACGATCTTCGGGCGCACGGTCTTCGTCTTCTCGCAGGACTTCACCGTCTTCGGCGGCTCGCTCTCGGAGGTGTTCGCCGAGAAGGTGTGCAAGGTGATGGACCTGGCCCTGCGCTACGGCTGCCCGATCGTCGGGATCAACGACTCCGGCGGCGCGCGGATCCAGGAGGGCGTCGTCTCGCTCGCGGGGTACGCGGAGATCTTCTGGCGGAACGTGCAGGCCTCCGGCGTCGTCCCGCAGATCTCCCTCGTCATGGGGCCCTGCGCCGGCGGGGCCGTCTACTCGCCCGCGATCACCGACTTCGTGCTCATGGTCGAGGGCTCCTCGTACATGTTCATCACCGGCCCCGACGTGGTTCGGACGGTCACGGGCGAGGAGGTCACCTTCGAGGAGCTGGGCGGCGCGGCCGCGCACGCGACTCGCTCGGGGGTTGCGCACCTGACCGCGCCCGACGAGGAGTCGTGCCTCGAGGACGCTCGCTACCTGCTCTCCTTCCTCCCCCAGAACAACCTGGAGACGCCCCCGTACGCGCCGCCCGCCGATCCGGTCGAGCGCGAGGATCCCGCGCTCGACACGCTCGTGCCCGACAACCCCGGGAAGCCGTACGACATGAAGAGCGTGATCGAGCGGGTGATGGACGAAGGTGAGTTCCTGGAGATACAGCCGCACTGGGCGGAGAACGTCGTCTGCGGCTTCGCGCGGCTGGGCGGGCACGCGGTCGGCGTCGTCGGAAATCAGCCGCACGCGCTCGCCGGCGTGCTCGACATCGACGCCTCGGTCAAGGCCGCGCGCTTCGTTCGCACCTGCGACGCCTTCAACGTGCCGCTCGTCACCTTCGTCGACGTGCCCGGCTTCCTGCCGGGGACGGCGCAGGAGTGGGGCGGGATCATCCGGCACGGGGCCAAGCTCCTCTACGCCTACGCCGAGGCGACCGTGCCCAAGCTGACGGTGATCACGCGGAAGGCCTACGGCGGTGCCTACGACGTCATGTCCTCGAAGCACCTCCGGGCCGACTTCAACTTCGCTTGGCCGACAGCCGAGGTGGCCGTGATGGGGCCCGAAGGAGCCGTCAACATCGTCTTCCGGCGCGAGCTGGAGGAGGCGGACGACCCGGAGGCCCGCCGCGCCGAGCTGATCGCCGAGTACAAGGAGCGGTTCGCGAACCCGTACACGGCAGCCGAGCGGGGGTACGTCGACGACGTGATCGAGCCGCGCCGCACGCGGCCCGTGCTCGTCTCGGCGCTGGAGACGGCGCTGACCAAGCGCGAGCCGAAGCCGCAGCGCAAGCACGGCAACATCCCGCTCTGACTGCGCAACGGACGGGACCTGACCCCCTGTTGCGGACTGCGCAACGGACGGGACCTGACCCCCTGTTGCGGACCCCGTGTTGCGGGGACCCCCTGTTGCGGGCCGGGGCCATCGTGTATTACATAGGCAATGCCTAAGAAGGTTCTGACCGCGGCCGAGGCTGCCCGGGCGCTCGGGATCTCCCTCGACACGCTGCGCCGGTGGGACAAGGCGGGGAAGATCCGGGTCGAGCGGGACGCTGCCAACCGGCGCGTCGTCCGTGCCTCCGAGATCGCGCGCCTGCGGGGTCCCGCGGGCTCCGAGCACCTCTCGGCTCGCAACAGGTTCCGCGGCGTCGTCCGCTCGGTGGAGGTGGAGGGCTTCCTCGCGCGGGTCGAGATCGACCTGACCGAGCCTGCCCGCGTGGTCGCCGTGATCACGCGCGAGTCGGCCGAGGAGCTCGGACTGCGGCCGGGTGTGAGCGCCGCAGGCGTCGTGAAGGCGACCTCGGTCATGGTCGAGCGGTGAGGCTGCGGACGCCGCTCGCCGGACGTGGGCGCCGGCGACCCACGTGGCCGCCGCACGAGCGTCTCTCCGGCCTGCCCGCCGAGCCCCCTCCGAGCCTGCGGCGTGAGCTCTCGGGGGCGGTCGCGGACGTCGGCGTGCTCGTGCCGATCGCGGTCGCCCTCATCGTCACGAACGGGCTCTCGCCGACCGCCGTGCTCCTTCCGGCGGGGATTCTCTACGTCACCGTGGCCTTCCTGTACCGGCTGCCCGTGGCCGTCCAGCCGCTCAAGGCGCTGGGCGCGATCGCGATCGCGAAGGGGCTCGGCGCCGACGAGATCGCCGCGGCGGCGTTGCTCATGGGGGTCATCTTCGTGGGGCTCGGGGCCACGGGGCTCGTCGACCGGGCCGCGCGCGCGTTCCCGCAGCCGCTGATCCGGGGAGTGCAGCTGACCGTCGGCCTCCTCTTCCTGAAGGTCGCCTGGGGGCTCGTGGAGCATCCGCCCCACTCGTTCGCCGCCCACGCGCTTCCGCCCGCCTGGGCAGTGCCGCTCGGGGCAGTCGTCGTGGTGCTCGCGCTCCTTCTGCGGCGGTGGCCGGTCGCGCTCGCCCTCGTCGTGGTCGGCGCGGGCGTCTCCCTCGCGCTGGCGGGCGGGGCCGCGGAGCTGGGCCCGTCGCCGCTCGTGCTTCCCTCGCTGTCTGCGGCGACGCTCGGGACTGCGCTGATGGTCCTCGTCGTCCCGCAGCTTCCCCTCACCTTCGCGAACTCGTGCCTCGCCCCCGCGGATGCCGCGCGCACCTACTTCGGCACGCGCGCACAGCGGCTCAGCCCCGGCCGGCTCGCGGTCAGCCTCGGCTCGGCGAACCTCGTCGCGGGCGGTATCGCGGGAATGCCCGTCTGCCACGGGGCCGGCGGCATGACGGCGCACTACGCCTTCGGCGCCCGCACCGGCCGTGCCCCGCTTGCCATCGGCGTGGCGCTGCTCGCCGTCGCGCTCCTCGCCGGCTCCGGCCTCGCGGCCCTGCTCGCGGCCTTTCCCCTCCCGATCCTGGCCGGCCTGCTCGCGACCGCCGGGCTCCTCCACATCGGGCTGCTCGGCGACCTCCGCGGCTGGAAGGCGTGGGCGGCCACCTTGCTCGTCGGCGGGGTCGGCTTCACCGCCAACCTAGCCTGGGGCTTGGCCGCGGGTCTTCTCTTCTGGTGGACGCCCGTCCTCGCCGGGCGAGTAGGCTCACGCTCGTGGAGCTCGAGGCTCGGCCACCGCTTCGAGAGACCGAGCGACGCGCCCTGACGGTCGCGCTCGCTCGCGCGGGGATCCGCCTCGACGCCGCGCCCGAGGCCTACACGAGCCCGTGGCGGCGGCAGGCGGCGCGCGAGGCCGCCGGTGTCGGCCGGGAGCTCCCGCCGCCTCGCTACGCGCGCTCGCCCCGGAGCACGCGCGGCGCCATGCGGGCGTAGTCGAGCCCCGAGATCCAGGTCGCGGCCACGGCCACGAGCAACGACCACCAGGCGATGCGCTCGCTCCAGGCGCCGGCCGCCGCGAAACCGGCGATCGCCGCTGCGAGACCCTGCGCCCAGGTCTTCAGCTTCCCCAGATCACGGGCGCCGAGGGCGATCCCGCGCTCGATCGCGGCGAGGCGGAGGCCGGAGACGAGCAGCTCGCGGACGACGATCAACGCGACCATCCACGCCGGAGCCACACCCTCCGCGACGAGCATCACGAGCGCGGCCAGGACGAGCACCTTGTCGGCGACCGGGTCGAGGAGCTTCCCGAGCTCCGAGCTGATTCCCCGGCGGCGCGCGAGCCAGCCGTCGACCTGATCGGTGGCCATCGCGGCTACGAAGACGACGGTGGCCCAGTACGCGTGGTTGGAGAAGTCCCATGCGTACAGCACGACCACGGCGGGGACCGCGACCACTCGCGCGACGGTGAGCTGATCCGGAAGGGCCACCGTCCGGGAGAATACGCGTCCCATGCCTCCCTTCACGAAGGTCCTCGTTGCCAACCGGGGCGAGATCGCCGTCCGCGTTTTCCGGACGCTGCGCGAGCTCGGGATCGGCACCGTCGCCGTGTACTCGGAGCCCGACCGCGACAGGCTCCACGCCCTCCTCGCCGACGAGGCCTACCTGATCGGTCCCGGGCCGGCGCCGGAGTCGTACCTGCGCGGGGATCGCATCATCGAGGTGGCCCTGCGCGCCGGTGCGCAGGCCGTTCATCCCGGCTACGGATTCCTCGCCGAGAACGCCTCCTTCGCCCGCGACGTGATCGCAGCCGGGCTCGTGTGGATCGGCCCGCCCCCGGAGGCGATCGAGGCGATGGGGTCGAAGGTCGCCGCCCGGGAGCGGATGCGCGCCGCGGGCGTGCCCGTTATCCCGGGGAGCGTCGCGCCGGTGACGAGCGCCGAGGAGGTGCGCCGCCTCGCCGGGGAGCTCGGATACCCCGTCGCGGTCAAGGCCGCAGCCGGTGGAGGCGGGAAGGGCTTCCGCATCGCGGCCGCCCCGGAGGAGGTCGAGCGGGCGTTCGAGGCCGCCCGGCGGGAGGGCGAGGCGTACTTCGCCGACGCGACCGTCTACGTCGAGCGCTACCTCGAGGATCCGCGCCACGTCGAGGTGCAGGTCCTCGCCGACGAGCACGGAAACGTCGTCCACCTCGGCGAACGCGACTGCACGATCCAGCGGCGCCACCAGAAGCTGGTCGAGGAGACGCCGTCCCCTGCCGTCGGCCCGGAGCTGCGCGAGCGCATCGGGCGGATCGCGGTCGAAGCTGCCCGCGCGGTCGGCTACCGGTCCGCGGGCACCGTGGAGGGCCTGCTGACGCCTGACGGCTCCTACTACTTCCTGGAGATGAACACGCGCATCCAGGTCGAGCACACGGTGACCGAGGAGGCGACCGGCCTCGATCTCGTCCGCGAGCAGATCCTGATCGCGGCGGGCGAGCCGCTCTCCCTCACCCAGGCAGACGTCGTCCTGCGCGGACACGTGATCGAGTGCCGCATCAATGCCGAGGACGTGCAGCGCGGCTTCCTCCCGTCGCCGGGACGGATCACCGCGTACCGCGAGCCGGCCGGGATCGGCGTGCGCGTGGACTCCGGCGTCGTGGCCGGGGACGAGGTGTCCGATCTCTACGACCCCCTGATCGCGAAGCTGATCGTCCGCGACGTCGACCGAGAGCGCGCTCGCCGGCGGATGCTGCGCGCCCTCGAGGAGTTCGTCGTCGAGGGTCCTGCCACCCTGATCGGCTTCCACCGTGCGCTGCTCGAGTCGCCCTGCTTCGTCGCGGGGGAGACGTGCCGCGGGCTCGTGGAGTCCGAGGAGCTGGCGCAGCGCGCGCAGGAGCTGACCGAGCAGTTGTCTCATAAGCAAACGAGGGTAGCGACCGACCCGGACGGAGCGGTCCGAGCGTCGGGGGCGGTGGGAGCCGTGGGTGCTGCTCGCGAGCGGGTGCTCGCAGTCGAGGTGGACGGGCGCCGGCACGAGGTTCGCCTGCGCTCGGCCGAGCCCCCCTGGGCCGAGCTGGCCCGCCGCCGCCGCGCCCGGCAGCGGGGCCTCACCGGCTCGGCGGGCGGAGCCGTGGTCAGTCCGATGCAGGGGACCGTGCTCGCGGTCCGGGTCGAGGAGGGGAGGGCCGTCAGCGCCGGAGACGTGATCTGCGTCGTCGAGGCGATGAAGATGGAGAACGAGATCGCGGCCCATCGGGACGGGGTCGTCGCCGAGCTGGCCGTCGCCCCGGGCGAGCCGGTCCGGCACGGGCAGGTCATCTGCGTCCTCCGCGACGCGTGAGCGGCGCGCGGTGCAGCGAGCTGTCGCGCGCGGCCGGAGAGCCCCTCGCGGCCACGGCGACGACGGCGACGCGCTGGCTCGCGCTCGAGGCTCCAGGCTCGTGGCCCCGCGACGTGGCTGCGGGTGGGGTGCTCATCGAGCAGGCCCACAGCACCATCGCCGGCTGGCTCGCGCGCACCCCGGGCGCGCGTCTCCTCTTCCTGCGCCGGCCGGGCACGCCGCCGCCGCGCCTGCGCGCGTTCGTCGTCCGCGCGGAGGAGCGAGTCGCCGAGGTGCGCCGGCTCGAGCTGCGCTCGCACGCGGACGTGGCCGGGCTCGACCTCGGCCGCGCCGGCGAGGACGCCGGCGGCGGCCTCGTCCTCGTCTGCGGGCACGGCAGCCGCGACGCCTGCTGCGCGCTCCGGGGGACGGAGGTGTACGGCGCGCTCTCCCGCCATCTGGGCGAGGAGGAGCTCTGGATCTCCTCCCACCACGGCGGGCACCGCTTCGCGGCCAACGTGCTCGTCCTCCCGCAGGGGCTCCACTTCGGGCGCGTGGAGCCGGACGCGGCGCCCGCTCTGGTGGCCGCGGCGCTCGCAGGGAGGATCGACCTCGCCCGCTACCGCGGCCGGACGTGCTACTCGCCACCGGTGCAGGCGGCGGAGCGAGCCCTGCGTGAGGAGCACGGGCTCGTGGGCGTGCACGATCTCTCCTTGATCGCCGTCGAGGGCCCGCTCGTCCGTTTCCGGGCCGAGGACGGGCGCGAGCTCGCGGCGACCGTCGAAGAGCTCCCCGGCCCGGCCGTGCCCGCGAGCTGCGGAAAAGCGCCCGAGCGGCAGCGCCGTTTCCAGGCGAGGCCGGTGGCCCGCCCGTAGCGGCGGGCGTCCCCGGTCGGGGCGGCGAGGGCTGGGCGGAGCCGCCTCTACGGGCGGAGCCGGTAGGCGTGGTCGGTGATCCAGACGACCCGCTCGGGGAGGCCCTCGGGCGTCCTGCCGACGGCGACGAGCGCGCCGAAGACGACCCGGACCCAGCTTCCGGCGACGAGCGCCCCCGTCGCCGAGATCACCCCCTCCCAGGAGGAGCGCGGCTCGAGGACCGCCGGCAGCTCGGGCTCGTAGCGGTCGGCCCGGCGCAGCGCGGGCAGCTCCCCGCGTGCGTTCAGCCGCTCCAGCTCGGCGGTCTCGCCGCTCGAGAAGAGCATCAACCCGAACGAGCGGTCGACAGTCGCCCTCGGGTCGCCCACCCCGTAGGCGACCGAGGTGTCGTTCTCGAGCGAGATCCGCGCGCGCCAGCCCCCAGGGACGACCTCGAGGCTCTCGACCGCGAAGACGAGCCGCTCCGAGCCCGAGCCGAAAGTTTCGCGCCAGCCGAGCTCTGCCCGCTGCGGGCCGGCGGCCGCGCTGGCCGGCTCCTGCTCGTGGCCGCCCTGCAGCCGCTCGGCCGCGGAGGAGAAGACGATGCCGGCGAGCGCAGCTCCCAAGGCGACGAGGACGAGGGTCGTCGTTCGGCTCACGGGCCGGATGCTCGCACACGCGGACGACCGCCTCTCGGCGGAGTCGCGACGGGTAGACTCGCGCGCGCTTTGGACCTGTACGAGTTCCAGGGGAAGGATCTCTTCCGGCGCTTCGGCATCCCCGTCTCCGAGGGGCGGCTCGCGACCAGCCCGACCGAGGCCAGGGAGGCCGCACGTGAGCTGGGCGGCCCCGTGGTCGTGAAGGCGCAGGTGCTGACGGGGGGGCGCGGCAAGGCGGGCGGGATCAAGCTCGCCGGAACGCCGGCCGAGGCCGAGGCCCGGGCCCGGGAGATCCTGGGCATGGACATCCGGGGCCACACCGTTCGCAAGCTCTGGGTCGAGCGAGCCTCGGAGATCGCCCGCGAGTACTACCTCTCGATCACCTTCGACCGCGGCGCCAAGCGGCCGCTGCTCATGTTCACGACGCAGGGCGGGGTGGACATCGAGGAGGTGGCGGCTTCGAGCCCGGAGGCGCTCGTACGCCTCCACGTCGACCCGCTCGAGGGGTACCACCCCTGGCAGGGGCGGCAGCTCGTCTACGGAGCGGGGATCGCCGATCCCGGGGAGCAGAAGCAGGTCGCCGCGGTCGTCGGCCGGCTGTACGAGGTGTTCGCGTCCTGCGAGGCCATGCTCGCCGAGATCAACCCGCTGATCGCGACCCCCGAGGGAGAGATCCGTGCGCTCGATGCGAAGGTCACCGTCGACGACAACGCCCTCTTCCGCCACCCCGAGCTGGCGGAGCTGCGCGACCTCGCCGCGGCCGATCCGCTCGAGGCGCTCGCCCGCGAGAAGGGTGTCACCTACGTGAAGCTGGACGGCGACGTCGGCGTGCTCGGGAACGGCGCCGGTCTGACCATGGCCACGGTGGACGTGGTCACCTTCGCCGGTGGCCGGCCGGCCAACTTCTGCGACCTGGGCGGAGGCGGCGACGCGCAGGGCGTCGTGGACGCGCTCGAGGTGATCACGAGCGACCCCCAGGTGCGGGCGATCTTCTTCAACATCTTCGGCGGGATCACGCGCTGCGACGAGGTCGCGCGCGGGATCCTGCAGGCGCTCTCCCGGCTCCGGCTCGAGCAGCCGATCGTCGTCCGCCTGGACGGGACGAACGCCGAGGAGGGACGGCGCCTGCTCCAGGAGGCCGGCGCGCCGAACCTGTACGCGGAGACGACCATGCTCGCCGGCGCCCGCCGGGCGGTGGAGCTGGCCGCGGCCTGATGGCGATCCTCGTCGACACCCAGACCCGCCTCGTCGTCCAGGGCCTGACCGGGTCGGAGGGGCGCTTCCACGGTCTGCGCAACCGCGCCTACGGGACGCAGGTGGTCGCCGGCGTCACGCCCGGGAAGGGCGGCCAGGAGGTCGAGGGGATCCCCGTCTTCGACACGGTCGCCGCGGCCGCGGCCGAGACGGGGGCGAACACCTCGCTCGTCTTCGTTCCGGCGCCCTTCGCGGCGGACGCGATCTACGAGGCGGTCGCCGCCGGCATCGGCACGATCGTCTGCATCACCGAAGGCGTGCCGGCGCACGAGATGCTGCGCCTCCACGCCTACGTCCATGCGCGCGGGGTGCGTCTGATCGGCCCCAACTGCCCGGGCGTGCTCTCGCCGGGGAAGGCGAACGTGGGGATCATCCCCGCCGAGATCTTCCGCGAGGGCTCCGTCGGCCTCGTCTCGCGCTCGGGAACCTTGACCTACCAGATCGGGCACGAGCTGACGCAGCTCGGGCTCGGCAACTCGACCATCGTCGGGATCGGCGGCGATCCCGTCGTCGGCACCTCCTTCGTCGAGGTGCTGGCGCTGTTCCAGGCCGACGAGCAGACCGAGCAGGTCGTCCTGGTGGGGGAGATCGGCGGCGACGAGGAGGAGAAGGCGGCGGCCTTCATCGAGGCGGAGCTGACGAAGCCGGTGGTCGCCTACATCGCCGGCTTCACCGCGCCTCCCGGCAAGACGATGGGCCACGCGGGGGCGATCATCTCCGGCTCCTCGGGGACCGCGCAGGCGAAGAAGGAGGCGCTGGAAGCGCGCGGGATCCGGGTCGGGACGACCCCGACGGAGACCGCCGAGCTGGTTGCCGAGCTCGTCCGGTAGCCTCGGCGAGCGATGCCGCAGCCGCCCATCTCCTTCGCCCGCGGTGCTCCCGCCCCCGAGCTGATCCCGGCCGCCGAGCTGGCCGACTGCGCGCACGCGGTCGCGCTCCGGGAGGGCGCGAAGGTCTTCTCGTACGGGCCCGGCGGGGGGTACGGGCCGCTGCGGGAGTGGGTGGCCGCGCGGCACGGGGTCGAGCCGGGCCGGGTCGTGCTCACCGTCGGCGGGCTGCTCGGCTTCGTCCTCTACGCGGAGGCGCAGCTTCGGGGCCGGCCTGGGCGTGTCTTGGTGGAGGCGCCGACGTACGACCGCTCGCTCAGGGCCCTGGCGCGTCTGGGCGCGGAGGTGGTCGCGCTGCCGCTGGATGCGGAGGGGCTCGACCCGGACGCGCTCGAGGCGGAGCTGCGCGGGCGGCGGGAGCAACCCTCGTTCCTGTACACGATCCCGACCTTCCAGAACCCGAGCGGGCGCACCCTCTCCCTCGAGCGGCGCCGGAGCCTGGTCGAGGTCGCCGCTCGGCACTCCCTGCCGGTGCTCGAGGACGACCCCTACGGCCTCGTCCGTTTCGAGGGTGCGCCGCTCCCCACCCTGCACGAGCTGGAGGGCGGGGAGCTGGTCACCTACGCCTCCTCCTTCTCGAAGACGGTCGCTCCCGGGCTGCGCACGGGGTACTTCGTGCTCCCGCCCGGGGCGGCGGCCGCCTTCGAGGAGCGGGCAGTGGCGACCTACATCTCGCCACCCTTCCTCGTCCAAGCGACGATCGCCGAGTTCGTCGCGCGCGGGCGCTTCGAGCCGAACCTGGCGCGGGTCGGCAGCGAGCTGCGCGCGCGCCGGGACGCGATGCTGGACGCGCTCGGGCGCAGCTTTCCGCCCGGAGCCGTCTGGAGTCGTCCCCTGGGCGGCTACTTCCTCTGGCTCGACCTGGGCGAGGGGGCCGGGACGGCGGAGCTCGCGACCCGCGCGGAGGCCGCCGGGGTCGCGATCGTGCGGGGCGGCGACTTCTTCCCCGCGGGCTCGGGTCTCGGCGCCGCTGCCGCGCGGCTCGCCTTCAGCTACGAGTCCCCGGAGCGGATCGCGGAGGGGATCGCCGTCCTCGCCGGCCTACTCGGCTGAGGCTGCGCGCCGGCGCCGGACGCGGAGCCGGTCGAGCAGGTAGCCGGCCGCGAACCCGATCCCGAGACAGAGCAGGACGAGCACGAGCAGCGAGATCCGGGCGGTGAAGAAGACGAAGCTGATCTCGACCTCGTCGGAGTTCAGGATGGCGAGGAGCACGCCGTAGACGGCGAGCACGGCGAAGAGGATCAGAGACCAGGGGGTGTCACGCTTCGCCCGCGGCACCGACGCCGGGGTCGGGCTGTCGGCCATAGCCGGATTCTACGCAGCCTGGTGGACGGCAACACTCGGGACGGGGCGCGGCACGAGCGGCGGCTGCCGGGGTGGGGAGAGGGCGCCGGCGCTCGCCGCCCGGAACGTGGGGCAGGGGACGTTGCCGGGCAGCGCGCAGAGCCCGTTCCGGCGGAAGTAGCAGTCGTCGCAGGTGGCGTGGGTCCGTGGCTTGGTCATCGTCTCTCGCGCCCGCCCCTCACCGGGCGAGCCGCATTGTGGCGGGCGGGAGGCGGACGTA